>NZ_RZTT01000579.1 GCF_003996995.1 Mesorhizobium sp. M7A.T.Ca.US.000.02.2.1 | reverse complement strand
CGGGACGGCGCGGGCGGCAGCCGAGGCAGGCACCGAGCCCATCCCGCTGCGCTATGGTGACGATCCCTATGTCTGGGCCTGTTGGCTCTACTACGAAGATCGTATGACGCAGGGCGATATCGCCGAGATCATGGGCATTTCGCGGGCGACGGTGAACAGTTATCTGGCCGATGCCCGCGCCCGCGGTATCGTCAACATTTCCCTCGAGCCGTCACGGCTGAGCTCGCTCTCCATCGCCCAGGAACTCAAGCGCCATTTCGGGTTGCACGATTGTCTGGTCGTGCCAAGCGACGACAATACCCGTCCGCTGATCGATCGGCTTGGCGGGGCCGCGGCGCAGGCCCTTGCCAAGCTTTTGAAATCCGGGGACACGCTTGCCGTTGCCTGGGGGAGGACCGTATTGGCAATCGGCGAGCAGGCCTCCGTGCCCGGCCTCCAGGACGTCACCATCGTCCAGGCAACGGGGGGCACGCGTGCGAGTTTTGCCTACACGCCGGAACTCTGCGCGGCCGCCATCGCCGGCGCCGTGGACGGGAAGCTGATCAACATCACCGCACCAGCAGTTGTTTCGACGGCCGAGGTTCGCGACATGCTGTTGCGCGAGACGCTGATCGAAAGCCAGTTCGAGGCGCTTGCCAAAGCCAACAAGGCGCTTTTCGGCATCTCTTCCCTGCGCCCCAATTCGACGATCCACACCAGCGGCTTCTTTGAATCGGTTTCACTTCAACAGTACCTCGCCAAGGATGCTGTGGGGGTCGTTGCCGGCCGCTTCATCGACGGACTGGGCAATCCGGTGGCCGGCCCGCTCGACGACCGCACGATCGGCATATCGCTCGACAGGCTGAAGGCCATCGGGTTGCGCATCGCGGTCGCCGGCGGTTTCGACAAGGTGCCGGCGATCCTTGCCGCGCTGCGCGGCGGTTATGTCAACGTGCTCATCACGGACGCTGCCACGGGCCGCGGCATTCTGAATGCCGACGGCGTGACGGAGCTCGACCAGAAGCTCTCGCAACGTCCAAGGCTCGACAACGCCGTGGCTTTGCCCAGCAACTTCCGCACCCATGTCAAGAAGTTCCTCAACGATCCCGACGATGTCGTTGAGGAAATGCTTGACGGCGTGGTGAAGGCCCACGCCGCTTACATCGAGCCGATAAAGGGTTCGCATCGTGCTCTCGTTGCCCGTGCGGGGCCGAGGCCTGGAAAGGTGGGGCTGGTGATCGGCGGCGGCACGGGGCATGAGCCCTGCTTTCTCGGTTATGTAGGAAAGGGGCTCGCCGATGCCGTGGCCGTCGGCAACATCTTTTCGTCACCGCCTCCCGGCACGATCTTCCAGTGCGCCAATGCCGCCTCGGGCGGGCAAGGCGTGCTCTTCGTCTACGGCAACTATGCCGGCGACGTGATGAATTTCGAAATGGCGGCCGAGATAGCGGCGGAAAAAAACATCGAGGTTCGCACGGTGGTGACGACAGACGACATCGCCTCGTCCCCGATCGAGGATAGGGAGGGCCGCCGTGGCGTTGCCGGCAACTTCTTCATCTTCAAGATCGCCGGTGCCGCCTGCGACCGTGGCTTGTCGCTCGACGCATGCGAGGCCGTGACGCGCAAGGCCAATGCACGAACATTCACCATGGGCGTCGCGCTGGAGCCTTGCTCCATGCCGCAGACCCGTCGCCACAATTTCGAGATCGGTCCCGACGACATCGAGATCGGCATGGGCATCCACGGCGAGCCTGGTGTCATCCGCGATAGGATGATGAGCGCCGACGCGATCACGGACCGGATCATGGACCGCATCTTTTCGGAAATGAGGCCGGCAGCGGGCGACCGTGTCGCCGTGCTGATCAATTCATTCGGTGCCACGCCGCTGATGGAACTTTATATCCTATTCAGGCGTGTCGCGCAGCGATTGAGCGCCAAGGACATCACCATAGAGGCGAACTGGGTCGGGCATTATTGCACGTCGCTCGACATGGTCGGTGCGTCGATAACGATCTTGCACCTCGACAACGAGTTGACGGAAATGCTGCATCACCCCTGCGATACGGCTGTCCTGCGGGTCGGCTGAGATTCTTAGAAGCATGCGCCGATACGATGGGCCGCATCCTGCTTGAACTGGGAGGAACACGATGTCGGACAATGCGGCGCGACGCCTGAGCAGGATGTTCTATCGCATCTCCATTGCGATCGAGGCGGGGAAGGATCACCTCTCGGATCTGGATGGCGCCATCGGCGACGCAGATCATGGCATCACCATGTCACTCGGCTTCCTGGCGGTCAACGCGGAGCTGGCCAAGCTCGACCTCGACCACATGCTTGCGTCGGAAATCTTCTCCGCTGCCGCATCGGCCTTTCTCGATGCCGTCGGCGCCTCCACGGGGCCGCTTTATGCGACGGCGTTTCGAAGAGCGGCACAAGCCCTGAAACAGGATGAACGGCTTTCAGCCGCCGGCCAGGCCGCCATCATCGAAGCCATCACGACCGGCATCAAGGAGCGCGGCAAAGGGCAGCGCGGCGACAAGACTATGCTGGATGCCTGGATTCCCGCAACGGAAGCAGCCGTCAATGCATGTGCCCGCGCTGCCGGGAGCCGGGAGATGTGGAACAGCATCCTGCAGGCTGCGGAAGCCGGTGCAAATTCGACACGATCCATGGTCGCTGCCCGCGGAAGGGCGGCCCGGCTCGGGGAGCGATCCCTGGGGCACATGGACCCGGGAGCGGCCTCGGCCGTCATCATCCTGCGCGCGATGAAAGACACCTTTGGTGGAGACGGTGCGAAGTAGCGAGGGCTGCCAGAGGGAAGCTCGGGCGCCGCCCACTTCGGAATTTGGATGTCCCTGAGCGAAGCATCAGTGCGACGAAGTAGAGCGCCGCCACCTAGATGAGCATCGTGTTAAAGCCACTCGAATGTGGCCAAGCACCACTTCGCCGATCTCGCTTTT
>NZ_RZTT01000578.1 GCF_003996995.1 Mesorhizobium sp. M7A.T.Ca.US.000.02.2.1 | reverse complement strand
TCCCAAGAGAGCCCCAAAAACGGAAAATCCTTCTTTGTATATATATTCTATAAACATAATAAATATCCGCGAAGTCCGGCTGAGGCCGGATCGATCAATGACACGGCCTGAATGGGAGACATTTCATGGCACACGCAGAGACCGACGCGATCAAGTTTGCTTACTGGGTGCCGAATGTTTCGGGCGGCCTGGTGATCTCCAACATCGAGCAGCGCACCAACCATTCGGCCGAGTATAACCGCAAGCTGGCGCAGATCGCCGAGAGGTCCGGCTTCGACTACGCGCTCAGCCAGATCCGTTTCACCGCCGGCTACGGCGCCGACGAACAGCACGAATCGGTGGCGTTCAGCCATGATCTGCTGGCGGCGACCACCACGCTCAAGGTCATCGCCGCGATTCTGCCCGGGCCATGGAACCCGGCGCTGGCGGCCAAGCAGATCGCCACCATCAGCTACCTGACCAATGGCCGCGTCGCGATCAATCTTGTCTCCGGCTGGTTCCGCGGCGAGTTCCACGCCATTGGCGAGCATTGGCTCGATCATGACGAGCGCTACCGCCGCTCGGAAGAATTCATTCGTGCGCTGCGCGGAATATGGACTGAAGACAGCTTCACCTTCCGTGGTGATTTCTACCGCTTCAACGAATATTCGCTGAAGCCGAAGCCGCCGCAGCCGCTGCCCGAAATCTTCCAGGGCGGCTCGTCGCGCGCCGCGCGCGACATGGCATCGCGCGTCTCGGACTGGTACTTCACCAACGGCAACACGCCGGCCGAAATCGCCAAGCAGGTCGACGATATCAGGATCAAGGCGAAGGCCAACAACCATTCCGTGAAGGTTGGCGTCAACGCTTTCGCTGTCGTTCGCGAGACCGAGGACGAGGCGAGGGCAGTGCTCGCCGAAATCATCGCCAAGGCCAATCCCGAGGCTGTCAATGCTTTCGGCCATGAGGTCAAGAACGCCGGTAAGGCCTCGCCGGAAGGTGAGGGCAATTGGGCGAAATCGTCCTTCGACGACCTGGTCCAGTACAATGACGGTTTCCGCTCCAACCTGATCGGTACTCCTAGGCAGGTTGCTCAACGCGTCGTCGACCTGAAGCGCGCGGGTGCGGATCTCATCCTGCTCGGTTTCCTGCACTTCCAGGAAGAGGTCGAGTATTTCGGCAAGCATGTCATCCCGCTCGTTCGCGAATTGGAAGACGCCGAGGCAGCGGCGTCGCTGGCGGCGGAATAGTACCCGCACAGGTTGGCCGGAGAGATTCCGGCCAGCACACGCATGAAAGCTACCCGGCGCGCTCGTGCCATCGAGCAGCAATGAGGATTTGCGCGCATGCTGAAGCAATCGAGGACAATTGGAATGCCTCTGCCCACTTATACGCTCGGAGTGATGGAGGCTTCCGCCTATGCACCGGAGGTCTTTGCGCGCGGCCTGCCGTCAAGCCCACGGCCGGAGCAGTCGTTCGAAGATGTCGCCAAGCCGGCAGGGGCCGTTGCCGGCGCTACCTCTCCCTTGCTCGCGCTTCAGGGCATCAGCCTGTCGTTCGGCGGCGTCGTCGCACTGGCCGACGTCGACCTGTCGGTTCTGTCAGGCGAGATCCGCGCCATCATCGGCCCTAACGGCGCCGGCAAGAGCTCGCTGATCAACGTCATCAGCGGCGTCTACAGGCCGGATCGCGGTCATGTCCAGCTCGACGGTACCTTCTATGCCCAGGTCCCGACGCAGCGGCTGGCCCATCTCGGCGTCGCCAGAACCTTCCAGAACCTTGCACTGTTCAAGGGCCTCAGCGTCCTCGACAATGTCGCCTCTGGCCTTGCCTACAAGGTTCGCTCCAACTTTGCCGGCCAGGTGCTCGGCATCGGCCGCTCGCGTGGCGAGCAGCGCGATTCACGCAGCCGTGCCGAACAGGTCCTCGAATTCCTCCATCTCACCGCCATTCGCGACCGTCTTGTCGGCACTTTGCCTTATGGGCTGCAGAAGCGTGTCGAACTGGCCCGCGCTCTGGTGGCCGAGCCGCGCCTGCTTTTGCTCGATGAACCGATGGCCGGCATGACAGCGAGCGAAAAGAGCGAGATGGCGGCTTTCGTCCGCGCCGCGCGCGATCGTTTCGCCACCACCGTGGTGTTGATCGAGCACGATGTCGGCGTCGTCATGGGTCTGTCCGATCGAATCGCCGTCCTCGACTACGGCCGCAAGATCGCCGACGCCACGCCCGATGAAGTCAGGAACGACCAGCGCGTCATCGATGCCTATCTCGGCGTCGCCTCGGACAATGAGGACGGGGCAGGCATATGATCGCCGGTTTCGACTACCAGTTCTTCATCGAAGTGCTCGTCGGAGGCCTGCTCTCAGGCGTCATGTATTCGCTTGTCGCGATCGGCTTCGTGCTCATCTACAAGACCTCGGGCGTGCTCAATTTCGCGCAAGGCGCGATGCTGCTGTTTGCGGCACTCACCTTCGTCAGCCTTGTCGAGCGCGGCATTCCCTTCGCGCTGGCGCTGGTGGTCACCTTCGCCATCATGGTGGCGATCGGCATCGCCATCGAGCGCACGGTGCTCAGGCCACTGACCAACAAGCCGCCGATCACCCTGTTCATGGCGACGCTCGGCCTGTCCTACATCATCGAAGGCGCCGCCCAGCTGATCTGGGGCACGCAGGTCCATGGCCTCGATCTCGGCATCGAGGACGTGCCGCTGGAAATCGGCGGCGTGCTGATCAGCCAGTTCGACATCTTCGCGGCCGTGGTCGCTGCCGGCATGGTCCTGCTGCTGTCGCTGTTCTTCCGCTACACCCGCATCGGCCTCTCGTTCCGCGCGGTCGCGGATGACCAGTTCGCCGCTCTCGCGGTCGGCCTCAGGCTGCCCTTGATTTGGGCCACCGTCTGGGCTGCTGCCGGCCTCGTCGCGCTGGTGGCGGGACTGCTGTGGGGCGCACGCCTCGGCGTGCAGTTCTCGCTGTCGCTGGTGG
>NZ_RZTT01000577.1 GCF_003996995.1 Mesorhizobium sp. M7A.T.Ca.US.000.02.2.1 | reverse complement strand
CTGTCCCATTATAGGACGGCGCGGTCAAAACCCAACCGGACTGCGCAGGCGGCTCCGGCACTGAAGCGCCCGCCCGAATGCCGGAGCCGCCACTCACACCTAATATACCAGCAATGGTTGAATCAACCGTTACCGCACGTGCTTTCCTCTGCGCTTCCCTGATCGTTACACTGTTGACCGAGCGGACCGAACGCTTCTAGACGATGAAAGTTCGATGGAGAGGACGAAGCTACCCGATTGTGGGCCCGTAATCCCGGCAAGCGGCATGCAGGATAGCTCTAACCTGCCTGACGTGCGGTGAGCAGACAATGCGTGAGCTTCGCTAAGCGATCTGGCACATTGACCCTCTGAGCGGTCGATCCCCTATGGATGTAGCCGCTTATACAGGGTCCACCGCCGGCGCCTCAATAGGCGGCGGGCCGCAGGTCCCAGGGCGCTCAAATCGAACGCGAAACAGCCGTCTCGCACTCATTTGCCGATGCCGCGAGACGGGCTGCGGAAGCTTCCACCCAGTACGAGGCTTCCAGCGTTCCGAACCTTGGCTGCTGAAGACTGCTCCGTTAGCTTTTGCTGAAGCGGGTACTTGTTATGCTGCGGTGATTTTTCGTCGCCATGAAAAAACTAGCTGCCTCGGACAGGAACGGCTTGGCCCGAGCGGCTGGAGTCGCAAGACCCGTGGGAGGATAGTCCAGTTTCCGGATCCCAGAAACAGTATAAGTCGAAGCCGCGCTACTCGGAACTCCCAGGCCCCGCCAACCATTCCCGTAGATCTTCTTCGATTTTCGCCAAGACGTAGCGAATAATGGCACTCCGCACGCAGGATCTCCCCTTCGATGGGAAATTGCTTGAACGAGATCGTCCAGGCGATCTAGATAAGGTAGGCGGCTCATCAGCCTTCACCACGCTGCACCTCACATGCGCTCTCCATGAATGAGTACCCACCACGCCACCGAGCCGTGGCGGGTACTCAGCCAACCGCCGACGAAGGGACGATGATCGACGGTCACATTTCCAAATGTAGAAAAGGCTCCGTTGTTTCAGGGTCGGACCTTTGCGAGTCCATGTCGGGCTTCAGTCGGGCCCAGACACGATAGAGTGCCTGCAAGGGTGTGTAGCAGCGCCAGCGCGAAGGCCCCGTCACTGACCAGCAATGATGGATTTCGGAAACCAGGTTGCCTGGTCCGCAAGACTCAGTGGGTCCGCCCCCACTTGCGGGTAGAGGCGGACCCGACCGAGGCTTGGGGGCCTCGACCGGCAGCGGGGGACGCTGCCGCTTGTTCAACCTGCCGCAGCATATCAGGTTCCGCTGATTCACAAAAAGCCCACCGGAAGATGCCGGGCAGGTTCTGGAGTGTGCTGGGACCAACCAGCATAGGTCAACAAGCCGCGACAGGGTTGGTCCCGATAGCGGGCGGACGCCGCCAAGCCGCAGCCCTCGTTTCACCCGCCCGCTGCTTGCCCCACACTCTCGTCCCGGCGCCGCCTGTAGCCTGTCACATGCATCGCTGAGACATCGCTCGTAACGACCGTCCCCCTCGCGGGGAAGATCGATCATCCGATCGTCGCACAGATCGAAGGAACATTTTAGAGTTATCGAATGTTCACATCCTATGGACAGCCGAACCCAACTCTCAGCAGCTCAATCGAGAACAGCACGCGCCCTGCTGAACTGGTCGCGGGTGCGCCTTGCCGCAAAAGCCAGTCTCAGCGAAATGGCGATCAGAGATTTTGAGAACGGTATTCGAAATCCGCGTCCCCACAAGATCGCGGCCATGCGCCAAGCGTTTGAGGACGCGGGAATTACTTTCACCTTCGAAGGCGCTCAGTCGCTAGCCCGCCCTGAAGGTCATAGCGGCCTCGCCACCACCAATAGAATGTGGCGCCGCCGGCAGAGACAAGCATAACGATAAGGGTCCTTCATCCGCGTAGAGAGTATGTGTCTAGTGCGCGTGCCTGAGCATCGGTCTGCCGGCGACGACGCGCTCAAGCTGCTGGCACGCTTCGGCATGGTCGGCATCGCCTCCACAATTCTGTATGCCGCTTTGGTTACCGCTTTTATCGGAACGGCTCGCTGTCACCCCATCCAGCCCTCGCTTGGGGCATATGCCGCAGCCACCCTGTATTCGTACCTGGCTTACAGATCCCTGACGTTCGTGTCGGGCCCATCGCATCGAACTGAAGCTCCGCGTTTCCCGGCGATTCTTGACGCGCTCAGATAACATCGCGCCGTGTGACGGCGAGTCCTAGCCGCCTGCGCGGACGTCTCAATCGAGATGCCGGCCTTTCGCAGAATCGCCAGGAGTCTGGCAGGGGCATTGTTGTATTTGGTGGGTCATAAAGTTTTTGCGCCGGCCTTAGGAACATGCATCCGGAATCTAAGTTGGAAACGTGCTTGGTGTGAGAACTCCCTCCCTCAAGTCCAAGCTCTGGTGCAGGGCCCGTCGCTGTGACCTCAGCGGCGGGCCAACCTGGAGAAACCCATGCAACCTTTTCGTAAGGCTGGAACCCGTTTGCAGCTCGGCTTCGGGCAGGTCTCAAAGCCAAGGCCCCCTCTAGTCGTGCCTTCAGCGGCCGGTCTACTCGTCAGACGCTCCACGGTCTCAATGATGGCCTTCGCCAGCGGCTCGGGTTGTAGTGACCAGTCAGCCCAATCCTCGGATGGTAGCACGCCAAGGGCGATATTTGCGGATCCGCGCCTGGACAGTTTGGCCTCCTACCAGAATACCGTTGAATTTACAGTTTGGTAAAAAATTCCCCATCAATCGTAGACTGACTTCGCAGCCGCCAGTGAGGAAGGAGGGTGACGGCCTTCCGGTGTCCTGCTCGGCTAGGAAAACCAAGCGCGATCCAAACTTCCATCCTGGGAGCAAGGTTGCCTTGAATCGAAAGTGGGTCCGCCCCAC
Source organism: Mesorhizobium sp. M7A.T.Ca.US.000.02.2.1 (assembly GCF_003996995.1). Lineage (GTDB taxonomy): Bacteria > Pseudomonadota > Alphaproteobacteria > Rhizobiales > Rhizobiaceae > Mesorhizobium. Next base: position 76 of record NZ_RZTT01000577.1, on the reverse strand, counting down.
TGGCAGGCAGAGGCGGACTCGGCCGAGGCTTGGGGACCTCGACCGGCAGCGGGGACGCTGCCGCCGTTTCGAACCT
>NZ_RZTT01000576.1 GCF_003996995.1 Mesorhizobium sp. M7A.T.Ca.US.000.02.2.1 | reverse complement strand
GGCGTAAAGCCATCAGAGAAGGCAATGACGCCGTAATACATCAGGAACAAAGTGCCGGCGACCGCGGCAAGGGCCGCACCCATGATGAAGGTGATCGAGATCGTGCGGTCGACATCGATGCCGAGCAGCGCCGCCATCTTGCGGTCCTGCTCACAGGCCCGTTGCGCTCGCCCGAGCGAGGTCTTGTTGACCAGATACCAGAACAGCGCCAGCAGCAGCGCCGTGACGACGACGATGATGATCTGCTTCAGCGACACGCTGATGCCGTTGATGTTGTAAACTTGGCTGACCATTGGCGGGATCGGCTTGTTGCGGGGACCCTGCGTCACCTGGACGAAGTTCGACAGCGCGATCGACATGCCGATGGCGGTGATCAGCGGGGCCAGTCGGAACGAACCGCGCAGCGGCCGGTAGGCGACTTTTTCGATTGTCCAGTTGTAGAGGCTGGTGAGCAGCATCGCCACGATCATCATGATCAGCAGCGCCAGCACAACCGGCACGGAATAGAACAGCGCGCCAAGGGCGAGGAAGACGATCAGAGCCGTGAAGGCACCCACCATGAAGATGTCGCCATGGGCGAAATTGATCATGCCGATGATGCCGTAGACCATCGTATAGCCGATCGCGATCAGCCCATAGATCGATCCCAGCGTCAGCCCATTGATAAGCTGCTGGACAAAGTACTGCATGTGTACATGGCTCCCCTGGAATGTCGCCCATGCAGACGCATTCCTTTTCGTATTTCCCCTAGTCGTAAAGTTTCGAGCCCGGATTGCAACGTCATTTTTCAATCGTCATGCGTGTTTTCGAAGCACGCTGTCCGATTGCCCGTTTTCCATCATCCGGCCCCTGGACTATCGCGGACCCTACCATTGGCATAACGCAATGTCTTTGACGATTCGATCGCATCATGCGCTCCGTTTCGAAGAAATCGCCGTCAAAATTAGGTGATGAAAGGAATCCTTGCGTTTTTGGCACGATCCGTTTTTCAAGCCGTCGCTTTCCGCAAGGTCAGGATTCCCATCACTTGACAACAAATCCGTGCGCGAACGGGTCGCGGTCGTCGATGAAGATGGTGTTCAGCCCGGTCATCCGCGCCCAGCCGCCGATAGAGGGAATGATGGCCGGCTTGCCGGCTACGGTGACATCCTTTTCGACCTTGCCCTTGAACAGCGAACCGATGATCGATTCATGGACGAAGCTGTCGCCGGCCTTGAGTTTGCCCTTGGCATGAAGCTGCGCCATGCGCGCCGAGGTGCCGGTGCCGCAGGGCGAGCGGTCGATCGCCTTGTCGCCGTAGAACACGGCATTGCGGGCATCCGCCCCATCCACCGTCGGAGCACCGGTCCACAGCATGTGCGACAGCCGGTTGATGCCCGGGTTCTCAGGATGGAAGAAGGAATATTTCTCGTTGAGCCGCTGGCGCACCACCGGGCTCCAGGCGATGAAGTCGCCCGCCGAATAATCGGCCATGTCGCGATAGTTCTTCTGTGGTTCGACGATGGCGTAGAAGTTGCCGCCATAGGCGACGTCGACGGTGATTTCGCCGAGCCCAGGGCATTCGATTGTCAGCCCCTCGGCATGGAGGAAGGACGGCACATTGGTGATGCGCACCTCCTCGACATAGTCGCCGACCTGTTTGTATTCAGCGATGACAAGTCCGGCCGGCGTGTCGAGCCGAAGCACGCCCGGCGTCTTCGGCTTGATCAGACCGTGCTCGATCGCCATCGTCACCGTGCCGATGGTGCCATGGCCGCACATCGGCAGGCAGCCGGAGGTTTCGATGAACAGGATGGCGATGTCGCAATCCTCGCGCGTCGGCGGATAGAGGATCGAACCGGACATCACGTCGTGGCCGCGCGGCTCGAACATCAGGCCGGTGCGGATCCAGTCATACTCGGCCAGAAAATGCGCACGCCGCTCCATCATTGTCGCGCCCTGCAGCAGCGGGCCGCCCCCAGCGACCAGCCGCACCGGATTGCCGCAGGTGTGGCCGTCTATGCAGAAGAAGGATTTCTTGGCCATGACGCTCCTCGAAAATCAAAACCCGAAAATATCAAAATCGTTGCGGACTGAAGGGGGCCAGTTCGATCGGTGGAGTCTGCCCCAGGACAAGATCCCTGATCAACCGTCCGGTGGCCGCCGCCTGGGTCAGGCCGAGATGGCCATGGCCGAAGGCATAGACCACCGGCCGCTTTCCCGGCGCGCCGCCGATGACTGGCACTGAATCCGGCAGCGAGGGGCGGAACCCCATCCATTCGCGCCCGCCCGAGGGATCGAGCCCCGGCAGGAATTTCTGCGCCTTCTGCAGCAGCGCCTTAGACCTGGCATAATTGGGCCGCCGCTCGATGCCGCCGAGTTCGACGGCGCCACCGACACGCAGGCCCGTTGCGAGCGGCGTGACGACGAAGCCATGGCCGGAGAAGATCAGCATCCGCTTCACGTCGAAGGCACTCGTCGGCAACGTAGTGTTGTAGCCGCGCTCGGTCTCCAGCGGAATGCGATCGCCGAGTTGCTTCGCCAGCAGATGCGACCATGCGCCTGCTGCGACGACGAGGTGTCGCGCCTGTCTGGTCGTGCCGTCTGCCAATGTCAGCGTCGCACCATCCTGATCCGCTGCGACTTGGCCGATCCGGGCCATCTCAAAGCGGGCACCCTTGCTTTGTGCGTAGGCCCACACCGCCTTGCCCAGCAGTTTCGGGTCGGCGACCGTCTTCCATCCCGGCACGAACGTGCCTTTGATGAAGCGCGGCGACAGCCCCGGCTGCAAGGCGGCCAGTTCCTCGCCCTCGACATGGCGGAAACCGATGCCGAAACGCTCACGCGCCGCCCAGCCGGGCAGCCCGGCCTGGAACTCGGCTTCGCTTTCATAGAGCTCGAGCGAGCCATCCTCGCGCAACATCGACCGCGTGCCGGAGCGATCGAGCAGGCCCATCCACTCCGCCTCGGCGAGCTTCATCATGCCCGCCTGAGCAGCAAGGCTC
>NZ_RZTT01000575.1 GCF_003996995.1 Mesorhizobium sp. M7A.T.Ca.US.000.02.2.1 | reverse complement strand
ACAGCGGCGGCTACCAGTGGCAGCAGGAGAACTTCGTCTACGGCGCTGAAGCCGAACTCGGCTACAACGGCGTCAAGGGCGACGAGAATGGCGTCAATTCCAAGGCAGGGTTCGAAGGCTCGCTGCGTGCCCGTCTTGGCTACGCCGTGACCCCGGAAATCCTGCTCTATGGCACCGGCGGTCTCGCCGGAAGAAGCCTGAAGGTCGAAGACGACCTGTATGGTTCGGACCGCGCCACGATGCTCGGCTGGACCGCCGGTCTCGGCACCGACATCAAGCTGACCGACAATGTCTTCGGCCGCGTCGAGTATCGTTACACCGACTTCGGCAGCAAGAGCTTCGACGGCATCGGCAAGGTCAAGGCCACCGACAACCGCGTCACCTTCGGCGTCGGTATGAAGTTCTAAGTCGTTCAAGCCACGACACGAAAAAGCCGGGCCTCGCGCCCGGCTTTTTTTGTGTCTGAGTGATTTTCCCGGGCGGTGATCGAACCGATAACCCGGGAAATCAATTCCGGGCAATCGGCGGTCAACCGGGAATGCAGGGCTTCAGTTCCGGAAACTTCTCGTCAAAGCGTGCTGCCCATCGCGTCAGCCGGGCGCGACCCTTCTCCCATTTTCCGGCAAAACGCAGCGAGAGATAGCCAAGGCAGGCGCGCAGCGCCATCTGGCCGGCGGTGATCTTCTTCGGCAGCTTCGGCGGGTTGGCATTCAGCAGGTCGAGTGCCGCCGTGATCTTCGCCCACTGGCGATCGAGCCAGGGCTGATAGACCATCTCCTCGGGCCGCGTGCGCCTTTCATAGACCATCGACAGCGCGCAGTCGCAAATGCCGTCGGCCAACGCCTCCAGCACTTCAGCCTCGAGCCGCTTGTCGGGATTGCGTGGAAAAAGCGCGCTCTTCGACAAACGGTTGAGATGCTGGGTGATGGCGCGACTGTCATGGATGGAGCGACCGTCATCGAGCACCAGAACCGGGATCTTGCCGAGCGGGTTGGCGCCGATCAGTTCGGCCGGTTTGTCGTCGGTTTTGACCGCAACCGTTTCGATGTCGATGCCGGCATAGGCGGCTGCCATGCGCACTTTGGAACTGTAGGGAGAGGAGGACGCATAGAGCAGTCTGGGCATGATCGGTTTCCTGTTTTGCAGGCCGGCAGTGTTGACCGATCAAGCGCGATCGAGCAATGGCCAGAAGCGGAAAACCCGGCCGCCAGCGAGCGGACTCATCGGCCGGGGCCGTTTGGCGAGCGCTCCATGAAGACGGTGCTTGATCACATAGTCGCCGAGTTGCCAGAATCGCAGGGATCACTCAGCCGACAGCCAAGACCGAAGGGCCTCGCGCCGACATTTCATCAAGCGCATGAATGGCACAAAAAGCCCCACCGGACTCCGCCCTATGGCGAAGTCCTGGGAGCTGCGAAAAGATATCCTCCGTCCGCCTCTGTTCTCGCCTTCCGACTGCCAAACAACGAACGGGGCGCCTGTCAGGCACCCGCCCTTGATTGTTTCGGCACCGCCCCCGGCGAGGGAAGACGCGACTACTTCTTGCCGGCCTTCGCGGGTGCTGCCTTCGGCTTGGCCGCAGGTGCCGCTTTCTTCACCGGTGCTGAAGATTTCGCTGCCGCAGCCTTCTTTGCCGGAGCAGCCTTCGCAGCCGGCTTCTTGGCCGGTGCAGCCTTGGCAGGTGCAGCCTTGGCAGCCGGTTTTTTTGCAGGTGCTGCCTTCTTCGCTGCGGGTTTCGCCGCAGCCTTCGCTGCAGGCTTCTTGGCTGGTGCCGCCTTCGCCGCCGGCTTTGCCGCTGCCTTGGCGGGTGCTGCTTTCTTCACTGCCGGTTTCGCAGCAGCTTTCGCTGCCGGCTTCTTGGCCGGTGCTGCTTTTGCCTTGGCCGCCGCGGCCTTCGGCTTGGCAGCGGGTGCTGCTTTCTTCACTGCAGCTGCGACCTTCGCCGTCGCTGCTTTTGCGGGTGCTTTCTTTGCCGGTGCCTTCGACGCCGGCGCTTTGGATGACTGCTTAGCCATGCGATGCCCCTTCCGTTGTGCCGACGGCCGTAATGACCCGGCGCGCTCATGCATATCTGACTCGCGGCTTGCTAGCCAGCGAAGCAATAGACTGATTTTCGCAACTTAACTTTCGGTTACGATCGGCACATGATCGTGCTGATCGTCGCAGAAATTCACTGCTGATCTTCGACCATCGGCTAGTATGTGTCGCCGACATTCTCCACTCTCCGCGGGAGCGCTCTTCTCGTGAAGCTCCGAAGATCAGCGAACAGCTTTGCGTGTCGATCTTCGTTCGCCAATATCATGACCACAGCCTCAGCGGTGCGATCATCTCATGCAGGCGGACGATCTATACTGCAATGCGACAGCCGGCCAATGCATCACCTTGTCAAGCGCGATCGCAGACCCGATTGCTCGTGAATTGACAGACAACTCTATATGGCAGAGTATTCTGCACAGCATGCCGGAGTACTTCGATGTCCATCGCACAGGGGCAAATGGCGCTGTCGCCGTTCGAGATTGCCAAGACGGTCCGCCACGGCGGCGGCATGGTTGTCGGTGGCCTCCGGCTTGGCTGCACCGGAGCCGATCGATGAGTGCCGACGAAATCATCCACCAGAGCACTCGGCTCAGGATCATGGCCGCGCTGAACATGCTGGAAAGGCGCCAAACGCTGGACTTCACCGGGCTGAAGGCCATCGTGGACGTCACCGACGGCAATCTCGGCGCGCATCTCGATACGCTGGCCAGGGCCGGTTATGTCGACATCGAAAAGCTGTTCGTCGGCCGCCGGCCGCAGACGCGCGTCAGGGCGACGACCAGCGGACGGCGCGCGTTCCGCGGCCACGCCGCATTCCTGCGCAAAATCATCGATCAGGCGATGCCGCGCAGGAAATAGCGCGGCGACTGGGCAATCCGCTCAGGCAACAACGGCAACGCCGGCGCCGATCATCACACCGCCCGCCGCGCGGTTCACCCGGCGTACGATC
>NZ_RZTT01000574.1 GCF_003996995.1 Mesorhizobium sp. M7A.T.Ca.US.000.02.2.1 | reverse complement strand
GCGCAGGCATGAGCGGCCGTCTCACTGTCATCGGCCTTGGGCCCGGCAATGCCGATCAAGTCACTCCGGAAGCCAGCCGCGCCGTCGCCGAGGCGAAATTCTTTTACGGCTACAAACCGTATCTCGACCGGCTGGAATTGCGCCCGGACCAGACCCGCGTCGCTTCCGACAATCGCGAGGAACTCGCCCGCTCCAAGGACGCATTGGTCAAAGCCGCCGAGGGCCATGACGTCGCTGTCGTTTCCGGCGGCGACCCCGGCGTGTTCGCCATGGCAGCGGCGGTCTGCGAGGCGATCGAGGCCGGCCCGGCCGAATGGCGCGCGGTCGATGTCGCTGTGGTGCCCGGCATCACCGCCATGCTGGCGGTCGCCGCCCGCATCGGCGCGCCGCTCGGCCATGATTTCTGCGCCATCTCGCTGTCCGACAATCTGAAGCCATGGGAGCTGATCGAACTGCGCCTGCTGGCGGCAGCCGGCGCCGGCTTCGTCATCGCGCTCTATAACCCGATCAGCAAGGCGCGCCCCTGGCAGCTCGGCCGCGCCTTCGAATGCCTGACCGCGATCCTGCCTGGTACCACACCGGTGATTTTCGGCCGCGCCGCCGGCCGCCCGGATGAGCGCATCAATGTCTATCTGCTGGCCGATGTCGAGGCTGAGAAGGCCGACATGGCGACCTGCATCATCATCGGCTCGCCGGAGACCCGCATCATCAAGCGCGCGGAGAAGCCGGCGCTGGTCTACACACCGCGCTCGTCCACGGGGCGGACAAAATGATCGACCATCATGGTCAGCGCTTCAACGCTTTCAGCCGCTGGAACATCCGGCAAGACTGGCCGTTGGATCATGACCACCTCGAGGCCAAGCGCCCGCGCTGCGGCGATCTTGCCGTAGGTTGCCGCGCCGCCGCTGTTCTTGGACACGACGACATCGATGCGATGCTCTTCGAGCAGCGTGCGTTCCTCCGCCTCACGAAACGGGCCACGGGCCAGAAGATAGCTCGCATCCGGCACGGCAAGCTTGGGCTCGATCGCGTCGACGCTGCGGACGAGATAATGATGCTGGGGCGCAGCTTCGAAAGCGGCGACCTCTTGCCGGCCCAGCGCGAGGAAAACACGGCGCGGCGCCAGTCCAAGCGCTCGCGCGGCATCGCCGGATCTATCGACCTCAGTCCAGCGGTCGCCTTCGACAGGCTCCCAGCCGGGGCGTCGCAGCGCAAGGATCGGCACACCGGCCACGCGCGCGGCTTGCGCCGCATTGGCGGAGATCCGCGCCGCATAGGGGTGCGTCGCGTCGATCAGCAACTCGGTGCCGTTCTCCCGCAAATAATCGGCCAGCCCATCGGCACCGCCAAAGCCTCCTCTTCGCACCGGCACGCCCTGCGCGACCGGGCTTTCAGTGCGGCCGGCCAGCGACAGCGTGACCGAGGCGCGCGCCGCCAGTTTTCCGGCCAGTTGCCGGGCTTCGGTGGTGCCGCCGAGGATCAGAATACGGTGGGTCATCATGCCTGCTGAAGGTCCGCGCGGTGCCAAGCTCACCCCAAAATGGCTCACCATCGTCGGCATCGGCGAGGACGGTTTAGCGGGTCTCGGCGACGACGCCAAGCAGCGGATTGCCGAGGCGGAGATCATCTTCGGCGGCAAGCGGCACCTGGCGCTGGTCGCTTCCTTCGCCAAGGGCGAGGCGCGCGCCTGGCCAGTTCCTTTCGATGCCGAGATGGCTGACGTGCTGGCGCTTGCCGACAGGCGCGTCTGCGTGCTCGCTTCAGGCGATCCGTTCTTCCACGGCGTCGGCGCCACCCTCGCCCGCAAGGTCAAGCCACAGGAGATGCATGTCATCCCCGCGCCGTCGGCCGTTTCGCTGGCGGCCGCGCGCCTTGGCTGGGCGCTGCAGGACATCGAGACCGTCTCGCTGCACGGCCGGCCGCTCGACCTGATCCGGCCGCTGCTGCAACCATGTGCGCGCATTTTGGCACTGACGTCGGATAGCGATGCGCCGGCGGCAATAGCGCGCCTGCTCACCGAACTCGACTTCGGCGCATCGCGGCTGACGATCCTGGAGGCGCTGGGTGGGCCAAGCGAGGGCCACCGCACGATCCGCGCCGATGCCTTCGATCTCGAAAACATCAATCCACTCAACGTTCTGGCGATCGAAGTTGAATCCGGTCCGGACGCGCGCGTCCTGCCGCTCACATCAGGCCTTGCCGATCATCTGTTCGACCATGACGGCCAGATCACCAAGCGCGAGATGCGCGCGATCACCCTGTCGGCGCTGGCGCCGAAACGCGGCGAGTTGCTGTGGGACATCGGCGCCGGTTCCGGTTCCATCGGCATCGAATGGATGTTGGCCCACCCTTCCATGCGCGCCATTGCCATCGAGGCCGATCCGACCCGCGCCGCCCGCATTGGCCGCAACGCCGCCGCCTGTGGCGTTCCCGGCCTTGTCGTGGTCGAAGGCAGCGCGCCCAAGGCGCTTGCCAGGCTGGACACGCCGGACGCGATCTTCATCGGCGGCGGCGGCAGCGATGCCGGCGTGCTGCATGCTGCCATCAAGGCGCTGCGCCCGGGCGGCCGTCTCGTGGCAAATGCGGTGACGCTGGAGATGGAAGCCTTGCTCCTCGCCCAGCATACCAAGCTCGGCGGCGATCTCAGCCGCATCGCCATCTCTCGCGCATCGCCGGTCGGCGCGATGCAGGCCTGGCGGCCGGCCATGCCAGTGACCCAATGGAGCTGGGTCAAGCCATGATGGTCGCGGGCATCGGCAGCCGAAAAGGCGTGAGCGTCGAAGACGTGCTTGCCGCGATCGAAACCGCGCTGGAGACTCATGGCCTGACGATGACGGCGCTTTCGGCACTGGCGACGACTGAATTCAAACGCAACGAAGGGGCCATTCTCGCTGCCGGCCGTGAACTCAACCTCCCGGTGATAGTGGTGGATGTCGCCGACTCCGAGCCGCCGCTCCCCCGCACCCAACCTCCGCTTCGCTCGGCTGACCATTCCGGGGC
>NZ_RZTT01000573.1 GCF_003996995.1 Mesorhizobium sp. M7A.T.Ca.US.000.02.2.1 | reverse complement strand
GCACGCGCTCTTCCGTCGGAATTTCCATCGGGTCGCTTTTCAGGCCGACCAGGACCAGAGCGCGGCTCACCGCCGACATGTCGAGCGCTTCATTGAACTCGGGCAGTTTTTCCAGGCCAAGCTTTTGCGAGACCTGCTTGAGGATTTCGTTGGAGGAGATGATCTGGACCTGGGTGGCGACGCCCTGCTCGTCGAGAATTGGCCTGTCGGTGTCGTTGTTGTTGCTGGCCGGCCGCGTGTAGATGGATTCGCGCGGCGCGATCTCCACCTGCGTCTCGGCCTTGTAGTGCCGGGTTGCCAGCGAGGCGAAAGCAAAGGCCAGCCCGGTTGCCAACAGGACGACGAGGACTATACGCAGCCAGTTCCTCGCCAGGCTGGCGAAGAGCTGCCTGAGATCGACATCGACATCTGCGGCCGCGGACTGAACGGACATGCATCCCTACTCCGATACTGGGTCAGCACGCACCGTAAACAACTATGGTAACTCAGCCGTTAAGATCGTGGTAAGTTTCCGTTAGGGTTTACTGGCGGGTCACAAACAAAAACGCCAAGAATCACAAAAACTCTTGCCGATGCGCCACGTGTCGGCCGCTCCCTTTACCGGCCATTAACCCTAACAGGATGATAACGGGCCTCGATCCCTGATGTTTGCTGCGACGCCGCAGTGGCCCAGTCGAAGGTACTTGTCCGGTCATGAAAAGCACTGCTTCCCTGTTTCGCGCGCTGCTTGCCGTATCGATGCTGGCTGGCTGTTCCAGCTACCGGCCGACGCCGGCCGCCTTCCATGAGGTGCTCGATCAGCCCTACCGTCTTGGCGCCGGCGACCGCGTCCGCGTGACCGTGTTCGAGCAGGACGGACTGACCAACACCTACAGTGTCGATCAATCCGGCTATCTCTCCTTCCCGCTTGTCGGCGCCATACCGGCGCGCGGCCACACCGCGCAGCAGATGGAAAAGGAGATCGCCGACAAATTGCGGCAAGGCTATCTGCGCGATCCCGACGTTTCGGTCGAGATCGACCGCTACCGGCCGATCTTCGTCATGGGCGAAGTGGGTGCCGCCGGCCAATATTCCTATGTTCCCGGCCTGACGGTGCAGAAGGCGATCGCCATTGCCGGCGGCTTCACGCCGCGCGCCAACCAGGAAAGCGTCGACATCACCCGCGACATCAACGGCAAGGTGATGACCGGCCGCGTGGTCACCTCCGACCCGCTGCTGCCGGGCGATACGGTCTACGTCCGCGAACGTCTGTTCTGACAGACACCACGTGGCGGACAGGCTCAGGATCGTCCATTGCTTTCGCTCACCCGTCGGAGGAATTTTCCGGCATGTGCGCGACCTGGCCGAGGCGCAGGTCGCCGCCGGGCATTCGGTCGGCATCGTCTGCGATTCGACGACGGGCGGCGCGTTCGAGGAACATTTGTTCGAGCAGATGAAGGGCATGCTGGCGCTCGGCATTCATCGCACGCCGATGCAGCGCCATGTCGGTCCCGGCGACCTTGCCTCGGCTTGGCGCACATACAGGATCATCAAGGAATTGCGGCCGGACGTACTGCATGGGCACGGCGCCAAGGGTGGCGCCTATGCCCGTCTGTTCGGCTCATTGTTGCGGGTATCAAGGTCTCGCGTAGCCCGCCTTTATTCGCCGCATGGCGGCTCGCTCCACTATGACGAGAGCACGGTCATCGGAAAGCTGTTCTTCGCGCTCGAGCGCTTCATGGCTCGCTTCACCGACTATCTGCTGTTTGTCTCGGACTATGAGCGGCGGACCTATCGCCACAAGGTCGGCGAGCCGCCCATCCCCAACACCCTCGTCTATAACGGCCTGCGCGCCACTGAATTCGAGCCGGTGATCACCGAGCCCGACGCAGCCGACCTGCTTTATATCGGCATGATGCGCGACCTGAAGGGACCGGATATCTTCATCGACGCATTGGCCCTCGCCGGCCCACAGTTCGGCCGCGCACTGACTGCGGTGATGGTCGGCGACGGCGACGACCTTGCGCGTTACCACGGGCAAGTGAAACGCCTCGGGCTCGAGCGCCATGTCCGCTTCCTGCCGCCGATGCCGGCCAGGGAGGCCTTTGCCCTTGCCGCGCTTATCATCGTTCCCTCGCGCGCCGAAGCCATGCCCTATATCGTCTTGGAAACGCTTGCCGCGGGAAAGCCGATGATCGCAACCGCGGTCGGCGGCATCCCGGAGATATTCGACACCGGTTCCCCTGCCCTGATCCGACCTGACCCGATCGAGCTCGCCGACAGGATGAGCCAGGCGCTGGCCGACCCGGTCGCCTATCGCGACCTGATGCCCGATAACGCCAACCTCAAGGCACGCTTCGGCGCCGATGTGATGGCCGCCGACATCGAGAAGGCCTATTTCGCCGCGCTCGACAGGTAGGCACAGGGCCAAGCCGTTCCAAAGCCATACGTTGTTTCAAGGGTTTCTTAGCTCTCTTTTGCTATGACGGTGGGGAAGTTTGCGGAAAGCCCTCATGAACGAGATCGACCCCGCGCGCCGCTTTTCAGCAGAGGCGGTGCGTAAATTCGACGGCCCGGCCGATGGCGACACGCCAAGCGGCATGAACGATGTCGCCCGCCAGGTCGCCTCGCAATACCGACGCGATACGATGTCGCCGATCATGGTCAGCGGTGTCCTGCGCATGGTCGAATTCGGCTTGCTGTTCCTGTCGGGACTCGCCGTCTATTTCCACTATGTCGGATTCTTCAACTATCTCGCCTGGCAATATCCGGTGACGATCGCAGCCGGCTCGTTCCTTGCCGTGGTGCTGCTCGACGTCACCGACTGCTACCAGATCGTCGCCCTGATGCGGCCCATCGCCAATTTCGGCCGCGTGCTGCTCGTCTGGGCCGGCACTTTCGCCCTGATGGCGCTGACGGCATTCGTCATGAAGATGTCGCAGGACTATTCGCGCCTATTGTTCGGCAGTTGGTTCGTCATCGGCTTCGTTCTCATCTTCGGCCTCAGGCTGGTGATGTCGAAGTTGATCCG
>NZ_RZTT01000572.1 GCF_003996995.1 Mesorhizobium sp. M7A.T.Ca.US.000.02.2.1 | reverse complement strand
GAGCAAGTGGTCGATGGCGGAACCGGTGTGCTCTATCGCACGAAGAACGGCTACGCCGTGGTCAAGACCGATCTCGGCCGCGCCGCTTCGGCGACCGCCGACGCCGCGAAACGCTCCGTGAACTGGCTGGCCGGACTGGTACCGAAGGGACTGTAGTCCCGCTGGCGTCTCGGTTTGACGACCGCGTGATTAGGCAGGCACATAGGTCAACCTGATCACGTCATCGCCAATCAGATCGCTGGCCACAAAGCGAAGCGGCGGCCGGGGGCCGGCGAAGAATGGCTTGCCCTGACCGAGCACGAACGGGTGGAAGTAGAGTTGGTACGCATCGATAAGACCAAGGTCGGTCAGGCTTCGTGCCAGGTCTGGTCCAGAAACTGAAATCTCCCCGACGAGCTCAGCCTTCAGCCCACGGATCACCGTCTCGACGTCATCCCCGACAAGCGTGGCGTTGGGGCCGACCGACTTCAGCGAGCGCGACACAACCCACTTCGGTTGGCTCCGCCACGCAGCCGCGAATTCGTGCGCCTCCGCGCTCCACTCAGGACTGTCTTCGTCCCAATAACGCATGACCTCGTACATGCCGCGACCGTAAACACTGCCGCTCAAATTGCGCACTTGCTCCATCCAGTGACGAAAGATTGTGGGGCCTGACGGCATTTTCTGATGGTCGACGTAGCCGTCAAGTGACTGGTTCATTCTGAAAATGAGCTTCGCCATGCTGTAGGATCTCCAACCCAGAGTCTTCAGAATAACTGAGGCCGTCGTTACGCAAAAGTATGGGTTCCCAACCGAAATCCAAACTGAGACACGACCCTAGTCCGGCCGCAACTTAACTTTCAGGCTCTGCCAGAATTTGTCGATAAGCGGCTTTTCGGTCGCCGCGTCCTCGCCGGCAACGCGGGTGATGAACAGCAGCCCCCGATCGGCAACGCCGAAGCCGACGATCTCGAAATAGGCCGTGTCGGTACGTGTCTTTACCTCAGCGTGGATGCCGGTCAATTTCTTGCCGTCGGCGAGTTTGCGTGTCGTCGGCTTCTGCGTCAGCGTGGCGCCGGCCTGCACCGTTTCCTTGGTCATCTCCTGCAGCATCAACTGGTTGAGCGACACCGGATTCATGGTGCCATATTCCTGCACGACGACGATCGTGCCCAGCGCCGACGCCATCAGATACTGCGTGATATCATCGCCGAGGTCGGTCTTGGTCACCGAAATGTTGCTGGGGTGAACGAAGGAGAAAACGCTGCCGGAAAAGGTGGCGAAGTCGTTGCGTTCGAGCGTCACCTTGCTCTGCTTGCCGCCAGGCAGGGTCACGTCTGCGCTCTCGCCGGGATCGATATCGACCGTCACACCGTCGATGGTCAGCTTGAAGGCCTTGAGATCCTCGGCTCCGGCAGGGCCAGCGCACAGCGCGATGAGGATGAGTGCCGCGGCTGATACCTTGCGCATGAAGTCTCCTAACGTCTACGCCACCCCGCTCAGCGCCTTGATGGCACGGTAGAAGGTCGAGGAAAACAGTTCTGTCGGGTCATACTGCCGCTTCGCCGCCAGGAAGGCCGGCAGTTCGGGATAGGAGGCCAGCAGCTCCCTGGCCGTGTAATGCAGCTGGTAGGGCAGGAAGAACCGGCCGCCATGCTTGATCGTCGCGTCGATCAGCGCCCGGGTCAGCGCCCGCATCTTGGCATTGCCGTCGGCATCGGTCGGCTGGTTGATGTAGAGCACCAGCGAATAGGCCGGCTCCGGCGCGTAGGTCAGCGCCACATCCTCCTTGTGGACGATGCGCACCGAAGCATTGAGCACCGGCAGCGTCTGGTCGCGCAGGATCTCGCGCGCTTCCGCGATGAATTCGACATAGGCGGCACGTGGAATAAAATATTCGTGCAGGATGTCGGTCTCTTCCATCTGATCGTTGAAGAGATAGGGCACCGAATCGTGCATCGGGTTGTTGCGGGTGACGAGACAGGCCTCGCCCTCGGCCATGGCTGAGGTGCGCGCCACCGTGCAGCTTTCGAATTTCGGCTCCAGCGTCTTTTCGGTGAACCACTTCAGTTCCTGGAACAGGCTGCCCCATTTCGCCAGGTTGATGATCACCCGCTTCAACTCGACCGATCCCGGCTCGCCGATCTCAGGCTGATCCGCCGGCGGCTGCTCGGCCACCTTGTCGTAACGGTAGACGATCATGTCCTCGAGGAAATTGCCGGGCGCCGTCGACAGATGGCCGTAGAACAGGCCGATATCCTTGTTCGGCTCCAGCACCTCGGCGAAGAATTTCGGAAAATCGTCCGATCTGATGATTTCGCGCGAGGTGCGGTAGACGGCGTTGTCGACGATATCGAGCGTCGCCTCCAGCACCACGCCAAACAGGCCGTAGCCGCCGACGACGTGGCGGAATAGCTCGGTGTTCTCGGTGGGCGAGCAGGTCGTCACCGAGCCGTCGGCCAGCATCACTCGCATCGAGCGGATCGAGCCCGCCACCGAACCTGCCTGGTGGTCCATGCCGTGCGCATTGACCGACAGCGAGCCGCCGACCGAGAAGATGTCGGTTGATTGCATGGCCTTCACCGCAAAGTGCGGATGCAGAAGGTTCTGGATGTCGTGCCAGCACGCGCCCGGCTGCAAGGTCATGGTCTTCGCCGCAGCATCCACGGTCACCTTGTTGAACTTTCTGAGGTCGAGTACCAGAGCGTTGTCGTCGAAGGCATGCCCGCCCATCGAATGGCGGATGGCGGCCAGTGAGACTTTCAGGCCATTGGCATGCGCGAAGGCCAGCGCCTTGGCGATGTGCTCGTCCTCGCTGACCTCGACGACGCCGTAGACCGGCGTCCTCGACAGGCCGCTGGCATCGTTGATGTCGCCGCCTTTTGCCGACCAGGGCAGCGACGCATCGAAGGCTGGCGCATTGTCCGGCAGCTTCAGAGGCAGCGGGAAGCCGTCTATATCGGCTATCCGTCCTGCGTTCTTTGGGCCCGAAGGCCCGCGCGCCAGCCGCGCCACCGTGTTGCCGCCCCACAGC
>NZ_RZTT01000571.1 GCF_003996995.1 Mesorhizobium sp. M7A.T.Ca.US.000.02.2.1 | reverse complement strand
GGCGAGGATCTTCTTGGCCTCATTGATCTCGGATCCGCCGAGCCGTTCGAGCCGCGCCACCTCGTCCAGCGGCAGCGTCGTGTAGAGCTTCAGGAAGCGCGCGACGTCGGCATCCTCGGTGTTGCGCCAGTACTGCCAGAATTCGTAGGGGCTCAGCATCTCCGCATCGAGCCAGACCGCGCCCGAAGCCGACTTGCCCATCTTGGCGCCCGACGAGGTGGTGAGCAGCGGCGTGGTCAGCGCATAGAGCTGCGCGTCCTCCATGCGGCGGCCGAGATCGATGCCGTTGATGATGTTGCCCCATTGGTCGGAGCCGCCCATCTGCAGGCGGCAGCCGAGACGCTTGTAGAGCTCGACGAAATCATAGGCCTGCAGGATCATGTAGTTGAATTCGAGGAACGACAGCGACTGCTCGCGATCGAGCCGCAGCTTGACGGAATCGAACGCCAGCATGCGGTTGACGGAAAAGTGACGGCCGACATCGCGCAGGAAATTGACGTAGTTGATCTCCATCAGCCAGTCGGCGTTGTTGACCATGATGGCGTCGTTCGGACCGCTGCCGAATTTGAGGTAGGGCATGAAGTTGCGGCGGATGCCAGCCAGATTGTCTTCGATGTCCTGCGGGGTCAAAAGCTTGCGCGCCTCGTCCTTGAAGGACGGGTCGCCGATCATCGAGGTGCCGCCGCCCATCAGCGCGATCGGCCGGTGACCGGTCTGCTGCAGCCAGTGCAGCATCATGATCTGGATCAGCGAGCCGGCGTGCAGGCTCTTGGCGGTGGCGTCGAAGCCGATATAGGCCGTCACCGTTTCCTTGGCGAAGATAGTGTCGAGACCGGCATCATCCGAAGTCTGGTGGATGAAACCGCGCTCGCTCATCGTGCGCAGGAAATCCGATTTGAAGGCAGGCATTTTTTCTTTCCCGAAAGCGTCCGGCCAGCGTGGCTCGGGTGTGCATGAACGCGGGCGTTTAGCATCCAAGCGCGATCAGCAAAAGTGGTTTCCGGTTTTGCGTCCGATCGCGCGCCAGACAAAGGTCCGGCGATCAGCAAAAGTGGTTTCCGGTTTTGGTGCCCGCGCGGATGGCATTTGCGAATCCTTGCTTCGTCGTTTGGGCTGGCGTATTGAGGCGCCGCGCAGGGCAGGGCCTGAGGCGCCGCGACGGGGCCATCCCGCAGATCAGATCCGGAAAGCTCCGCGATGAACAGGAACTATCTTTTTCTCTTTCTGTTCAGCGTGCTGATGACTTTCAGCGGACTGGCGAGCCTTCCACCCGTCGACCGGGACGAATCCCGTTTTGTCCAGGCCACCAAGCAGATGGTCGAAACCTCCGACTATGTCGACATCCGTTTTCAGGATGCCTCGCGCTACAAGAAGCCGATCGGCATCTACTGGCTGCAATCGGCGGCCGTGGCGCTGAGCGGCGAGGGGGCGGCGGCGCCGATCTGGGTCTACCGCCTCGTCTCCATGCTTGGCATTGCCTTGGCCGTCGTCGGCATTGCCTGGACAGGCACCAAGCTGTTCGGGGCCAATGCCGGTCTCGCCGCCGGCCTGATGATGGCGGCTATCTTCGCCACCGCCTTCGAGGGCCGTGACGCCAAGACTGACGCCATGCTGCTGGCCTGCTGCGTGGCGGCGCAAGGCGCGCTCGCCCAGATCTATCTGGCAGCGCGCCGGAACGAACCGGTAGCCGCCCACCTGCCGTGGATTTTCTGGGCTGCTCAAGGCCTTGGAATCCTTATCAAGGGGCCGGTGGCTCCGCTCCTGTCGGTGCTGACGGTCGCCGCCTTGTTTGCCTTCGAGCGCGACTGGCGCTGGCTCCTGAAGCTGAAGCTCGTGCGCGGTGCCGCCCTGGTGCTGCTCATCGTGCTGCCCTGGGTCGCCCTCATCACCTGGAAGAGCGGCGGCGCCTTTCTCAGTGATGCCGTCGGCAAGGACATGATGGCCAAGGTCGCCTCGGGGGAGGAATCGCACGGTCTGCCGCCCGGTTTCTACATGCTGACCTATTCCTTGTTCATGTGGCCGTTCGGTCTGATCGCGGTCGGCGCCGGGCTGCAGGCCCTCAACCGTCTGCGCGACGATCCCCGGCTGCGTTTCTGCCTCGCCTGGTACATTCCGTTCTGGCTGGTGTTCGAACTGATCCCGACCAAGCTGCCGCACTATGTCTTGCCGGCCTATCCCGGCATGGCGCTGCTGATCGGCTGGCTGCTGACCTTGCCGCCGCAGGAGGCGAATGCGCCGCTCAGGCGCTGGCAGGATTGGTTGTGGTGGTCGACCGCATTCGGTCTTGCCGTGGTCAGCCTTGGCCTGGCGGTGGTCTGCGTGGGAGCGCCGATCTATCTCACCGGCGCCTTCTCCTGGTGGAGCATCCCGGCCGCCGCGGCGGCGCTGGCGGCAGGATATTTCGCTTTTTCGCGACAGCTGCAAGTGCCGCTCTCCCGCATCGGCGCCATCGCGGTCTGCGCGGGCATCACCTATGGGCTGTTGTTCGGCGTCATCGCGCCTTCGCTGAAGCCGATCTGGCTGAGCCCGGCGATCGAGGCGGCGTTCCAGGCCAACAGGCCTTGCGACACCACGGTGCTCGCTTCGGCGGAATATCACGAGCCGAGCCTGGTGTTCCTGATCGGCACCAAGACCGTCCTGACCGATGTCGATGGCGTCGCCAAGCATCTGCTCGGCGATCCTGCCTGCGCCCTGGCGCTGGCGCAGGTCGGCGACGAGCAGAAACTGAATGGGTTGCTGGCGGCGCAAGGCAAGTCGGCGAACCGCGTTGCCGAGGTCGACGGCCTCAACTATTCGTCGGGAGACAAGCTGTCGCTCGGCCTCTATCGTGTAACCCAGTGACGGCTCGCCGATGCCCATGACGGCGACAATGGGGTCGAATTTCCTATGTTGGTGAAATCACGCCCGCCCGTTTCGAGCCTGCTCCTTGGGATAGGGCGCCGGTCGCTCGACAATTTTCGCGATACGATGCAGATCGCGAAAAGCCGCCTTGCCACCCGCCCGGCCAGATACCCG
>NZ_RZTT01000570.1 GCF_003996995.1 Mesorhizobium sp. M7A.T.Ca.US.000.02.2.1 | reverse complement strand
TGTTTCCCCGGGGCAAATTTTGCCCCAAATGTTTCGCCCCTTTTCAAACGGCGAAAGAGTTTTCGTCAAAGCCGACCTCCTCCCCTGCGATTACGAATATGGTCGGCTTTGACGAAATTCCTTTCGCCATTTTTAAAAGGGGCGAAACCTCTGGAGCAAATTCGTTTTACTCCGGGGAAAACAGCGCCCGCCGCGGGAGGAGGTGCAGCGGGCGCCGTTTTTGTGGCCAACCCTCGGGAGGAGGTGAAGGTCGGGCCTATTCGTCATCGCCGGGGAGGAGGTCGGCTTTGACGAAAACTCTTTCGCCGTTTGAAAAGGGGCGAAACCTTTGGGGCAAAATTTGCCCCGGGGAAACAACGCCCGCCGCGGGAGGAGGTGCGGCGGGCGCCGTTTTTGTGGTCAACCCTTGGGAGGAGGTAAGGGGTGACCGTATTCGTCAAGGTCGGGGAGGAGGTCGACCCTGGCGAAATTCTGGTTAGATCGCCTGGCGGGCGATCATCTTGATTTCGTCGCGGACGATACCGAGATCATGCAGCTGGCGGTTGGAAAGGCGACCCAGCTCGGTAACCGTCTCGCGATAAACGCGCCAGTTACGATAATTGCGGATCAGGTTCATTGTCGTTCTCTTTTTTCAAAACTGGTTCGGACCATTCGCGGTCCGAAGAATTAGACCGCCTTGCGAGCGACGTAAGGAATGTCGCTGCGGCTGATGCCGAGGTCGGTCAGTTCACGGTTGCTCAGGCGGCTCAGCTCGGACACGGTGTCCCTGTAGCGGCGCCAGTTGCGGTAGTTGCGGATCAGGTTCATGGTAGTTCTCGTTTCGTCTTTCTTGCGGATCATTCCGTTTGTGTACGAACTATAAATAGGCGGACCCATATCGATTTAAAAGCGCTATGGCTGCATGGCAGCAATGCAAATTGTGCAATGCAGCATTAACGGGCGTTCACGGACCTGACACAAAGAAACCCGAATCGGAAAATGTCGCCGCGTCAACGATTTGACCGGATCGGCTGAAAAAAAGACCAAACTTGGGGGAGACGCAGCATGGCGGGGTATTCGTCGCGGGTCAGGGCGGATATCGCGCGTTGGCTGCAGGCCGGGCTGATTGACGCCGCCACAGCCGATTCGCTTTCGCGCGATGTCGAGGCCAACGAGCGCAAGTCGCTCAGCTTCGGCTCTATCCTGGCGATGATGGCTGCCGTGCTGTTCGGAGCCGCCATCCTGATTTTCGTCGCCGCCAATTGGGACGCGATCCCGCGGCTGGCGCGCGTGGCGGCACTGTTTGCCGTCATCCTTGGTGGCTATGTCGGCGGCGCGGTGCTGAAGGCCCGCGACCATGCGGCGATCGGGGAAGCGCTCTGGATCGTGGCGGCTGCGGCTTTCGGCGGCTCGATCGTGCTGATCGGCCAGATGTATCATCTCTCGGGCGACGAGGCCTCGGCTCTGGTCACCTGGGGCGCCGGCACGGCGCTGGCGGCGGTGGCGCTGCGTTCGAATCCGTTGACCATGGCTTCGGTCGGCATCGCCGATGCCTGGCTGTTCCTGAAAGGCTTCGACTACTACAGCCGCAGCGAATTTCCGCATGCCTTTTTGATTATGGCGATCGTGCTGTTTGCCGTCTCGTTCTGGACCCGCAGCCGGGCGGCGCGCCACCTGATCATCCTGTCGGTCTTGTTCTATCTTGTGCTGCTCGTCACCAACCACGACACGCTGCAGGTGGCGATCCCGCTGGTCGTCGTCTCGGCGCTGCTGTTCGCGGCCTCGGTCTTCGCGCCGGATCCGGTCGACCGGGTCGTGCAGCTCGGCGGCCGATTGCCCTTGCACGCATTGCTCGGCTTCCTCGCCGGCCTCGCAATGATCCAGTTCGAACTGGCCGATAAAAGCACCTACGAAAGCGGTTTCGCCATCGCTTCGGTCGTTGCCCTGGCCGGCATCGTTGCGGCAGTCGTGCTGGCAGGACGGGAGAGCCGCGGGCTGCGCTGGCTTGCCTATCTCGGCTTCGCCTTCGAACTCGCCATCATCTATGTGGTGACCTTGCAATCGATGCTCGATACAGCCGGCTTCTTCCTTGCCGCCGCGGTGCTGCTCGGCATCCTTGCGATCGTCATCATCCGCGTGGAAAAACGCATGAAGGGTCCAGATGCCAAAGGAGCCACGGCATGATCATCGGGAAAAGGCTTGTCATCTCGGCACTGCTGCTGGCGCTCGTCCAGATCGGCTTCCTGAGCTGGATCATCGCCGGCCGGGCGGCGATCCTGCGCAACGGCAAGGAAGTCCTGCTGAAGATCGAACCTGTCGATCCGCGCGACCTCCTGCGCGGCGATTATATTATCCTGGGCTACGAGATTTCGCGCATACCGGTGAAAATGACCGCCAACATTCCGCCCGACAAGTTTTCCAGCGACGACAACTCGATTGTCGTGCGCCTGAAGAAGGGCGCCGACAACTATTGGCAGCCGACGACCGCCTGGTTCGGCAAGGCGCCAACACTGGCCGCCGCCGACGAGGCCGATATTCTAGGCCATGTCGCCGAGGGCTGGGACCTTCGCGGTGAAGAGGCGACCATCGCGCCGGACTACGGCATCGAGCGCTTCTATCTGCCGGAGGGCGAGGGGATGGCGATCCAGAACGACATGCGGGTGCGGCCGTTCGGCATCCGTCTTGCGCTCGCCGGCGACGGTACCGCGCAGATCAAGGCGCTGGTCGACGGCGACAAGACGCTGTTCGAGGAACCACTCTACTAAAGTCCCTTAATCAGCGGTGTGAAGCATGCCAGTTAGCCTGTCGACGCGTGAGGACATCAACCTCGACACTGTTTTCCGCGTCGCCTGGAAGAAGGACACGGTGGCGATCGGCGAGAAGGCGTTGCAGCGCATCGCCGAATGCCGCGCTTCGTTTCTGAGGCTGATCGAATCCGATCCGCCACCGGTCATCTATGGCGTCACCACCGCCATGGGAGAGCTGGCGAGCCGCAAGCTCGAACTAGACGAGCGGGATCGCCATGCGCGCATCAAGGC
>NZ_RZTT01000056.1 GCF_003996995.1 Mesorhizobium sp. M7A.T.Ca.US.000.02.2.1 | reverse complement strand
GGCTAAGGAACTGCTCCGCCTTGCTGCGAGCCTCGTCGTCCTTGGCGTCGGCAGCGTCTTCTTTGGCTTCCTGGATGCGGCGCGCGAGATCGGCGCGGTCGACATCCCTCACGGCGACAGCCGATTCCGCCAGCAGCGTGCAGCCGGCCGGAACGATGTCGGCGAAGCCGCCGAACACCACATAGCGTTCTTCGCCGCCCGCCGCGGTCTTCACGGTGACGACGCCCGGCTTGATCGTGGTCATGACCGGGGCGTGATGCGCCATGACGGTCATCTCGCCTTCGGCGCCCGGAATGACGACGGATTCGACCTGCTCGGAAACCAGCAGGCGTTCCGGCGAGACCAGTTCGAATTTGAAAGCTTCAGCCATGATCAATTTAGCGAATAGCGAATAGCGAGTAGCGAATTAGTCAGAAGAAGAATTCGCCGGCCCATATTCCCAATTCGCTACTCCCTATTCGCTATTCGCTTGATTACGCCGCTTCAGCCGCGAGGCGCTGTGCCTTCTCGACTGCTTCCTCGATGCCGCCGACCATGTAGAAGGCGGCTTCCGGCAGGTGATCGTAGTCGCCGTTGCAAAGGCCCTTGAAGCCCTTGATGGTGTCGGCGAGATCGACCAGCTTGCCCGGCGCGCCGGTGAACACTTCGGCGACGAAGAATGGCTGCGACAGGAAGCGCTCGATCTT
The DNA here is from genome assembly GCF_003996995.1 of Mesorhizobium sp. M7A.T.Ca.US.000.02.2.1. Taxonomy (GTDB): domain Bacteria; phylum Pseudomonadota; class Alphaproteobacteria; order Rhizobiales; family Rhizobiaceae; genus Mesorhizobium. Next base: position 20,596 of record NZ_RZTT01000056.1, on the reverse strand, counting down.
GCGGGCGCGGGCCACGGTCTGCTTGTCCTCTTCCGAGAGCTCGTCCATGCCCAGGATGGCGATGATGTCCTGCAGCGACTTGTAGCGCTGGAGGATCGACTGCACCTGGCGCGCGACGCCATAGTGTTCGTCGCCGACGACCAGCGGGTCGAGCATGCGCGAGGTCGAATCCAGCGGATCGACCGCAGGATAGATGCCCTTTTCGGCGATGGCGCGGTTGAGTGTCGTCGTCGCGTCAAGGTGGGCGAACGAGGTCGCCGGCGCCGGATCGGTCAAGTCGTCGGCGGGCACGTAGATGGCCTGCACCGAGGTGATCGAGCCCTTGGTGGTGGTGGTGATGCGTTCCTGCAGCGCGCCCATGTCGGTGGCGAGCGTCGGCTGATAGCCCACCGCCGACGGGATACGGCCGAGCAGAGCCGACACTTCCGAACCCGCCTGCGTGAAGCGGAAGATGTTGTCGACGAAGAACAGCACGTCCTGGCCCTGGTCGCGGAAATATTCCGCAACCGTCAGGCCGGTCAGGCCGACGCGGGCGCGCGCGCCCGGCGGCTCGTTCATCTGGCCATAGACGAGTGCGGCCTTGGAGCCTTCGCCGCCGCCCTTCTTGTTGACGCCGGATTCGATGAACTCGTGATACAGATCGTTGCCTTCGCGGGTGCGCTCGCCGACGCCGGCGAACACCGAATAGCCGCCATGCGCCTTGGCGATGTTGTTGATCAGTTCCTGGATCAGCACGGTCTTGCCGACGCCGGCGCCGCCGAACAGGCCGATCTTGCCGCCCTTGGCGTAGGGAGCCAAGAGGTCGAGCACCTTGATGCCGGTGATCAGGATCTGTGCTTCCGTCGACTGCTCGACATAGGTCGGAGCCGGCTGGTGGATGGAGCGCATTTCGGTCGCGTCGACCGGGCCTTCTTCGTCGACCGGCTCGCCGATGACGTTGATGATGCGGCCGAGCATGCCCGGGCCGACCGGCACGGTGATCGGCGCGCCGGTGTCACGCACTTCCTGGCCGCGAACCAGACCTTCAGTCGAGTCCATGGCGATGCAGCGCACGGTGTTTTCACCCAGATGCTGGGCAACTTCGAGCACCAGGCGGTTGCCGACATTGGTGGTCTCGAGCGCGTTCAGGATCGCCGGCAGGTGATCGCCGAACTGGACGTCGACAACGGCGCCGATGACCTGGCGGACCTTGCCGGCAACGCCGGTTGCCTTGGTGGCCACTGCCGATGTCTTGGCAGCAGCGGCCTTCGCCGGTGCTGCCGCCTTGGCCGGTGCAGCCTTCGCGGCTGCTGCTGGAGCCTTTGCCGCCTTCGCGGGGGCTGCGGTCTTCGCGGCTGCGGCCTTGGGGGCTGCCGTCTTGGGGGTCGCTGCTTTCGCCATCGTCTTTACCCTTTTTCGTCCTTTGTTTCTCACGCGGTCCAGTCGCGGGTCGATGACCCGCGAACCGCGCCTAGAGCGCCTCGGCGCCCGAAATGATTTCGATCAGTTCCTTGGTGATCTGCGCCTGCCGCTGGCGGTTGTAGGTGATCGACAGCTTGTTGATCATGTCGCCGGCGTTGCGCGTCGCATTGTCCATGGCGCTCATCTTGGCGCCCATTTCGCCGGCCACGTTTTCGAGCAGCGCCCGGAAAACCTGCACGGAGATGTTGCGCGGAATGAGGTCGGAGAGGATTTCGCCCGGCTCCGGCTCGTATTCGTAGACGGCACTACCGCCATCGATCGCCTCGGCCGGAGCCGAAGCAACGCCGGCCGGGATGATCTGCTGCGCGGTCGGGATCTGGCTGATCACCGACTTGAACTGCGAATAAAACAGCGTGCAGATGTCGAAGCCGCCCTCGTTGAAGAGGTGGATGACCTTCTTGGCGATGGCATCGGCATTGACGAAGCCGAGTGTCTTGACCTCGCGCAGATCGACGCGGTCGATGATCATCGACGCATAGTCGCGGCGCAGGATGTCGAAACCCTTCTTGCCGACGCAGATGATCTTGACCTGCTTGCCGTCCGCCAAAAGCTTGCGGATATGGTCGCGGGCAAGGCGGGCGATCTGCGAATTGAAGCCGCCGCACAGGCCGCGCTCGGCGGTGCAGACGACGAGCAGATGCACGTCATCCTTGCCGGTGCCGGTCATCAGCGCCGGGGCATCGCCGCCGCCGCCGATGGCCTGGGTGATGTTGGCCAGCACGGAACCCATGCGCTCCGAATAGGGGCGCGCCGCTTCCGCGGCCTCTTGCGCACGGCGCAGCTTCGCCGCGGCGACCATCTGCATCGCCTTGGTGATCTTCTGCGTCGCCTTGACCGAGGCGATACGGTTACGAAGGTCTTTTAATGAAGGCATGCTTCAAACCTGATCCCGTCTTGTCTCATCCTGACTGGCAATTCGCTCAGGCGAAGGTCTTGGCGAAAGCGTCGATCTCGGCCTTCAGCTTGGCGCGCAGATCGTCCGACAGCGCCTTTTCCTTGCGGATGGCATCGAGGACGTCCTTGCCGGCCGAACGCATGTGGCTGAGCAGGCCATGCTCGAACTTGCCGACCTGGTTGACCGGCAGCTTGTCGAGATATCCGTTGACGCCGGCGAAGATCACCGCGACCTGCTCTTCCGTCTTCAGCGGCGAGAACTGTGGCTGCTTCAGGAGTTCGGTGAGGCGCGATCCGCGGTTGAGCAGGCGCTGTGTGGCGGCGTCGAGATCCGAGCCGAACTGCGCGAAGGCCGCCATTTCGCGGTACTGCGCGAGCTCGCCCTTGATCGAGCCGGCAACCTGCTTCATCGCCTTGATCTGCGCGGCCGAACCGACGCGGCTGACCGACAGACCGACGTTCACCGCAGGACGAATGCCCTGGAAGAACAGGTTGGTTTCGAGGAAGATCTGGCCATCGGTGATCGAGATCACGTTGGTCGGGATGTAGGCCGACACGTCGTTGGCCTGCGTCTCGATGATCGGCAGGGCGGTCAGCGAACCACCGCCCAGATCGTCGTTGAGCTTGGCGGCGCGCTCGAGCAGGCGCGAGTGCAGGTAGAATACGTCGCCCGGATAGGCTTCGCGGCCCGGCGGGCGGCGCAGCAGCAGCGACATCTGGCGATAGGCGACGGCCTGCTTCGACAGATCGTCATAGCTGATCAGCGCGTGCATGCCATTGTCGCGGAAATATTCGCCCATGGTGGCGCCGGCGAACGGCGCCAGGAACTGCATCGGTGCCGGATCGGAAGCGGTGGCGGCGACGATGATCGAATATTCGAGCGCGCCGCGCTCTTCCAGCACCTTGACGAACTGCGCGACGGTCGAGCGCTTCTGGCCGACGGCGACGTAGACGCAGTAGAGCTTTTCCTTCTCGGGGCCGTTGTCGTGCACCGATTTCTGGTTGAGCATCGTGTCGAGGATGATGGCGGTCTTGCCGGTCTGGCGATCGCCGATGACCAGCTCGCGCTGGCCGCGGCCGACCGGGATCAGCGCATCGATGGCCTTGAGGCCGGTCGACATCGGCTCGTTCACCGACTTGCGCGGAATGATGCCGGGCGCCTTGACGTCGACGCGCTTGCGCTCGACCGCCTTGATCGGACCCTTGCCGTCGATCGGATTGCCGAGCGCATCGACAACGCGGCCGAGCAGGCCGGGGCCGACGGGGACGTCGACAATGGCGCCGGTGCGCTTGACGATGTCGCCTTCCTTGATGTCGCGGTCGGCGCCGAAGATGACGACGCCGACATTGTCGGCTTCGAGGTTGAGCGCCATGCCGCGGATGCCGCCGGGGAATTCGACCATCTCGCCGGCCTGGACATTGTCGAGGCCGTAGACGCGGGCGATACCGTCACCGACGGACAACACCTGTCCGACTTCGGAGACCTCGGCCTCCTTGCCGAAATTCTTGATCTGGTCTTTCAGAATTGCGGAAATTTCCGCGGCGCGGATGTCCATCAGCCGACCTCTTTCAGTGCAAGCTTGAGCGAATTGAGTTTGGTTTTGAGCGACGTATCGATCTGGCGCGAGCCCATCTTGACCACCAGCCCGCCGAGCAGCGACGGATCGACGGTGACGGAGATAGCCACGTCCTTGCCGGCAACGCTCTTCAGCGCCGCCTTGAGCTCGGTCTGCTGGGCAGCCGTCAGTTCGTGAGCCGACGTCACTTCAGCAGCGGTCTCGCCACGATGTTCGGCTGATATCTGGCGGAACGCCCTGATCATGCCGGGAATGGCGAACAGCCGGCGGTTACGGGCGACGACGCGCAGGAAATTACCAGTGAGGCCGGCAATCCCGGCCTTGTCGGCGATTGCCGCGATGGCCTTCGCCTGGTCCTCGCTGGAGAACACCGGGCTGTTGATCAGCCGGGTGAGATCAGCGCTGCCCGCGAGCATGGCTTCGAAGCTGTTGAGGTCGGCTTCGACCTTGGCCACGGAATTTGCCTGCAGGGCGAGTTCGAACAGCGAACCCGCATAGCGTTCTGCGACACCTGAGATTGGCGATGACGATTGAGCCACGGACCGTCTTTTCTCTTGTCTGACAGGCCGTAGATTGTTGGCGCGAGCAAAAACTCTGGCTAAATCTTTGACCTTACTGCATTTTTTCAAGCACGGAGACGCGGCTTCCGCTATCCCCGGCCGAAAGTCGATTGCCGTCTAGCACAGGCATTTTAAGACCGCAATGCGTCGTTCCGCATGGTTTTCAGGCACTATTGTCGCATCCGGCAAAAGTCGCCCGTCTTCCATCGCGGAATACCCAACGATTCAAGGCAGAAAGCCGAAGGCAAAGGCGAGCGGCAACGCCGCCAGCACCAATTCCACCACAATGGAAACCCAATTGAAAGGCGTGTTGGCGCCATCCGACATCATCGACAGCAGCCGGCCGAAGGCGGTGAACAGCCAGGAGAAGCCAAGCGCCATGTAGATCAGCGGCTGCGCCAGCAGGATACAGCACAGTCCGACGCCGAGATAGAAGCCCGACATCCTGCCGCGCCCCTCGGCGATCGCCGCAGCCTTCTCTGGCTTGACCTGCAGGCGCAGGGCACGGAAGGCGAGGCCAGGTGCCAGAAAAAACAAAAGACCGAGCAGCACGGTGAAGACGGCGCTCGACCAGGCCAGCCATTCGCCTTGGCTCGTCGGCCATGGAAGCGCAAAATCCATACTGTCCCCTCGAAATGCCTGTTTTGAAATTCCGGGCATTCTAGCGGAGGAAAAGAAGCGCGCCAGATGGATCCACGCACTTTAGGCGGCGCGCATCAACCGAGCGCGAATGCCACAGCCGCTTCGGCATGGATGCGCGTGGTGTCGAAGACCGGGATGTCGAAATCCAGCTCGCCTATGAGCATGGTGATCTCGGTGCAGCCCATGATGACGCTGTCGGCCGCCTCTTCGCGGCGCAGGCGCTCGGTCTCGGCGATATAGGCCGCCTTTGAAGTCTCCTTGACGATGCCCTGGCACAACTCGTCGTAGATGACGCGATGGACCATGTCGCGCCCGGCGCCATCGGGCACGACAGGGTTCAAGCCAAATCTGTCGGCGAGCCGGCCCTTGTAGAAATCCTGCTCCATGGTGAAGCGCGTCGCCAGCAGCGCCGGACGCTGCATGCCGGCGCGCTTGACCGCCACCGCGGTGGCATCGGCGATGTGGATCAGCGGGATCGACACCGACGCCTGCACTTGGTCGGCCAGTTTGTGCATGGTGTTGGTGCACAAAAGCAGACCCTCCGCGCCGCCGGCCTCGAGCTTGCGTGCGGCTTCGACGAGAAGCACACCGGCGCCATCCCAGTCGCCATGATGCTGCCGCTCGGCGATCTCGGCGAAGTCGAATGACCAGAGCAGAAGCCTGGCCGAATGCAAGCCGCCCAGCCGCTCGCGCACGATCTCGTTGAGCAGCCGATAGTAGATGGCCGTCGATTCCCAGCTCATGCCGCCCAGAAGGCCAAGGGTTTTCATTGCGCGAGCTGTTCCTTTTCCTAGGCGATCCTCGATACTATAAACACATGAGACCACATGGAGGTCGCAGTGAAAACCGTTCAGCTTCAGCAGGCCAAGGCGACACTCTCGGCAATTGTGGAGGCCGCGGGAAATGGCGAGCCAACCATCATCACAGAAAACGGCAGGCCGGCTGCCATGATCGGCCCGGTCGATGAAGGGCGAAAGCTCTATCCGCAAGACAGTCGGAGAAATTTGGCTGATTGGTTACTTCGGTGTCCCGGCGACATCGAATTTGAGCGAAACGAATCGCCGTCACGAGATGTCGAGTTTTGAGCCGCCCGAGGTACCTATTTGAATCCACCTACCAAGCGCCCGGCAGCTACAAAAAACTCTGGGGATCGATATCCACCTGCACCCGGACCGAACCGCGCTGCTTCGGCCCGTTGGCAAGCATCACGCGAATAAAACCTTGCATGTCGGCGCGCCGTTCGCCCTGGATCAGCAGGCGGAAGCGGTGGCGGCCGCCGAGCAGGGACAGCGGCGCCTCCGCCGGCCCCAGCACGAACAGATCGGTCGCCTCGGGCGCGGCGCGGCGCAGGCCGCGTGCATGGCCCTCGGCTTCCGCCCGCGTCACCGCACTGACGATGACACCGGCGAGCCGGCCGAAGGGCGGCAGGGCCGCCCGTTCGCGCTCGGCAATCTCGCGCTCGTAAAAAGCCTCGGCGTCGCCGGAGACGATCGCCCGCATCACCGGGTGGTCGGGCTGAAAAGTCTGCAAAAGGCCAAGGCTCTTCTTGCCGGTGCGGCCGGCACGGCCGGTGACCTGGCTGAGCAGCTGGAACGTGCGCTCGGCGGCGCGCGGATCGCCATTGGCAAGTCCGAGATCGGCATCGACGACGCCGACCAAAGTCATGTTGGGAAAATTGTGGCCCTTGGCGACAAGCTGCGTGCCGATGACGATGTCGGCCTCGCCATCGGCGATCGCTTCCAGCTCCAGCCGCAGCCGCCGCACGCCGCCCATCAGGTCCGACGACAAAACGATGGTGCGCGCGTCGGGAAAATGCGTCACGACCTCCTCGGCGATGCGCTCGACACCTGGCCCGCAGGCGACCAGATGATCCAGCGTGCCGCATTCCGGGCAGGCTTCGGGGCGGCGCTCATTGTGTCCGCAATGATGACAAACCAGCTGACCGCGAAAACGATGCTCGACCAGCCAGGCCGAGCAGACCGGGCAGCCGAAGCGGTGGCCGCAGACCCGGCACAGCGTCAGCGGCGCATAGCCGCGCCGGTTGAGGAACAGCAGCGACTGCTCCTGCCTCTCCAGCGTCTGGCGCATCTGGTCGAGCAGCACCGGCGACAGGAAGCCACCGCGCGCCGGCGGTGCGCGCCGCATGTCGACCGCCTTCAGATGCGGAAGTGCCGCCTCGGCGAAGCGAGCTGAGAGCACGGCCCTGTTGTAGCGGCCCTGGCTGGCGTTGACCCGGCTTTCAACCGACGGCGTCGCCGACGCCAGCACGACGGGGAAGCTGCCGATATGGCCGCGCACCACGGCCATATCACGCGCATTGTAGAAGACGCGGTCCTCCTGCTTGTAGGCAGGGTCGTGCTCCTCATCGACGACGATCAGGCCGAGCTCCTTGAACGGTAGGAACAGCGCCGAGCGCGCGCCGGCGACGACCCGCACGCCGCCCTCCGCCACTTGCCGCCAAACCCGCTCGCGCATCCGCGGCGGCAGGTCGGAATGCCATTCGCCCGGCTTGGCGCCGAAGCGCTGCTGGAAGCGCTCGAGAAAGGCATGCGTCAGCGCGATTTCCGGCAGCAGGATCAGCACCTGCCTGCCCTGGTCGAGCGCAGCCGCCACCGCCTCGAAATAGACCTCGGTCTTACCGGATCCGGTGACGCCGTCGAGCAGCGCGACGTTGAACACGCCGGCTGCGACATTGGCGCGCAGCATCTGCGCCGCGGCGCTCTGGTCCGGCATCAGGTCCGGAATGGCGTAGCCGGGATCGGGCGCGGCCACCACCGGGCGCGGCGGGATCATCACGGTCTCGAACACGCCTTGCGCCCTCAGCCCGTCGATCACCGTCGACGACACGCCGGCGGCGTGAGCGAGGCCGGAGCGCGTCCAGGCAAGGCCGCCTTCGCCCGTCTCCAGCACACGCTGCCTGGCGCCCGTCATCCGGTCGGGTGCGAGAAGCGTGCGCTGCAACCCTTCGATCCACGGTTCGGGGTCGAAAGCCTCCGGCGCCCTGAGCAGCATGCGCGCCACCATGCCCGGAGGCGACAGCGTGTACTGCGCCACCCAGTCGACGAAACGGCGCATCGCGCGGTCGATCGGCGGGCAGTCGAAGACCTGTTCGATGGGGCGCAGCTTTTTTGCGTCGACCTTCTCGACCGCGCCATCCCAGACGATGCCGGCGACCTGGCGCGGCCCGAGCGGCACGCGCACGATCGAGCCCGGCACCACGCGCATGCCGGCCGGCACGGCATAGGTGTAGGGGCGTTCGGCGGGCATCGGCACCAGCACCGGTGCGGCTGCGACAAAGGGCGAATCTTCGATCATGAGGCGTGACCTTGCCCTGACTTTGGTCTAGATCAAAGGCCGACCCCGAATGTGCATGGCATGCACATGAAAATCTTCAGGAGACCCGCCATGAAATTTTTTGTCGACACCGCCGACGTCAAGGATATCCGTGAGCTGAACGATCTGGGGCTGCTCGACGGCGTCACCACCAATCCGTCGCTGATCCTCAAATCCGGCGGCAAGATCGCCGACGTCACCAAAGAGATTTGCGACATCGTCAAGGGTCCGGTCTCGGCTGAAGTCACCGCCACTGAATATTCCGAGATGATGCAGCAGGCCAAGGTTCTGGCCAAGATCGCCGACAATGTCTGCATCAAGGTGCCGCTGACGCTGGACGGTCTCAAGGCCTGCAAGACGATCCGCACCGAGATGAACCGCCTGGTCAACGTCACGCTGTGCTTTTCGGCCAACCAGGCGCTGCTGGCGGCCAAGGCCGGTGCCTCGTTCATCTCGCCCTTCGTCGGCCGCGTCGACGACATCGGCATCGACGGCATGGAGCTGATCCAGGAGATCAGGCAGATCTACGACAATTACGATTTCCAGACCGAGATCCTCGTCGCTTCGGTGCGCACCGTGAACCACGTCAAACAGGCGGCCCTCATCGGCGCCGATGTCGTGACCGCGCCGCCGGCGACCCTGAAGGCGCTGGTCAAGCACCCGCTGACCGACAAGGGCCTGGAACAGTTCCTCGCCGACTGGGCAAAGACCGGCCAATCGATCGGCTGAGAATGGCGATCGGCTGAGACCAATCGCTTGTAATCAAAAAGGCCGGGCAACCGGCCTTTTTTATGTGCGCTTCAAGCGGGCTGCCGATCAGTCCGCGCCATCGTCCTCGGGCGCGCTCGGCTGGCGCCGGCCCATGATGATTTCGCGTTTGCCGACATGGTTGGGTGCGCCGACCAGGCCTTCCTTTTCCATACGCTCGACCAGGGACGCGGCGCGGTTGTAGCCGATGCCGAGGCGGCGCTGGATGTAGGACGTCGAGCACTTCTTGTCGCGCACCACCACCTTCACCGCCTCGTCGTAGATCGCATCACTGTCTTCGGCTGCGACGGATCCCTTGTCGAGGACCGCGCCCTGGTCTTCTTCGATTTCTTCCTCGTCCTCGTCGGCCGTCACGGTTTCCAGATATTCAGGGCGCCCTTGCGCCTTGAGATGCGCGACCACATGCTCGACCTCGGCGTCGGAAACAAACGGCCCATGCACGCGCGAAATGCGCCCGCCGCCCATCATGTGCAGCATGTCGCCCTGGCCAAGCAATTGTTCGGCGCCCTGCTCGCCCAGGATGGTGCGGCTGTCGATCTTCGATGTCACCTGGAAGGAAATCCGGGTTGGGAAGTTGGCCTTGATCGTGCCGGTGATGACGTCGACCGAGGGGCGCTGCGTTGCCATGATCAGGTGAATGCCGGCAGCGCGCGCCATCTGCGCCAGTCGCTGGATCGCGCCTTCGATCTCCTTGCCGGCGACCATCATCAGGTCGGCCATCTCGTCGACGATGACGACGATGTAGGGCATCGGCGCGAGGTCGATTTCCTGCTGTTCGAAAAGCGGTTCGCCGGTGCCCTTTTCGAAGCCGGTCTGCACGGTCATGACGACGGTTTCGCCCTTGTCGCGGGCTTGAGCGGCACGATCGTTGTAGCCGTCGATGTTGCGCACACCGAGCCGCGCCATCTTGCGATACCGGTCTTCCATTTCGCGCACGGCCCATTTGAGCGCCGTGACGGCTTTCTTGGGATCCGTGACGACGGGCGTCAGAAGATGCGGGATGCCGTCATAGACGGAAAGTTCGAGCATCTTGGGATCGACCATGATCAGCCGGCATTCTTCCGGCTTCAGCCGATAGAGCAACGACAGGATCATGGTGTTGATGGCCACCGACTTGCCGGAGCCCGTGGTTCCGGCCACGAGCAAATGCGGCATCTTCGCCAGCTCGGCGATAACAGGCTCGCCGCCGATCGTCTTGCCGAGACAAAGCGCCAGTTTGCAGCTGGTCTTGCGGAAGCCTTCCGATTCGATCAGCTCCCGGAAATAGACGGTTTCGCGCGTCTCGTTCGGGAGCTCGATGCCGATGACGTTGCGGCCAGGCACGACAGCGACGCGCGCCGAAATCGCCGACATGGAGCGGGCGATATCGTCGGCAAGCCCGATGACGCGGGAAGATTTGACGCCCGGCGCCGGCTCGAACTCATAGAGCGTGACCACCGGGCCTGGGCGAACATGAATGATCTCGCCACGCACGCCGAAGTCTTCGAGCACGCTTTCCAGCAGATCGGCGTTCTGCTCGAGCCGCTCCTGCGACATGTAGAAGCCTTGTCCCTCCGGTGGCTGCTGCAACAGCTCTTCCGAGGGAAGCTCATAGGGATCGCCCGCGGTTGACAGCACGACCTTTCCAGCCCCAGGCAAGCGCGCAGAGCGGGCGGCAACGGCCCTGGCAGGGACGTTCACAATTGGCGCGGCCGACGCGGAAACGGCGTCGCTTTTGGCGGCTGGGATTGCGACAGGCTGGACCGGCGACGGCGCATCGCTCGCCGGCACGCCGGGTTGGGCGACGGCCTGGTTCGAATTGGCCGGCCAAGCATCCGGCAACGGCTTCAAGGCTTGGCCCGGAAGGCAGTCGATGACACGAAACAATGCGGTGGCATCGGTCCCTGGGCGAATATCGATCGGCGTAGTGGTGACTGGCGCCACGGCGAGCGGCGCAGGCGACGCTGGACCGGTCTGCCGGGCCGGCGACGAAACGTCGACCAGATAGGGTGCCATGGCCTCGAAGAAGGCATGATCCGAAAGATATGGCCGGCGCAACCTTTCGGAAGTGGTCGTTTTGGCGCCCGGAGCAACGGACGCGCGCGCGGATGCCCGTGCCATAGCGACCGTCCTCGGCGGCATCGGCGCAACGGCTGGCACCTTCTCCCTGGCGCGCCCCGCGGCAACAAAAGCAGCAGCCGGCGGCAGTGGCCCTTGCGTGGCGTGGCCGGCCAGCGGCTGGGAAGCAGGGCTTTTCACCGAAGCCGGCAATGCCAGGAGCGAAGGCGCGGAGGACGCCCCTTTGATCATGGATTGCGCAACGGCTTGCTCTGCTGGGCGCGTCGCGGCGTGTTCGACAACACGCTCGTGCTGCGGACGATGCTTCCTGGCCTCATAGTCCGGCGTGCGTGTAAAACGCACGTTGGGTGCTAGGAAGAAATATTCCTGCCAGGCAGGGCTCTCGATATCGCCGATTTTCGAAGGCGTATCGTCCGAGCCACCCCGCGGCTCCATATAGGGCCGCTTGTTGCCGCCGAGATCGACCACCGGCGCTGAATAGCCGGCCTGGCGTGTGGCGGGCTGCCGGCCGCCCGGCTCCTTGCGAGCCGGACGATCAAGGTCGCCTGCCGCAGAAGAACCTCGCTGACCACCCCTGTCGCCGATGCTCTCGGAGCGCTTCCCCTCGGGATCATCAGGCGATGCGGCCGTCGATAAATTGACCCGGGAAAAACGCTTGGCTTCCATTCTCAAGACTCACTCTGAAATGTCTGCCGAGCAATAGGGAGCGAGTGGTTAACAGTTGCTTCCCGGATGGATCGCCGACCATCCTGGGCACCAAAATCTTCGTGGCAATCTGCGAGCGACACGGCACGATCGTCGTCTCGCCGCATCCACGCCGGTGGCGCGATCTACTCGCCGTGCCGCAGCAGCTCGATGGGTATCTTCGGGCAATCCCTGTTCGGGAATCTGGTTCTGTTCGGGAATCTGGTCACGATCCCACGATCATCCCATCATGCCTGGGGCCGGACCGTTGATGAGGTGCGCTAGCCGGTCTTGCCGTGCCGGACAAGGTCCTGGGCAATGGACAGCTGCAGCGCTTCCGCCAACTCTCGCGCAGCGCGATTCTCGGCGTCGATCTGCGCCCGGTATGCGGCGAATTCCTGACGCGGCCTGTCGAAGGACGAGGTGATCGAACGCTTGCCGGATGCGATCACAACGCCGGTCTTCGCATCGGCCAGCGTATAGCTGCCGGTCAGCGTCACGGAACCGGCGGTCGGTTCGTCTTCATCCGTTCCGACCTGCACGAGTGCCGCGGACTCGACCGCTTCGGTCACGCCGAGATTGAGCGAATAGACCGGCGAGGCCGGCTCGCCGGCGCCTCGTCCAAACCCGAAAATCAGATTGTTGCGCACCTGTTGGCCGTAACGCGTATTGACCGGCTTGATACCGATCAACGCCAGTTCGGCACTGGCACTGGCCTGCGAACCTGACAGTGGCGCGCTCGAATAGAGCGGCCGCACCGTGCAGGCCGAGACAAGCGCGAGCGAACCTATCAGGCCGGCAAGCGCAATGCGGCGCAGCAAATGGCTCAACTCTGTCTTTTCCCGATCAGGCAACGACATTGACGATCCTCTGCGGCACGATGATCACCTTGCGCGGAGCCTTACCTTCAAGTGCTTTCTGCACGAAGTCGAGAGCCAATACCGCTTTTTCGACCGCACCTTGGTCCGCGTCGCGGGCAATTGTCAAATCCCCCCGCTTCTTGCCGTTGACCTGTACCGGATAGGTGACTTCGTTGTCGACGACCAGCGCCGGATCGAAGACCGGCCAGGGCCGTTCGGCAACGAGATCGGTGCCGCCAAGCGTTGCCCAGCACTCCTCGGCCAGATGCGGCATGACCGGCGCGATCAGATGCACGAGAATCTCCACCGCCTGCCGGCAGGCGCCTTTCAGCGCTGCATCGGCCTTGCCTTCGGCCACCTCGTTGAGCGGCGTGGTCAGGGCGTTGGCCAGTTCGTAGATGCGGGCGATAGCGCGGTTGAAGGCGAGCTTCTCGATATCCTCTCCGACCGCCTTGAGTATCTTGTGCGCGGCCTTTGAAACCACCGCGGCCTCACCGCTGCTGGCCGCCACGGGCTTGATGCCGGCCAGTGTTTCGGCCGCCGTCGACACCAGGCGCCAGATGCGCTGGATGAAGCGATGCGCACCGGCGGCGCCATCGTCGGTCCACTCGACATCGCGCTCGGGAGGAGAATCCGACAGCATGAACCAGCGCGCCGTATCGGCGCCGTAGCCATCGGTGATGTCTTCCGGGCTCACCGTGTTCTTTTTCGATTTCGACATCTTTTCCAGCGGGCCGATGGTGACGGCCTCGCCGGTGGCGATGTCGATGGCGCTGCGCTTGCCGTCGACGTCCTCCAGCCGAACTTCGGTGGGCGCCAGCCAGCGGCCATTCGATGCCGAGCCGACGCGATAGGTTTCGTGCACCACCATGCCTTGCGTGAACAGGCCCTTGAACGGCTCGGCCAGATCGACATGGCCGGCCTCGCGCATGGCGCGGGTGAAGAAGCGCGAATAGAGCAGATGCAGGATCGCGTGCTCGATCCCGCCAATATACTGGTCGACCGGCAGCCATTCGTTGGCCGCCTTGGGATCGGTCGGTTCATGCGCCCACGGCGCGGTGAAGCGGGCAAAATACCACGATGAATCGACGAACGTGTCCATCGTGTCGGTTTCGCGCCGCGCATCCCTGCCGCATTGCGGACATTTCACATGGCGCCATGTCGGATGCCGGTCGAGCGGATTGCCCGGCCGGTCGAAATCGACATCGTCGGGCAGCTTCACCGGCAGGTCCGCCTTCGGCACCGGCACCACGCCGCAAGCCTCGCAATGGATCATCGGGATCGGGCAGCCCCAGTAGCGCTGGCGCGAAATGCCCCAGTCGCGCAGGCGGAAATTCACCTTGCGCTCGGCCATCGGCCGGTTGCCGATCGTCTTCTGCTCCAGCAGTTTGGCGACTTCGTCGAAAGCCTGATCCGGCTTCATGCCGTCGAGAAAGCGCGAATTGATCATCACGCCGTCATCGACATAGGCTTCATCGATGATCTGGAACGTCGCCGGATTCTCGCCTTCCGGCATCACCACCGGAATCACCGGCAGGCCGTATTTGTTGGCGAAGTCGAGGTCGCGCTGGTCGCCGGACGGACAGCCGAAAATGGCGCCGGTGCCGTATTCCATCAGCACGAAATTGGCGACATAGACAGGCAGCGTCCAATTGTCGTCAAACGGATGGACGACGCGGATGCCGGTGTCGAAACCCTTCTTCTCAGCTGTCTCCAGCGCCGCCACCGAGGTGCCCATATGGCCTATATCCTCGATGAACTTCGCCAGCGCCGGATTGTGCGCAGCGGCCTTCTTGGCCAACGGATGATCGGCGGCGACAGCCATGAAGGAAGCGCCGAAGATGGTGTCGGGCCTTGTCGTATAGACTTCCAGCTCATGCTCGCCATCAGAGGCGTCGGCCAGAGGCCAACGGATCAGCAGGCCTTCCGAGCGGCCGATCCAGTTCTGCTGCATCAGCTTCACTTTTTCCGGCCATTCGTCGAGGCCGTCGAGCGAATCCAGCAGATCCTGCGCGAAATCGGTGATCTTGAAGAACCACTGCGTCAGTTCGCGCTGTTCAACCAGCGCGCCCGAGCGCCAGCCGCGCCCGTCGATGACCTGCTCGTTGGCGAGCACCGTCATGTCCTCCGGATCCCAGTTGACCTTGGAGGATTTGCGCGTCACCAGCCCCTTCTCGACAAAATCGAGGAACAGCATCTGCTGGCGGTGGTAATAGTCGACGTCACAGGTGGCGAATTCGCGCGCCCAGTCCAGCGACAGCCCCATGACCTTGAGCTGCTCGCGCATGGTGGCGATGTTCTGGTAGGTCCACTCCTTGGGATGGACCTTGTTCTGCATCGCCGCGTTTTCGGCCGGCATGCCGAAGGCGTCCCAGCCCATCGGGTGCAGCACGTTGAAACCCTTGGCCCGCTTGTAGCGCGCCACCACGTCGCCCATCGTGTAATTGCGGGTATGACCGATATGGATGCGCCCCGACGGATAGGGGAACATCTCCAGCACATAGTATTTCGGGCGCGGATCGTCATTGTGCGCTTCGAACAGCTTCTTGGCGTCCCAGGCCTTCTGCCATTTGGGCTCTGACGCGCGCGGATTGTATCGTTCGGTTGCCATGGGACGTTTTTCACTTAAAAGCATGCGCGAACTGCGGGCGACGGCTCGGCAGTTCAGGGAATGTGGTCCGGGTGTTCACCATGGTTTGGCAAACCCGTCAACCATATGGGTATCGCGTCTGACAAAAACGCCGGCCAAAACAGCAGGATTTGCATATGGGTGACGCCGTTCAGCAATTTTTCGCGGTCAAGGCGAAGATCGCCGCCGCCGAGCGCGAGGCCGACCGCCAAGCCGGCGCCGTGACGCTGGTCGCGGTCTCCAAGACCTTCGACGCTACCGACATCGGCCCGGTCATCGAAGCCGGCCAGCGCGTCTTCGGCGAGAACCGTGTGCAGGAGGCGCAAGCCAAATGGCCTGATCTGAAGGAAGCTTTTCCTGGCATCGAACTGCATCTGATCGGCCCGCTGCAATCCAACAAGGCTCGGGAAGCGGTGGCGCTGTTCGACGTCATCGAGACGGTCGACCGCGAGAAGATCGCCGCCGAACTCACCAAGGAGATCGCCAAACAGGGCCGCGCGCCAAAACTCTATGTCCAGGTCAACACCGGCTCCGAGCCGCAGAAGGCCGGCATCGAGCCACGCGAGGCCGTCGCTTTCGTCACCCGCTGCCGCGACGTGCATGGCCTCGCCATCGAGGGCCTGATGTGCATCCCGCCGGCCGACGAGAATCCCGGCC
Organism: Mesorhizobium sp. M7A.T.Ca.US.000.02.2.1; assembly: GCF_003996995.1. Lineage (GTDB taxonomy): Bacteria > Pseudomonadota > Alphaproteobacteria > Rhizobiales > Rhizobiaceae > Mesorhizobium. The sequence continues at coordinate 4,473 of NZ_RZTT01000056.1, read as the reverse complement.
CGCACTTCGCGCTGTTGGAAAAGCTCGGCAAGGAAGCCAACGTCGCCAAACTCTCGATGGGCATGTCCGGCGATTATGAGACCGCGATCGCCTTCGGCGCCACCAGCGTCCGCGTCGGTTCGGCGATCTTCGGCAGCCGATAGTTCCGATGCACAGACCGGTCTCTAGTCGCTAAATTCCAACATATTCGATTGGCTGCAGGCCACGACACCTTCGTCATCCTAGGGCGGAGCGACGCGAAGCGGAGCGCAGACCCTAGGATCCATGCCGTGACGACAAGGAAAATGCAGCGGTGCAGAATTCTGTTCCGCTGCATTCTTCGGCAGATGTCGCGGCATGGATCCTCGGGTCTGCGCTGCGTCGCTACGCCCGTGGATGACGACGAAAGAGATGTTTAGGCCAATCCCCGAGGTTTGCGATCTGCCGCCGAAAGAGGCTATAGATTCTCGCTGCCAATAGCTTCCAACCCATGTCGAGGAACTAGCGAACACATCTGTTCGAGCGGAAACCCTGCCATGCTTCAACGGCATCTGGTATATGACTAGCGAAGCCATCTAGCGAGTAGTGCCCTTGAACTGGCATCTTAAGGACGCGAAGAACAATCTGTCGAAACTCGTACGGCAGGCGCGGGAACAAGGGCCACAAACCATCACGGTGCGCGGAAAGCCAACTGCTGTCGTACTCTCCCCCGAGGACTACGACCGACTGGTCGGCGCAACACCTTCGCTTGCGGAATATCTTCTCTCAGGTCCCGTGTGGGATGCCGACTTCGTCGAGGAGGTCAATCGCCGCCCGAAGACGAAGATCCGAGTTATAGACTTATAATCCGCATACTCATGCGAACCTCGTTCGGTGAATGCAGCTGGCGCTTTTCTGATGGCGGCATTAGATGCGGTGAGGGGTTATAGGCCAACTCGGCGGGCTCGTTGAGCCAGCAATTGGAAACGAAACGTACCGTTCCTATTTGCTTTGCGTCATCACAAACTCTCTGGAGCCGCCATCATGCGCTACAACCAGCTTGGAAATACGGGGATGTTCGTCTCCGAACTGTGCCTCGGCACCATGACCTTCGGCGCCGCCGGTCAGAATGCCCAATGGGGCCTGATCGCCAGCCTCGACCAGAAGGGGGTCAACGAGATCGTTGCCCATTCGCTCGCCGCCGGCGTCAATTTCTTCGATACGGCCGACGTCTACTCCTTTGGCGAATCCGAACGGCTGCTCGGCCAGTCGCTCAGGGATCTCGGTGTGAACAGGCAGAACGTGGTCATCGCCACCAAGGCGCATGGCGCCATGGGCGAAGGCCCCAACCAGCGCGGCTCGTCACGCGGCCACATCATGGACTCGGTCGATGCCAGCTTGGAGCGGCTGCAGCTCGACCATATCGATCTATATCAGCTGCACGGCACCGACACCGTGACGCCGATCGACGAAACGCTGCGGGCGCTCGACGATCTCGTTGCCAGCGGCAAGGTTCGCTATGTCGGCGTCTCCAACTGGGCGGCATGGCGCATCGCCAAGGCGCTCGGTATCGCCGAGCGCAAGGGCTTTGCCCGTTTCGAGACCGTCCAGTCCTACTATTCGATCGCCGGCCGCGATCTCGAGCGCGAGATCGTGCCGCTGCTCAACGAGGAGAAGCTCGGCCTGATGGTGTGGTCGCCGATGGCCGGTGGCCTGCTCTCCGGCAAGTACGGCCCCGGCGCGCCCGGCAATGGCGAAGGCCGCCGCGCGTCCTTCAACTTCCCGCCGGTCAATGAGGACCGTGCCTGGGCGGCCGTTGCCGTCATGCGCGAAATCGCCAAAAAGCATGATGTCAGCGTCGCCACGGTGGCGCTCGGCTATGTCCTGGCCAAGCCCTTCGTGATGAGCGTCATCATCGGCGCCAGCCGCATGGAGCAGCTGGAGCAGAACCTTGCCGCCACTGATGTGAAGCTCGACACAGACGATCTGCTTCGTCTCGACGAGGTCAGCGCCCTGCCGTCCGAATATCCCGGCTGGATGCTGGAGCGCCAGGCAGTGGGCCGCCGCCCGGCGCCGTTCACGCCGAAAGCATAAATATAGCCCACGCTGATATCCCGGGCGCCCCGTGGTCCGGGGATGTCAGCTCAGCCGAACGCTCTCACCCAGAAAATCGAGAAAGGCACGCACCCGCGCCGGCAGATGCCGGCCCTGGCCGACATAGACGGCGTGGGTGGGCTCCTCGTCGCCGGGATTGAATGCCTCCAGCAGCGGCACCAGCCGGCCGGCCGCGATGTCTTCCGCCACATGCCAGCGGGCCAGCCGGGCGATGCCCGCGCCCGCCAGCGCCATCAGCCGCATCGCCTCGCCGTCGCTGACCAGCGTGTTGCCGGTGATGGGAACCATGATGGCGCGGCCGTCCGCGTCGAGGAACGGCCAGCCATCGAGATGCCTGACGAACCCGAAGCCCATGCGGTTATGCCTGTCGAGATCGGCTGGCGTCAGCGGCGTGCCCTGCGTTTCGAGGTAGGAAGGTGCTGCAACGACCACCACAGGGCTTTGCCCCAGCTTGCGCGCCACCAGCCGTGACTCACTCAGCGGCCCGGCACGGATAGCGACATCGGCGCGTTCCGCCATCAGGTCGATGACGCTGTCGGTCAGCACCAGATCGACTGAAATCTCGGGGTAGCGTTCGAGGAAGCGTGGCAGAAGCGGGATCAGCCGGTGTACTCCGAAGGGCACGTAGCTGTTGACGCGCAGCCTTCCGCGCGGTGAAGCACCCGTCGCCGCCTCCTGCTCGGCCGCCGCCATGTCGGCGAGGATGCGCAGGCCGCTCTCGTAGAAAGCGGTGCCTTCCGGCGTCAGTTGCAGCTTTCGCGTCGAACGGCTGACCAGCCGCGCACCAAGCCGGGCCTCCAGCCGCGCGATCAGCTTGCTCACCGCTGAAGGCGTCATGCGCAACGCGCGTGCCGCGGAGGAGAAACTGCCGTCCTCGACGACGCGCACGAACACTTCGATCTCGCCGGAGCGATTGATATCGGGCCTGGCCATTTGTGAATCTATTTCACAGAAAATGTGCCCAAGGCAAGTCTGGTTCACAATGCAGGGAAGCACGATCTCAGGGGTCGGGGCGCGGGACGGCGCTCTTCGCCATCGAAGTGGAAACCGCCATGCCTCTTGCTCTTTACGCGCTTGCCGCCGGTGCCTTCGGCATCGGCGTCACCGAATTCGTCATCATTGGTCTGCTGCTCGATGTCAGCAAGGATCTCGGCGTTTCGATCACGGCCGCCGGCCAACTCATTTCGGGCTATGCGCTTGGCGTCGTCATCGGCGCGCCCCTGCTGACCATCGCCACCGGCAACTGGCCGCGCAAGACCGTGCTTCTGGCACTGATGGCGATCTTCACGCTTGGCAATCTCGCCTGTGCGCTGGCCCCCGATTACTGGACGCTGATGGGCGCCCGCATTATCACCGCCTTCGCCCACGGCACATTCTTTGGCGTCGGCTCTGTCGTCGCCACCGGGCTGGTCGCACCCAACAGACAAGCCTCGGCGATCGCGCTGATGTTCACCGGTCTGACCATCGCCAACATCCTCGGCGTGCCCTTCGGCACCTGGCTCGGCCAGGCCTTCGGCTGGCGAGCGACCTTCTGGGCGGTGACATTGGTCGGCGTGGCGGCCTTCGCCGTCATCCTGGCTCTGGTGCCACGCAGCCGGACGGCGCCCGAAAAGAGCGATCTGCGCGCCGATCTCGCCGTTTTGCGCCGCACGCCCGTCCTGGTCGGTCTTGCCACCACCGTGCTCGGCTATGCCGGTGTCTTCGCCGTCTTCACCTATATCGCACCACTGCTGACCGAGATAAGCGGCTTCCAGGAAGCGGCCGTGTCGCCGATCCTGCTCGTCTTCGGCGGCGGCCTCATTGCCGGCAATTTACTTGGCGGCAAGGTCGCCGACCGCTGGCTGGTGCCGGCCGTTCTCGGCAGTCTCGTGGTGCTGGCCCTGGTGCTCGCCACCATGAGCTTCGCCATCCACAGCCAGATCATGGCCGTCATCTATGTCGGCCTGCTCGGCGCTGCCGCCTTCGCCACCGTGGCGCCGCTGCAAATGTGGGTGCTGGACAAGGCGCAAGGTGCCGGCCAGAGCCTCGCCTCGTCCTTCAACATCGCCGCCTTCAATCTCGGCAATGCGGCAGGTGCCTGGCTTGGCGGTGCGGTGATTGCCCATGGCCTTGGCCTGGGCTCACTCACCTGGGTCGCCGCCCTGCTGCCGCTCGCGGCACTCGGCGTGGCGGGGCTGGCGCTGCGTCTCGATCGCACCGCCACGCTCGGCGAGCCTGCCTCCATCCGGTCGTGACCGTCCTCTGCAAACCCGCTTCCCACACCTTTCATTCCACAGGAGTAAAAAGATGGACTACCGACGTCTCGGTGCATCGGGCCTGAAAGTGCCCGCACTCTCATTCGGCGCGGGAACCTTTGGCGGCTCCGGCCCGCTGTTCGGCGCCTGGGGCAACAGCGACGCC
>NZ_RZTT01000569.1 GCF_003996995.1 Mesorhizobium sp. M7A.T.Ca.US.000.02.2.1 | reverse complement strand
GGCCAGCCCCAGCGGATGACCGCCGATACGGGCGAAGACCTCGCTGCGCGCATAGTCGGGCGCGAGGAAACGGACGATCGTACCGTGCCGCGTACCGGTATAGAGATTGTCGTCGCGGTCGAGGACGACGTCCTCGGGACCTTCGACCGCGCCAAGCCCTATGAGCTCCGCCGCGCCAAGCCTGTCATTGACGGCAAGCACGTCGGTTCCGGTCGGCGGCGTCAAATTCGGCAGCTTCAGATAGGTCGGCGAGACATAGACTTTGCTCAACAGCTTGCCGCGGTTCTTCACCCATTTGGCGTCGAACAGCACGGCGGCGATCAGCACCAGACCGAGGATCAGCTGGTTGACCGAGCCGGGCATCGACAGGCGGATGAGGCCGCTGGTCAGGATCAGCACCAGGATGGAGCCGATCACCGCATTGCCGACCGAACCGCGGCCGCCACCCAGCGAAACGCCGCCAAGCACCACGGCGGTCAATACGGAAATCTCCAGCCCTATGCCGGTGTCGGCGCCGGTGCTGCCGAGCCGGGCGGAAAACAGAAAGGCAGCGATCGCGGTCAGCAGGCCCGATGCGACATAGGCGAGGCAAACCGTCAGCTTGACGTTGATGCCGGCATTGTAGGCGGAGCGGCGCGCACCGCCGACGGCGCGCAACCGCCATCCTGGCCTTAGCCTTGACAGGACGATATGCGCGCCAAGGGCGATGACGGCGAAAATGGCGAAGGAGACGGGCAGGCCGTAGAAGGTGCCGAAGCCGATCAGGTCCCAGGTCGGGGAGACCGGCATCGAGCCGACGATCGCGCTGGCAAGCCGGGGAAAGATGATGTCGTAGAGCGCCCGGTAGATGACCAGTGTCACCAGAGTGGTTATGAAGGCGCGCAGCCTGAGATAGCCGATCAGCACCCCGTTGAGCAGCCCGCAGACGAGGCCCGTGGCTAGCGTCGCGATCAATGCCACGCCGACCGGCAGGCCGGCAACGTTCATCGATACCAGGGCGGCAAGCACGCATAGCGCGAACATCGAGCCGACCGAGAGGTCGATGCCGCCCGAGAGGATGACGATGGTGAGCGCCAGTGCGATCAGGCCGAATTCCGACACCTGGCGGGCGAGATCGGTAAGGTTGCCGACCGAGAAATAGCCAGGGATGATCCACGTCATGACGAGGATCGTGACCACCAGCGCCAATGCCGGAATGACGTTGTCGATCCAGCTCTTGGTCAGCAATTCGCCGAACAGGCGGTCCGGCAAAAGCCGGTACCGCAGCCGTGAAAGCGCATCGCTGGTGGCCATAAGTCAGGATTCCCTACTTCAGATCGTCCAGCGTCCAGCAATTGCGCTGGTTGACATTGGCCTTGGTGATCTGCGTCAGCGGATTGAAATAGAGCGTCTTGGTCTCGCCGGCAGTACCGTCGGAGAGCAGCAGCCTTGCGATCTCCGCATTCAGGATTTCGCCTTGCAGCGGCACGTTGTAGCTGATGTAGAGACTGAACAGGCCCTTCTCGACATTCTCGCAGCCGACCTTGTTGCCGCCGCCGCTTGTGACGAGGAAGACCTGGTCGCCCTTGCCGGCCTGCTGGATCGCAGACGCCGTGCCGGTGTCCTGATTGTCCCAGATGCCGATGGCGCCGCAAAGATCCGGATGCTGTTGCAGCACGGTCTCCATGATCGAGCGCGCCTTTTCCGGATTGTATTCGGTGGCCTGCTGCGAAACGACCTGGATGTCGGGATGCTGGTTCAAGACACGGTAGATGCCGTCGAGTTGGAACACGTCGGATGCCGCTGTCGGCACGCCGGTGTCGATAGCGACCTTGGTCGAAGCACCCTTGCCGGGGCTGCATTTGTCGACCACCGCCTGCGCCGCCTGTTCGCCGATCTCGGTCCAGTCGGCGCCGACATACGAATCGGTCTGGGTGTTCGATTCAAGGTTGATCTGCACAACTTTGATGCCGGCGGCCTGCGCCTGAGCCAGCAACCGGGCGTAGGACTGGATGTCGGGATTGTGCGCGACGATCAGGTCCGGCTTCTCGCTGATCAGCGACTGCAGCGCGCGGGTTCCCGCGTCGGTGCTCCAGGCGGGGTCGCGGATCTCGAAATCATACTTGAGGCGCTTGGCCTGCTGGCGCATCACCGCCGCCCAGCCTTCGGTCAGGTCGAAACCCATCGACAGCGGCAGGAAGACGACCTTCTTGCCTTCCAGCGTCTTGTGGAACGTCGTCGAGCGCGGGTTTTCCAGGCCCTTGTCCTGGGCGCTGGCGGTGACGATACCGGCAAGCGCGATGCAGGCCGCGGCCAGCCACGTTGTCGTTTTCAGAAGTCGCATGGTTTCCTCCCATTGCATTTTGGCGTTGAAATTGGTCAGAGATCCCCTTGCTGGGACGTCTGCTCGTCGCGCGGGTTGACGAGCGAGTCGATGACGATGGCCAGAAGCAGGACCACGCCCTTGACCAGGTTCTGGATCGTGTAGGCGATGTTCATGATCGTCATGCCGTTGAGCAGGATGCCGACGAAGATCGTGCCCAGAATGACGTTGCGAACCTTGCCGTGGCCGCCATTCAGGCCGATGCCGCCCAACACGACGACCAGAAGGATGTCGTAGATCATCGTCGAATTGAAAAGCCGGGCGTTGATCGCCGACGCCGACGAGGCAAGCACCAGCCCGGCCCCGTAGGCGATCAGCGCGCTGATCGCATACTGCGCGACGATCATCGGCCGGTTGGAAATGCCGGTGATCCTGGCGGCGCCCGGATTGTTGCCCATGGCATAGGTCTGCCAGCCGAACCGCGTGCGGCTGAGCACCAGATGCAGCGCCAGGCAAAGCATGGCAAAGATCACCACCGTCACCGGAACGCCGAGGATGCGGCCCTGCCCGATCAGCGAGAACCATTCGGCGCCCGGCGGCACATTCTGCATCTCCAGCGTGAAGAAGAAGGTTCTGCCAAGGCCGTAAATGACGGAGCCGGCGGCAAGCGTCGCGAAGATCGGCGCGACCTCGCCGAAAGCGATCAGCATCCCGATCAGCAC
>NZ_RZTT01000568.1 GCF_003996995.1 Mesorhizobium sp. M7A.T.Ca.US.000.02.2.1 | reverse complement strand
ATCTGAGCTAGTGCGCGAAAACCTGCTCCAGCGAGCGAAAACCCTTGAATTCCAGGGCATTGCCCGAGGGGTCGCGGATGAAAAGCGTTGCCTGCTCGCCGGGCTCGCCCTTGAAACGCACCATCGGCCGTTCCAGCCAGTCGATGTCGTCGCGCGCCTCCAGCCGCGTCGCCAGGCGCTGCCAGTCGTCCATCAAGAGCACGGCGCCGAAATGCGGGATTGGCACGACAATGCCGTCGACCTTGCCGTCACTGGGGGCCTGTGCGGCCTGCGGACGCAGATGCGCCGACATCTGGTGGCCGTAAAGGTCGAAATCGACCCAGGTCGCCGATGAACGGCCGATCGCACAGCCCAGCACCTCGCCATAGAAAACGCGGGTTTCATCGAGATCACGGACCGGGAAGGCGAGATGGAAAGGCGTCATCGAAATGCTCCGTGCAAGCTGCGAACCGATTTTGCGTCACAGGGTTCGCGGTTTTGAACCGCCCACCCTGCATTTTGATTGAAGCCTATGCCATTGCACAAGCCGGACCGGAACAATAGATGGGTGGGCAACGGCCGCACACCGGCCGCACCAGCAGGATTTCAGGCATGACCGATATATCAGACGCAGCAAAATTGACCGACCGCGTCGCGGCCTTGGTCGAGGCTGCCAAGAAGGCCGGCGCCGATGCCGCCGACGCCGTGGCCGTGCGCGGCCGCTCGACCGGCGTGTCGGTGCGTCTCGGCAAAGTCGAGGCTACCGAAGCCTCCGAGAGCGAGGATGTCGCGCTGCGTGTTTTCGTCGGCGGCCGCGTGGCGAGTGTCTCGGCGACAGCGGCGTCCGACCCGAAAACGCTGGCCGAACGCGCTGTTTCCATGGCGAGAGTCTCGCCTGAGGATCCCTATCAGGGGTTGGCCGACCCGGCATTGCTGGCCAAACAGACACGCGATCTCGATCTGTTCGACGCCACCGAGGTGTCCGCCGACCAGTTGAAGGAAGCCGCATTGGCGGCGGAGGCGGCAGCGCTTGGCGTCAAGGGCGTGACCAATTCGGCCGGCGCCAGCGCCGGTGCCGGCCTCGGCGGCCTGGTGCTGGCCACCTCGCACGGCTTCCTCGGCCACTATGTCGGCTCGCGGTTCTCGCGCTCGGCCAGCGTCATCGCCGGCGAGGGCACCGGCATGGAGCGCGACTATGAATTCTCATCGCGCCAGCACTTTGCCGATCTCGATGCGCCCGAGGACATCGGCCGCAAGGCCGGAGAACGCGCGGTGCGCCGCATCGGCGCGCGCAAGGCAGCGACCGGGCCGGTCGACGTGGTGTTGGACCCACGCGTCGCGCGCGGCATCGCCGGCCATCTGGCCGGCGCCATCAACGGCGCCTCGGTCGCGCGCAAGACCTCGTTCCTGCGTGACATGATGGGCAAGCAGGTGGCCGCCTCCGCCATCACCGTCACCGACGAGCCGCTTAGGCGGCGTGGCCAGGCCTCGCGTCCGTTCGATGGCGAAGGCGTCGAAGGCGAAAAGCTGTTGATGGTCGAGAAGGGCGTGCTCAACCACTGGTTCCTGTCGACCTCGGCTGCAAGGGAACTGGGCCTCGTCACCAACGGCCGCGGCGCGCGCGGCGGCTCCTCCGTGACGCCATCCTCCACCAATCTCGCCATCGAACCGGGCGAGCGGTCGCCGGAAGAGCTGATCAAATCGCTCAGGACCGGCTTCTACGTCACCGAAGTGTTCGGTCAGGGCGTCGACATGGTCACCGGCGAATACAGCCGTGGCGCCTCGGGTTTCTGGATCGAGAACGGTGAACTGGCCTATCCGGTCGCCGAGGTCACCATCGCCTCGAACCTGAAGACGATGTTCCTCAACATGGTGCCGGCCGATGACCTCGACCGCAATTTCGGCACCGCCGCCCCAACGATCCTGATCGAAGGCATGACCCTTGCCGGAGCATGACCTGACCACTGCCGGGGCCACCGAAGATTTGCCGCTGCTGCGCGATGCTGCCCGCGAAGCGGGGCTCATCGCCATGCGCTACTTCGGTAACAGCCCGCAAGTCTGGATGAAGGGCGGCACATCGCCGGTCAGCGAGGCCGACCACGCCGCCGACGCCTATCTGCGCGAAACATTGCTGGCGGCGCGGCCCGATTATGGCTGGTTGTCGGAAGAGACAGTTGACGATCCGGTCCGGCTTTCGGCACGCCGCACCTTCGTCGTCGACCCGATCGACGGCACGCGCGGTTTCCTCGAAGGCCAGCGCACCTGGTGCGTCAGCGTCGCCGTGGTCGAGCGTGGCCGTACGCTGGCCGGCGTGCTGGAATGCCCGGCGATGGAGGAGACCTATTGGGCGCTGCCCGGCCAGGGCGCCTTCCGCAACGGCAAGCGCATTGCGGTTCGCAAGCTGGCGGACACGGCCGAGATTTCCGGGCTGAAGCAGTTGACCGACCTGATGCCGGCCGAATGGCAGGCGCGGCTGAAGCGGGCGCCCTACAGCCCTTCGCTCGCCTATCGGCTGGCTATGATCGCCAATGGCGCGCTGGATGCCACTTTCGTCAAGCCGAACGCGCATGACTGGGATATCGCCGCGGCCGACCTCATCCTGCGCGAGGCCGGCGGCCAACTGCTCGACCAGCATGGCCGTGCTCCACTTTATGCCGGCGAGGTGACCCGCCACGGCGCCCTCGCTGCCGGCAGCGGTGAATTGCTGGCCGTGCTCGCCGGCGTCATCGCGGGTCTTGACGCGTGAAAGCGTTTTCCCTGCCGAGATGAATTCATCTCGCCCTAAAGGTTCCAAAGTCGGCGGCTTTGGTCTAGACCTGTCACAAACTCACGATATGTGAAGGACCGACATGGCCGCGGAAGACGGAAAGAAACAGCTTTTGCATCTGGTGTTCGGTGGCGAACTGAAGAAGCTTGGCGGCACCGAATTCCGCGATCTCGAGGGGCTCGATATCGTCGGCATCTATCCCGACTATCAATCCGCGCACACGGCATGGAAAGCCAAGGCGCAAGCCAGCGTGGACAACGCCCACATGCGTTACTTCGTCGTTCATCTGC
>NZ_RZTT01000567.1 GCF_003996995.1 Mesorhizobium sp. M7A.T.Ca.US.000.02.2.1 | reverse complement strand
CACTAAATATAGTATTAACAGACAATTTATTCAAGCCCGACAATTGTCCCTATCGTCCCCAACCGCCCCACAATCCCAACGCTTCCGCCGGCCTCGTAAACAGGCGGAAATGCGAGCAAAAACGCACATAATCCGGGAAAAAAGACCGGGCTCAGAACTTTCCGGTCGCACTCTCAACAGGAGCACATGGCCTATAAAAGGCGACTCGTTTTGCGCCGTCAAGGATTCGTTTGCGTAGCTTTTGTGACCCCAACATCTTGTGTGTCACATATGTGGATAACGGGGATAGAATGCAGGCGCGGATCACGATTTTCCGTGCGCAAGCTCGCCCGGGCGTCAGCCGTAATGCAGCCGGGGCTTTGGTTCGGTGCCGGTGAACTGCACCCCGATACGGTCGTTGCGACGCCACCGGACCTCGCACCGATAGGCAATGCCGTCGAGCGGCACATAGAGAAGGAACCGATCTGGGACCCGGGCTTCGAGCGGTATCTTCAGTTCGGCGCCGCCGTCGTGCTGGTTGCGCAGCGTGCAACCGACTTCCGAATTCGAAATTCCGGTGATGATCGACCCACCCTTGAGCACGCGCGGACGATGCTCGCGCTGGGGGTCGTCGGACTCGTTTGGAATTGGATTTGCGGGATTCGCCATCGATCAAAAATACCAGAGCTGCCGAATCCTACCCTTGATTCCTTAGCAAAGCATTCATGTCGAAGCATGGCAACGCGTGTCTAAAGCGTGTCGCGCTTGAACGGATTCAAGCGACCCGCTTTAGGTCCTTGCTTTTATGCATGTCGTTCTCCCAAAACCGAGGTCACTTTTGGGCGACATGCATTAGCCTTTGCAAGCCAGTTCCGTTTTGCAAAGAGAGCGGTGTGGCCGCCCGTCAGGAGAAGCTGTGCGGGTCGGCGCAGAAATAGGCGATGATCTGGCAAAGGTCGGGTTCGTTGACCATGCGCACCGCTTCGCTCGCACGGACCCATTTGCGGGTGCGTGAGTGTTTTTCCTTCCAGCGGTCCGCGACTTTGTCGACATGCAGTGGAAACACCAAGACCTCGCACGGCACTTCTTCGCCGGAAGCCAGGACCTTGGCGTAGAAGTAACGGCCGGCTTCAAGATGAGAGACACGGCCGCGCAGCCCGGCCTCCTCGCCGGCTTCGCGCGCCGCGGCCTCGCAGAGCGGCTCCCTGGCCTCTGGCCAGCCCTTGGGCAATACCCAGCGGCCAGTATCGCGGCTGGTGATCAGCATGATTTCGACGCCGTCGCCCGTGTCGCGCCAGGGCAGGGCGGCAACCTGCAGGCGGCACGGCGCCGTGCCGAAGAGCCGTCGGACCCTTTCGGCCAGATGATTGTGTGTCGTTGGCCTCGTCAACATCGAAGAAGCTAGCCCCAGCCTCCGGAATCGTTTGCCGTCTCACGAATCTTACGGCTAATTGTCGGCAATAAAAGTAAAAAATTTCATTCGCCTGGCCGATTTCCGCCAATAGACGCCGATTTCGCAAAATATCCGGCCCTGCCGGACCTGTTTGCGAAAGCAAATCATGCCGGTGCAAGCTGCTGGTCTGTAACAGGCAGGTAGTTACGAATCAGCCGGCGTGGTCGTCGGCGATCGGCTTCTGGTAGGTGAAGCCCATGTCCCACGGGAAATAGATCCAGGTGTCCTGGCTGACTTCCGTGACGAAAGTATCGACCAGCGGCCGGCCTTTCGGCTTGGCATAGACGGTGGCGAAATGCGCCTTGGGCATCATCGCGCGGACGATGCCCGCCGTCTTGCCGGTGTCGGTCAGGTCGTCGATGATCAGCACGCCGGCGCCGTCTTCGGCGAGCAGGGCAGGGGTGATCTCCTTGAGGACCTGCAGCTGACCCTGGCTGGTATAGTCGTGATAGGAGGCGACGCAGACCGTCTCGATGACGCGGATGCCGAGTTCACGCGAGATGATCGCCGCGGGGACCAGCCCGCCTCGCGTGATGCAGACGATCGCTTTCCATTGTCCCTTGTTAGCGCCGGCAAGCCGCCAGGCGAGCGCCCGGGCGTCGCGATGGAACTGGTCCCAGGAGACCGGAAAGGCTTTTTCGGGAAGGGACATGTCGCGCACTCCACAGCACGCGGGGATCGCGCGCAGGAAAACAGGGGAATGCGCGCGGAATTAGCTGGAAAGCCCCCATCTTGGCAAGAGCAAGGGCCTTGGCAAAGGCAAGGCCCAGCGATCGCTGTGGACCTACCGCGACAGGAACGCTGCCACCGGCGCGGTGCGCAGCACGTTGCGCGTCACGCCGCCGAATAGAAGCTGACGCAGCCATGAGTGGCTGTAGGCGCCGAGCACCAGCAGATCGGCGCCGGTTTCCGCGATTCTGGTCTGGATGATGTCATCGACCGAATTGCCGCCCGACTGCTGCACCGAGACGCTGACGGTGGCGCCGTGGCGCGACAGCGCCGACGCGATTTCGGCGCCGGCGGCCTCCGGGCTGTCGTCGAGCGTTTCAGGAGGGTCGATAACCAATATGTCAGTCTTCTCGGCTTCGATGATGAAGGGCAGCGCGTCGAAGGCGGCCCGCGCCGCTTCCTTGCTGCCGTTCCAGGCGAGCAAGACGCGTTTGAAGGTGGTGATCAGCGGACCCTCGTGCGGCACCACCAGCACCGGCCGGCCGGCATCGTAGACCAGCGTGTCCACGTCCGCGCTGGAATCGCCGCCCGTTTCGCGCTGCGCCGCTATGATCAGGTCGGCGGCCCGCACGCTCGAAATCCCGGTCAGCGCGCTGTCACCCGAAAAGCTCTCCAGGCTTCGCCACTCGAAGGAAAGACCGGAATCCTCGATATGTCTGAGAAACAGCGCCTTTAATTTCTCGGCCCGTTCCCGGTTCATATCTGCCGAAACCTGCAGGAATTCGGTGTCCGGAAAGCCTGTGGCCGAGGTGTACGGCACGGGAAGTGTTTCGGCATGGATGCCGACCAGATGGCTCTGGAACCGGGTGGCGAGCGGAATGGCGCAGTCGAGCACGCGCTCGGCGTCCTGCTCGTTCTGCAGAATGGCGACGATGGTTTTGAAT
>NZ_RZTT01000566.1 GCF_003996995.1 Mesorhizobium sp. M7A.T.Ca.US.000.02.2.1 | reverse complement strand
ACTGCCGCTCGCCATGCCGGACGGCTCGCCGTTTCCGGCGCGCGACCTGGTCATTTTCCTGGCCGCCGGCGTCATCATCTGCTCGCTGGTCATCGCCAGCCTCGCTCTGCCGACGATCGCCAGGGGGCTGGTCGAGCCCGGTGAGGATGCCGGCGCCGCCGAGGAGCGCCTGGCGCGCGTGGGCGCCGCCAAGGCGGCAATCGCGCGCATCGAGAGCATTGCCGGAGCCGCCGATGATGAGGGAGGCGAGGTGCCCGGCGCCAGGCTTGCCGCTGCCGACAGCATCGTCGCCGGCTACCGGCGCCGCATCGCCGCCTCGGACGAAGCCGATGAGGCCCGCGCCGAGGCGCGCGAAGCCGGAAGGCTGGAGCTCGAATTGAGATTTGCGGGCATCGAAGCCGAGCGCGAGGCCGTGCGCGCCATGTTTCGCAGCGGCGAGATCAACGACCATACGTCGCAAGCGCTGTTTACCGAGATCACGCTCACCGAGGCCTTGCTGAAAGGCCGGAAGGCTCGGAAATAACGACCCGCGGGCCAGGCTGGCGCAATCCGGCCAGCAAATTTCGCGCCGCAAACGTGGCGGGGCGAAAACAACTGTGTTAATGGCGCGGCAAATGCATGTCGCCCAAAAGTGTGCAGCGGTTTTGGGACAACGACATGCATAAATCAAAAATTGCCCCCGAACCTCGAGGATTTCAGGCCATGGCAACAGCAGCGGCAGTGTCGAACAAATTCAAATCCTTCTTCGAAACCACGCTGGCCGATGCCGATCCGGAGATTTTCGGCGCCATCCGCAACGAACTCGGTCGCCAGCGCCACGAGATCGAGCTGATCGCCTCGGAAAACATTGTTTCCCGCGCCGTGCTTGAAGCGCAGGGCTCGATCATGACCAACAAGTACGCCGAGGGCTATCCGGGTAAACGCTACTATGGCGGCTGCCAGTTCGTCGACGTGGCCGAGGAACTGGCCATCGAGCGCGCCAAGAAGCTGTTCGGCTGCAACTTCGCCAACGTCCAGCCGAATTCCGGCAGCCAGATGAACCAGGCCGTGTTCCTGGCGCTCTTGCAGCCGGGCGACACGTTCATGGGCCTCGACCTCAATTCCGGCGGCCATCTGACCCACGGTTCGCCGGTTAACATGAGCGGCAAATGGTTCAAGGTCGTCTCCTATGGCGTGCGCCAGGACGACCATCTGCTCGACATGGATGCCATCGAGAAGACCGCGCATGAGACCAAGCCGAAGCTGATCCTGGCCGGCGGCACCGCCTATTCGCGCGTCTGGGACTGGAAGCGGTTTCGCGAGATCGCCGATGCGGTCGGCGCCTATCTGATGGTCGACATGGCGCACATCGCCGGCCTGGTCGCCGGCGGCGTGCATCCGTCGCCGCTGCCGCACGCCCATGTCGTGACCACTACGACGCACAAGTCGCTGCGCGGCCCGCGCGGCGGCATGATCCTGTGTAATGACGAGGACATCGCCAAGAAGATGAATTCGGCGGTGTTCCCCGGCCTACAGGGCGGCCCGCTGATGCATGTCATCGCCGCCAAGGCTGTCGCTTTCGGCGAAGCGCTGAAGCCGAGCTTCAAGGTCTATGCCGAGAGCGTCGCCGCCAACGCCAAGGCGCTCGCCTCCAGCCTCAAGGAAACCGGTCTCGACATCGTCTCCGGCGGCACCGACAACCATCTCATGCTGGTCGACCTCAGGCCCAAGAACGCCACCGGCAAGCGCGCCGAGGCGGCGCTCGGCCGCGCCAACATTACTTGCAACAAGAACGGCATCCCGTTCGATCCGGAAAAGCCTTTCGTCACCTCGGGCGTGCGTCTCGGCACCCCGGCCGGCACCACGCGCGGCTTCGGCCAGGCCGAATTCCGCGAGATCGGCAAGCTGATCGCCGAAGTGCTGGACGGTCTCAAGGTTGCGAATTCCGACGAGGGCAATGCCGCTGTCGAAGCTGCGGTCAAGGCCAAGGTCGTGGCGCTGACCGATCGCTTCCCGCTCTATCCCTATCTCGGCTGACGCGATAGGAAGGCTTACCGCCTGCTGCAACGACAAGCGTCGTTTCAGCAGGCCGGGGCGACCGGCAGGAGCCTTGATGATGCGACCATTTCGTTTCGCCGACCTTGGTGCCGTTGGCGCTCTGGCCGCTTTGATCGCCGTGCCTTTCCCCGGCATCGCCTTGGCGCAGACCGCCTCTGCTCAACCCGCGCCCGCGCAACCCGCACCTCAGGCCGAGCCGGCGGCGCCCGCCCAGGCGGCACCCAAGCTCGAAACGTTCGGCAGATGGTCGACCCTGGTCGACGAGGTCGACACCGGTGAGGATCTGCGCAAGACCTGCGCGGCCTCGACCGCCTTTATCGGCGCGGGCGGCGTGCCCGGTACCTTGACGCTCGTCATCACGAACGGCGATGCACTGCCGCCGGATGCCTACCCCTCCATAACCATCGCCGTCGACAACAAGGGTCTGCCGGCCGGCAAGTCGATTGCCGCCACCTTCGGCGACGACAAGGGCCGTGTCGCCGCCAAACTCCATTCCGATGGCGCCCTCAACGGCCGGCTCAGCTGGACCGTGGACAATCAGGCCAAGATCAGCCTGGCGCTCTTGCGCGCCATGCGCCGGGCATCGGTACTTGATGTCTCCTTTGGCGACGCACCTGTTGGAAGCATATCCATGGATGGCTTCACCAAGGCCTATCGCAGCCTCGGTGCATCGTGCGGATTCCCGACCGCCGACGTAGCTCCCTGAAGACATCGGTACGCGGTGCGGCTGCCTGGCGAGGCTGGCAATCCTGCTTGCGCCTCGCTATCTCTGAAGGGCAAGGGGCTGTTGGCGACACTTTGCCATCGCTGCAAAAACCTCTAAGCCTTTCGCTTCACCAGATTCGCCAACCAAAGGCTTCTCCATGCGCTGTCCCTATTGCCAGTCAGAAGATACGCAGGTGAAGGATTCGCGCCCCGCCGAGGATGGCGCGGCGATCCGCAGGCGGCGCGTCTGCCCCGATTGCGGCGGTCGCTTCACCACCTTCGAGCGCGTGCAGTTGCGCGACCTCGTCG
>NZ_RZTT01000565.1 GCF_003996995.1 Mesorhizobium sp. M7A.T.Ca.US.000.02.2.1 | reverse complement strand
ACATCAAGCCTGCCGCCGCCGACCCAGGTGTGGAACGAGGCCTACGATTTGATCGCGCATCCGTTCTTCGACAATGGCCCGCAGGATATCGGCCTGGCATGGCGCGTGCTGATCTCGCTGCAGCGTGTTGCCATCGGCTTCGGCCTGGCGGCGGTGGTCGGCGTCGCGCTCGGCGCGCTGGTCGGCCAGTCGATCTGGGCGATGCGCGGCCTCGACCCGGTGTTCCAGATACTGCGTACCGTGCCGCCGCTAGCGTGGCTGCCGCTGTCGCTGGCGGCGTTCCGCGATTCCAGCCCGTCGGCGATCTTCGTCATCTTCATCACCTCGATCTGGCCAATCATCATCAACACCGCGGTTGGCGTGCGCAACATCCCCGAGGATTATCGCAACGTCTCGCGCATCCTGCGGCTCAACCAGTTCGAGTTCTTCGTGAAGATCATGGTGCCGGCCGCCGCGCCTTACATCTTTACCGGCCTGAGGATCGGCATCGGCCTGTCCTGGCTCGCCATCGTCGCCGCCGAAATGCTGACCGGCGGCGTCGGCATCGGCTTCTTCATCTGGGACGCGTGGAACTCGTCCCGGCTGCCCGACATCATCGTCGCGCTCGCCTATATCGGCGTCACCGGCTTCTGCCTCGACCGTCTGGTCGCAGCGGTCGGCGCCTTTGTCACCCGCGGCACAACGGCAAAGTGAGGAGAGGGGCGATGACGGCCTATCTGAAACTCGACCATATCGACAAATCCTTCACGCGTGGTGCCCAGGTCAGCGAGGTATTGAAGGACATCAGGCTGACCATCGACAAGGGCGAATTCGTCTCCATCATAGGCCATTCCGGCTGTGGCAAGTCGACCTTGCTCAATCTGATCGCCGGGCTGACCAAGGTGTCCGCCGGCGCCGTGCTGCTCGAGGACAAGGAGGTCGACAGCCCCGGACCGGAACGCGCCGTGGTGTTCCAGAACCACAGCCTTTTGCCGTGGCTAACCGTCTACGAAAACATCAATCTGGCGGTGTCGAAGGTCTTCGGTCGTTCGAAGAGCAAGGCCGAGCGGCATGACTGGATCATGCGCAATCTTGACCTCGTGCAGATGGCGCATGCCAAGGATAAACGCCCGGCAGAAATATCGGGCGGCATGAAGCAGCGCGTCGGCATCGCCCGAGCACTGGCCATGGAGCCGAAGATCCTGCTGCTCGACGAGCCGTTCGGCGCGCTCGATGCGCTGACGCGCGCCCATCTGCAGGATGCGGTGATGGACATCCATTCCAGGCTCGGCTCGACGACGATCATGATCACCCACGATGTCGACGAGGCGGTGCTGCTTTCCGACCGCATCGTCATGATGACCAATGGCCCGGCGGCAACCATCGGCGAAGTGCTTCCCGTGCCGCTGGCGCGGCCGCGCCGGCGCGTCGAACTCTCTTCCGACCGGACCTTCCTGCGCTGCCGCGAGGCGGTGCTGAAGTTCCTCTACGAACGCCACCGCTTCGTCGAAGCCGCGGAGTAGCGCCATGAGCGAAAGACTTGTCATCATCGGCAACGGCATGGCCCCCGGGCGCATGCTCGAGCACCTGCTGGAACAGGCGCCGGGCCGCTACACCGTCACCATCTTCAACGCCGAGCCGCGCGTCAATTACGACCGCATCATGCTGTCGCCGGTTCTGTCGGGCGAGAAAGCCTATGAGGAGATCATCATCCACGGCGACGGCTGGTACATCGCCAACAACATCACCCTCTACAAGGGCCACAAGATCGTCACGATCGACCGGTCAGCGAAGACCGTCACGTCAGATCATGGCGTCACCGAACCTTACGACAAGCTCGTCATCGCCACCGGTTCGGTGCCGTTCATCATTCCGGTGCCCGGCCATGATCTGCCGGGCGTGCTGACCTATCGCGACCTCGATGACGTCCAGGCGATGATGCTTGCCGCCCAGTCGCGCGCCAAGGCGGTGGTCATCGGCGGCGGCCTGCTCGGGCTGGAGGCGGCAGCAGGGCTGAACGCGCAAGGCATGGACGTCACCGTGCTGCATGTCATGCCGACGCTCATGGAGCGCCAGCTCGATCCGGCGGCCGGCTATCTCTTGCAGCGTGCGGTGGAACAGCGCGGCATCAAGGTCATCACCAAGGCCAACACACAGGCGATCACAGGCAACGGCAAGGTCGGGCAGGTGGAGCTTGCCGACGGCACCATTATCCCAGCAACGCTTGTGGTGATGGCTGTCGGCATCAGGCCGAATTCGGCGCTGGCGAAACAGGCGGGCATCGCCGTCAACAGGGGCATCGTCGTCGACGCCGGCATGCGCAGCAACGATCCCGACATCTACGCGCTCGGCGAATGTGCCGAGGTCAACGGCCAGGTCTATGGCCTCGTCGCGCCGCTCTACGAGATGGCGCGCGTCACCGCCAGCCAGCTTGCTGGCAACGAGGCGGCGGCCTTCGTCCATATGGACACGCCAACCAAGCTCAAGGTCACCGGCATCGACCTGTTCTCGCTCGGCGACTTCGCCGAGGGCGAGGACCGCCAGGAGATCGTGCTGCGCGACGCGGCGGCCGGCGTCTACAAGCGCCTGGTGCTGAAGGACGACCGCATCATCGGCACCGTGCTCTATGGCGAGACGGCCGATGGGGCCTGGTTCAACGACCTGAAGAAGAAGCAGACCGATATTTCCGAAATGCGCGACACGCTCATCTTCGGCCAGTCCTACCAGGGGGGTGCCCCGCTGGACCCTATGGCGGCCGTTGCAGCCTTGCCGGATGATGCGGAAATCTGCGGCTGCAACGGCGTTTGCAAGGGAAAGATCACTGGTGCAATCACGGCCAAGGGCCTGACCTCGCTCGACGACGTGCGCGCCCACACCAAGGCATCGGCCTCCTGCGGCTCCTGCACCGGGCTGGTCGAGAAGCTGATGGTGCTGACCATCGGCGACAAATACAATCCGGCGGCAGTGCAGCCGATGTGCGGCTGCACGACGCTCGGCCATGACGAGGTGCGCCGGCTGATCATCGCCAAGAGCCTGAAGACGATTCCGGCGGTTATGCAGGAGCTGGAGTGGACGACCTCCTGCG
>NZ_RZTT01000564.1 GCF_003996995.1 Mesorhizobium sp. M7A.T.Ca.US.000.02.2.1 | reverse complement strand
TTTCCGACGCGTCGGTGGCGGCGATCCTGGCTCACAACGAAAAGCGCCAGAAGCTTTGCGGCTGGAGGCCATGATGAACGATCTTTTCGACCTGCTCGGCATCAAGGGACCGGTCGTGGCGGCGGGCCTCGCCGGCGGCGTTCTGCGCGCGCTGTCGCGGCATCGCTACAAGCTGCGCGAAATGGTGGCCTCGCCGATCTCCGGCGCACTTGCGGCGGCCTACCTGACGCTGCCGGCGGTGTCCTACGCCAGGATCGCCGGCCTGCCGATGCCCGATCCCGCCGACGACACCACCACGCTGGCGGCCGCCTTCCTGATCGGCGTCTGCGCCATGTGGATTTCGGACGTCCTGTTCGAGTTCGTGGTGCGGAGAGTCAGCCGCGCGCGGGACGAATAGCTGGTGCGGCGGCGATTGCTTGGCGGAATTGCCGAGGCACGTTTCCCGCGGCATCGAACCATCGAAGACAACCCAAAATAGCCCGTTCCGGTTCGCCGGGCGGGCCATTTTTGCGTTTTGGCCTGATCAAGCCAGAATGTTGACCGCGCGTGCCGCGACCAGCGCGATGGTCAGCAGCGAGATCATGGCCTCGGCCATCATCAGCAGCTTGGCGCGCTGGGAGAGTGGCAAGGTATCGGTCGGCGAAAATGCGGTCGCATTGGTGAAGGCGAGGAAGAAATAATCGACGAAGCCGGGCAGCCAATCTCGAAGCTCACGGTCGTTCAACGTCATCTGCGCGAACAGGAAATCGGCCTGTGCGAGCTTGACGAGGCCGCAGGTCGGCGGACCGCCGCGGTCGGTGCTCCAGAACCACAAGGCAAAAACGATGACGTTGGTGACCCAGATGTTGAGCGCGTCGATCAGCAGCGTCGTACCGCTACTGCCGGCATGGCCCTCCAGCAAGGCACGCACCAGCAGGACCAGCGAACCGCAATTGATGATGCTGATGATGGCGGTCATGGTCAGGGCTGTTCTGCGGATCATGACCCGAAACTGGCCGATCGCATGCCACTCGTGGTCCTCGACCGCCTTTCGGGTGGCGGCCTGTGTCCAGGCGGTGGCCACCGACAAGGGCAGCAGCAGGGCCGCCTCCAGCGCGGGCGCCAGCCAGCGCGGCCCGAATGAGAGATTGTTGATGACCAGAAGCTGCAGGCAGATGATGACGAGAACGGCCGCACGGGCCATCCAGAAATCGAGCGCACGGTAATGAATGACGGCATGGTGGTGGCGCATTTTTCAAATCCTGAAGCTTTGGGGACGGGAGCCGGTCAGGCGTAGGCGACGCCTGCCGCGATCACGCCCAAGGCGCCATGCCCGGCCTGTTCAGGGTGCTGCGGGATGGCGTGTTCCATTGTTGTCTTGCTGGCATGTGATGACGGGAGAGGCGGCATGGTGGCGCGAAACTCTGCCTCAATCTTGGTTTTGCCATGGTCGGCCAAGTATACATTTTCGTAAGCTTCAAGTTCTGGGCTGTTCGTAAAACCGTCCGGTGTGATTTATCCACCGCATGACGCGAATCGACGAAACCATGAACGGTTGGCTGCCGGTCGGCAGTTCTGTTCCAGGCGACTGGCGGCAGTCGTCGATCTGGCCGGGGCTGACGCGCTATAATCCAGAAGCCGGCCTGGCGCTTTTATGCCTGACGCAGATCCTGTGCTGGACCGTGGTGCCGGCGCTTGTCGATGCCGCCCCGCCCGGCGATGTCGTCGAGAGCTTCATGTGGGGTCGCGAATGGGTGCTTTTGACCTACAAGCATCCGCAACTCCCCGGCTGGCTGCTCGAGATCAGCCATCTTCTGACCGGATCGTTCCGCTGGCCGCAATATCTGCTCGCCCAGCTTATCGTTTCGGCGACCTTCGTCTTCGTCTACCTGCTGGCCCGCGACATGCTCGGGAGAACCCGCGCGCTGGCCGCCGTGCTTTTGATGCCGTCATTGTATTTCTTCGGCTGGCCGACACCGCAGTTCAATCATGATTACGCGCAGATGCCCTTCTGGGCCGCAATCTGCTGGCTGCTGTGGCGTGCGGGCCGTAGCGGTGGGCCGGGCTGGTGGCTGGCGCTCGGACTGGTGTCGGGCGTCGGGCTCTATGCCAAGTTTTCCACCGGGCTGCTGTTGCTCTTCGGGGCGATCTGGCTGTTGTCGGACACGCGGGCACGCAATCGGCTCGCCACGCCCTGGCCCTGGCTTGGGCTCGCGGTTTTCCTCGCCGTTGCCGCGCCACTGGCCATCCAGCTCTACCGAATCGATTTCCTGCCGCTGACCTATGTCGCCGGCCGCGATGAATGGGTGCTGGTTCACCGCGCCCGCCTTTACTATATCGGTGTCCAAATGGCGGGGCTCTGCGGCCTATTGCTGGTGCTGTCGATATCGGGGCTGTTGCGGCGTTCGCCCGCGCCGGAACAGCCCATTGAGCGCGGCGCGCTGGCCTATCTCGTGTGGATGGGGCTTGGTCCGGCGGTGCTTGTCATGGTGGCCTCGCTGTTTACCGGCGCCGGCGAGGCGTGGGGCGCGCCGATGTACAATCTGGTCGGCGTTGTGGCGATCGCCTTGCTGGGTCATCGGCTTGGCGCCGTCGAACTGCGACGGCTGGCGATCTGCGCGTTCGCCTGCATCCTCGGCATGTCCGGTGCCTATGCGGGCATCCGCTGGACGAGTTGCAATTTGCGCGGGCGCATGGATGCCGTCTGCTGGCCAGCGCGGCAGATTTCGGACGAAGCCGAGGCGGTCTGGCACGCGGCGGTGCCCGGTCGGCTCGACATCGTCGGCGGCGATACCCGCATCGCGTTGCTGGCGGGCCTCAACGCCTATGACAAGCCGTCGATCTTCACAGACCTCGACATGCGGCTCGCCCCCTGGATCACCAGCCAGCGGCTGCGCGATCACGGCATGCTTCTGGTCTGGCCCGGGAGCGGCGTGCCACCTCGGCTGCTGGCGTGGCTGGGAAACATCCCGGTCAAGACCGTTCTTTTCGACTGGTCGCTCAGGGCACCACCGGTGGCGATCAGCTTTGCCGCCATTCCGCCTGGCATGAAGCTACCGGGTTTGATCGACAGCCTCGCCCAACCGAGCAATTGAGGTAGATCCAC
>NZ_RZTT01000563.1 GCF_003996995.1 Mesorhizobium sp. M7A.T.Ca.US.000.02.2.1 | reverse complement strand
CCATAGGCAAGCCATGCCTGAGCCGCCTCGGTGACGTAACCTCTGCCCCAGAATTCAGGCGCCAATCGCCAGCCGATCTCGATCATGCTGGCTGGCAGGAAGTCCATGTGATCGGTTCCGGTTATACCGACAAAACCGATACATTCGCCCGATGCGGCGATTTCTGCGGCCGCAAAGCCAATGCCGTCGCGATCGATGGCGGCGCGGAACTGATCCATCTTGGCATCCGCCTCGGCGCGGTCGCGGCGGAACGGAAAGAACTCCATCACCCGGTCGTCGGAGTTTATGCGGTGGAACAGGTCGCGGTCGCGATCCTCCCAGTTGCGCAGGATCAGGCGCTCGGTGCGCACTGGTTTCATTGCACAAACTCCTCCTGCCTGTAGCCTTGCACATAAAGCAGCGCGGTCAGGTCGCCATGATCGATGCGGACCTTGGCCTGTGCCGCCACCGTCGGTTTGGCGTGGAGCGCGACACCGGTACCGGCCAGGCGGATCATGTCGAGATCATTGGCGCCGTCGCCGACGGCGATGGCGTCGGCGGGCGTCAGGCCGAGGCGCGCTGAAATTTCGATCAGCGCGTCGGCCTTAGCGGCGCGGCCGAGGATCGGTTCGCCGACCAGCCCGGTGAAGCGGCCGTCCTGCTCGAGCAGGCGATTGGCGCGGTTCTCCTGGAAACCGAGCATGGCGGCGATGCGCGTCGTGAAGACCTCGAACCCGCCAGACACGAGTGCCGTCCAGGCGCCGTTGGCGCGCATGGTCCGGACCAGAACACGGCCGCCCGCTGCCAGCGTCAGGCGATTGGCGACGATGCGATCGACCACGGCGGCGTCGAGGCCCTTGAGCAACGCCACCCGTTCACGCAAAGCCGGTTCGAAGGCGATCTCACCATTCATGGATCGCGCGGTGATGGCCGCAACATGATCCTTGACGCCGATCTCGTCGGCCAGCTCGTCGATGCATTCCTGGTCGATCATGGTTGAATCCATGTCGGCGATCAGGATTTTCTTGCGGCGGGTTTCCGCCTGCTGGACGATCACGTCGACGGCCTCGCTGGCAAGTGCCGTGCGCAAGACGGCACTCGTGACGGCGTCGTCGGCTGCCTCAGGCAGGACGAGATCGCAGGCAATACCTTCGGCCAGCCAGACAACAGCGCTTGCGCCGACCGACCGTGAGGCCATATTCGCAAGCGACAGCGACAAAGCGCGCTCAGTGGGACGGGAAACAAGCGTGGCGATGAGCGGCATGAAACATTCCGGCGGGGAGGCGGGCGAGGGCCGCGTGAAGAACGCGATCCTGATAGCCGGGCCGACCGCCAGCGGCAAGTCGGCGCTTGCGCTCGATCTGGCCGAGCGCAGGGGTGGCGTGATCGTCAACACGGATTCCATGCAGGGTTATTCGGTGCTCGACGTGCTGACCGCCCGGCCGGAGGCGGCCGACCTCGCCCGCGCACCGCATTATCTTTATGGCCATGTCCACCCGGCCACCGCCTATTCCACCGGCGCCTGGCTGCGCGACGTGATGAAGCTGATCGAGGACGGCACATTCTCCGAACGGCCAGTGATTTTTGTCGGCGGCACCGGGCTCTACTTTCGCGCGCTGGCCGAGGGCATTTCGGAAATGCCCGACATTCCGCAGCGGGTCCGCGACCGCTGGCGCTATGAGTTGAAGGAGCAGGGCGCCGTCAAGCTGCACAGCCTGCTGCTGCGCGAGGATTCGGCGGCCGCCATGATGCTCAAGCCAACCGACAGCCAGCGCATCGTGCGGGCATTGGAGGTTCTCGATGCGTCTGGCCGTTCGATCCTGGAATGGCAGGCAGAACGCGGCCAGCCGCTCATCGACAGGGAAAGCGCACGTTTCTTCGTGATCGAGCCGGATCGGGCGGCGTTGGTCGCTCGCATCGACAAACGCTTCGACCAGATGCTGGACAAGGGCGCGCTGGACGAGGTCAAGCGGCTTGCAGCACTTGGCCTCGATCCCGAATTGCCGGCGATGAAAGCGATCGGCGTTCGCGAACTGCAGGCAGCGATGGCCGGAGAGATTGGCTTTCCCGAGGCAATCGAACGCGCCAAGATCGCGACCAGGCAATATTCCAAGCGGCAAACCACCTGGTTCAGGAATCAATTGGGGCCGGAATGGCTGAGATCGCGCCCCGGTGATGATCTGGAAACCACGATCTCAGCGCTTGCCTCCGATGCAACCTGAAAAGTTTAACTGCAAGGAAAGGTTCCCGTTGTGGTTGTCCAAATTAACCCTCCGTAAGCCCGCCCATGCCATAAGATCAGTGGGCACTTTTCCAACGGGGAGCAGATGCGTTTCCACAAGGCGGAATCAGCATTTTTCGTCTTTATATTCGTGATCCTGGCCGCCGGCCTGGTGACGCTGCATGCTTACGGACTTCTGCAATCCTTCGCCGACGAGTTGCATACGGCTTCGGGTCTGGACAAGGTCATCTATCTCAACAAGCTCTTGTTCGCGACCGGCGTGCTCCTGGCCACCGCGCTGTTCTTCGGCATCTTCTTCATCTATCCGCTGATCCGCAAACAGGCGATGGAGGAAGGCAAGCTGCGCGCCATGACGGTCTCGCTCAGCGCGCGCTCGGAAACATTCGAGCATGCGGCGCTGACCGATGGCCTGACCGGCATGCAGAACCGGCGCTATTTCGATGATGCGCTGAAGGAGTATCTCGAGGAGTTCCGGCGCATCGAAAAGCCCGTCGGGCTGATGATCCTCGATCTCGACCATTTCAAGCAGGTCAACGACACCCACGGCCATGACGTCGGCGACGAAGTGCTCAAGGCCGTCGCGAACTGTCTCAAGGACATGACGCGCTACCACGATGTGGTGGCGCGATTGGGCGGCGAGGAGTTCGCCGTGGTCACGCCCAACATGGACGCCGAGCTTCTGGGCAAGTTTGCCGAGCGCATCCGCAAGGCGATCGCCAACATGTCGGTGCTGTCGGGCAATGTCCGCCTCAAGATCACCACCAGCGTCGGGCTCGCCGTCTGGGACCGCAAGGAAACAGCGGAAGAGTTCTATCGCCGCGCCGACCGCCAGCTTTACGAAGCGAAGAGGCAGGGCCGCAACCGCGTCTG
>NZ_RZTT01000562.1 GCF_003996995.1 Mesorhizobium sp. M7A.T.Ca.US.000.02.2.1 | reverse complement strand
GCGCAATTTCGAACGCAAGCGGCAGGCCGCCCGTGCCGCCGCTCGGGCTCTGCCCTCGCCCGATCAATTGCTGGCGCTGCCGCGCCGACGCCTCGATGAGGCGACATCCAGGCTTGGCCGGGGCCTGTTGGTCTCCACCGAACGCAAGCGTGCAAGGTTTTTTGCCGTAAAGCTGACACCGGCAATGCTGTCGCAGCGCATTGCCGAGGCGCGGCGCACCAACGAACGCAATCTTTTGCGAGCACAAGGGGCACTGCGCGCGTTGGCAAGAGCCCGGCGTGCGGAGCTTAACCGAGCGGCGGATCAATTGCCAAAATGTGCCAGGGCATCGCTGCAGCGGCACAAGCAGCAACTGGCCATGCTGCAAGGCCGCATCACGATCGAGCCGACGGCACGGCGGCAACGCGTGCAGAGGGATTTGCTGACAGCTTTGACAAGACGCGGCACGCAAGCAGTGGTGCTCAGGCTGGAGCGCCTGCGCGGCCGTGTCGTCCAGGCCGACAGGTTGATGGCGTCGCTGTCGCACAAGGCCGTCCTGGCGCGCGGCTTTGCGCTGGTGAGGGATGCGGATGGCGTGGTGATCAAGCAGGCTGCCGAGGTGGCGTCGGGAATGGCGCTTTCGCTCGAGTTCGCCGACGGCATCGCCGATGCGGTGGCGATCACCGGCACGGCAAAACCGAAAGCCGTGGCCAAGCCGGCGGCCAAGGCCAAAGAGCCCGGCAATCAGGGATCCCTGTTCTGACACCATGACCGACAATCCGCATCATCTGACAACGCCCTCAGGCAAACCGCGCGCGCGAAATTTCGGCATCGGCTTCGATGGGCGCCCGGGACCGTTTAACGCGATCACCGATGTGCCCGGCGTCGCGGTCGGCTATGCGACGTTGATCTCGGGCGATGGCGCGCTTGTCGTCGGCGAGGGACCGGTGCGCACCGGCGTGACCGCGATCCTGCCCAGGCCGCTCGCCGACCTCGCCATCCCGGTCTTCGCCGGCATTTTCAGCCAGAACGGAAACGGCGAACTGACCGGCTCGCACATCGTCGAGGAAACCGGCGCTTTCAACTTCCCGATCACCATCACCAACACGCATTCCTGCGGTGTTTCCCGCGACGGCACGCTGCGCTGGATGCAAAGCGTGCTGCCGGCAGCGCTCGACAGCGGCTGGGGGCTGCCGGTGGCGGCGGAGACCTATGACGGTTTCCTCAACGACATCAACGGCCACCATTTGACGTCAGAGCATGTTGCGCAGGCTCTCGACGGTGCCGCCGGCGGGCCTATCGAGGAAGGCAGCGTCGGCGGCGGCACCGGCATGATCACCTTCGGCTTCAAGGCCGGCTCCGGCACGGCATCGCGCATCGTCGAATGGCACGGCCGTGCCTATACGGTCGGCGCCTTCGTGCAGTCCAACTTTGGCAAACGGCGCAATATTGCCATTCGCGGCCTGCGCGCCGGGCCGGAGCTTCTCGAACCGGCTGTCCGCGAAGGCACATGTGCCGAGAAAGGCTCGATCATCGCCGTCGTCGCCACCGACGCACCGTTCCTGCCGCATCAGATGAAGCGGCTGGCCCGACGGGTGCCGCTTGGCGTCGCCTTGACCGGCGGCTTCGGCTATCACAGTTCAGGCGACATTTTTATCGCCTTCTCGACCGCCAATGCGAGCGCAGCGCTGGCGCCATCCGGCCGCATCGCCAGCGCCTATTTTATTCCGGACACCGATATCGATCCGTTTTTCGATGCAGTGATCCAGACCGTGGAGGAAGCAATCCTCAACGCGCTGGTTGCCAATGACGATATGACCGGACGCGACGGAAATTTCGTGCCGGCGCTGCCAAAGGCGTGGCTGAAGGAGAAGTTTGGCTGAAGACAAAAACGCGGGCCACAAGCACGCGCTGGAACACGTCGCCGCTATGCGATCATTCCGCGGCTTTGATCATTCCGCGGCTTTTCCGGGGGCCTGCTGGCTTTCCTCGGCCTCGGCCGCTTCCTCAAGCCGGGATGCGATAAGTTCCTGGATATCGCCGACTTCTTCCTGGATGTCCTCCAGCGGGATGCCGACCTCGGCCGCCTCGGCAGCGCACTCCTTGGCCAGGGTTTCGGCCTGCTTGTCGATCCTTGCCTGGGAGGACTGGCAATGGACCTTTTCGCCGATCCATCCCCGCAAGAATTCGATGGCGTGTTCACTCATACTGCTGTTCCCTGGCGGCAAAGCCGGTTGGTAATCATAAACGTCGACATCCCGCAAAGGATGCATGTCCCCATTCCAGCCGAGTCGCGGTCGTCCGGCAAGCCAATGCTGTCCAAGGTCCACAGAGCCATAGGAAATCGAGGGGTCAAGAGCATTTTCTGATTCTGGAGGGGTCGGTACCGTTGGCTGGGTCACGCCCAGCGCTGCGCCACTGTTTCTATTTGCTTTTTTCCGGTTTCCGAGCCGATTTCCGTCACAATAGATGGCGCAACACACTACACATTCACAGTTGCTTCGAGGTGCTGCCCTCGGGCACGCAGGTCGAAGCCGCCGCTATATAGTGACATCCTCCTGCAATGTCGACTCC
Organism: Mesorhizobium sp. M7A.T.Ca.US.000.02.2.1; assembly: GCF_003996995.1. Classification (GTDB taxonomy): domain Bacteria; phylum Pseudomonadota; class Alphaproteobacteria; order Rhizobiales; family Rhizobiaceae; genus Mesorhizobium. The sequence goes on along the minus strand of NZ_RZTT01000562.1, from coordinate 586 downwards.
GCTCGCCATGCTGCTTCTTTCCGCCGCGCCGAAGGCTCCGCAACGGATCAAGAGCAAGTGACGATGGACGCGAACCGGGTGGAGCAAGCCTCGGCGGAATCGCTCAGACGTGCACAGCCACCACCGCCGCGCAGTCGCCGGCCTTGACCAGCCCGGGGAAATGTCGCGCCGCCAGCATGCCCGACATTTTTGCCCGGATCTCCTGCGGGGCGATGCCGGTGCGGCCGGTGGAATGGATGCGCGCCAGCACCGAGCCTTCTTCGACGGGCTCACCGAGATCGACCATGGTTTCGATCATGCCGTCATCTTCGGCGAAGGAGAAACAATCGCCCGACGGCATGTCGAGCCACTGGGTTCGAGTCTTCTCGACCGCACCATCTACAATGCCCGCATGGCGCAGTACGTTGAGAATGCCGCGCCGCGCGATCCGCACCGTCTGCGCACGCGACGTGCCGCCGCCGCCAAGCTCGGTGCTGACGAAGACCTTGCCCATCTCCTCGGCTGCCGTGTCATACATGCCGACGGCGTCGATCTCGATCATGCGCATCGAGAACGGGGCGGCGAAGGCCGCGACCGCGTCGAAGGC
>NZ_RZTT01000561.1 GCF_003996995.1 Mesorhizobium sp. M7A.T.Ca.US.000.02.2.1 | reverse complement strand
CCGAAGCAACGGCACAGAACAGGGAAAATCTGTTTTGGCGTATAATGGAGATGTAAAGGCCAAATACGATCAACAGCCAGTTCACATAGCTGAGCCGGGATCCCACCTGGACAATCTGCGAAACGAAGTCCGTCTTGTATCCGCTGTAAAGATCGCCATAGCTGGTTCCCAGTATCTTGAAGATCAAGGGTTGCTGGAAGGTCAGCGCGGCTCCGACAACCACGAGGATCGCACACAGGCCTCCGACGGCGGCATTGCGGAGTGCCGGAAAGTCCCGATCTTTGGCAACCTGCAGAAAACAGAAGAAGGCTGCGGAAATTCCGAGCCCGATGACAGGATAGGCGTGCCAGCGGCGCAGCACGAACGCCAACCACAGGCATACGCCGACACGTATTCCGCTGATCACCGGTTCATGGGTCAGGAACCTCGATTTCCAGAGAAAATAGGTTGCCGCGCAAAGCGCGAGACAGCCGGCAATGTCAGGCAACCCACGGAGCGTCGCCGCCCAGAACGGCGTGTAGAGAAAGGCCGCAATCCATACGGTGAGCCAGCTTCGGCATGAAGACGTCCCGGTCGCCGCCTCCAGATAGCTAATTCTGCCGATGAGAAGAGCGGTCGGGACCAGATAAACAGCAACTATTCCGGCGATATAGGAAAACCTCGAATCGCCAAAAATGATGTGAAACGGCATCAGCGGCACCAGGATCGCCGCACTGTAGTCATCCGTGGCGATCGAGGTTCTCAAATGGCTGAGCCACTCGAGAGGGCTCTGAATCAAGAGCGTGCCTTGCCGGCTGAACGTGTCGAAATAGGCAGCGAAGTCCCAGTAATAGACAGGCTGCTCAAGCCCTACATAGGTGAGAGCAAGAGCAACTCCCAGCAGAGCGGTGCACACATATGTCGTTGCCCAAAATCCGAGAGATCTGTTCTTCGTCACTTGAAGCCGCCAGAAGGAGAAGAGGCAGAACTGTCAAAGTTAGCCCGGGGCCGCCGTTCATGCAGCCAGGAGCCGTTCCGGCGCATGAGCGGCCACAAGGATGGCCAAGTCTCACATGCAGAGCAACCAAATGCCGCCGGCAGCGCCGGTTTTCTAAAGCTCAGGTCGTGCCGGCATTCTTCGGCTTGGTCGAACCGATCATCTTCCAGTTCTTGTAGAACATGGAATTGATGCGCTCGACGCTGACCGAGACGATTGAGAGCATGCCCGCGATCAGTCTGGGAACCGGAGACGGCCGGATGATGTCCATGAACACGCAGTAGCGGCGTCCGTCATACTCGTTGACCGAGCGATGCAGCAGCGTGTCGTCGAAGATGAACAGCGGATTGTCGTACCAATAATTCTTGACGTTGCCGCACTCGACGAAAATCTCCGACTTAACCGGGATCAGATTGTAGAGGATGCGCAGGCTGAGCCGCAGCGGGCCGAAATGCCAGGACGTCGATTCGCGCTTGCTGAAGACGGAAACGGCTATGGTCTTGATGTACTTGAAATCCTTGTTGAACTCGGCGACGTTGTCGATCCTGTGCTTACCGTACCACTGGTAGACATACATGCCGCGCCGGCCGGCGCCGAAATTGGCGTCGATATCGGCAATGATCTCATCTTTGCGCGCCTTGAAGATGTCCAGGACCTCGTTGACCTCGCGCTGATAGTCGGCGGGAAACTGCTCCAGCTTCCAGACACCTGGATTTCTGTAGCACAAGAGGTCGACCAGCAGATTGAACGGCGAAAGCAGCCAGGTGAACAGGCCGTTGCCGAGAAAATAGCCTGAGAACAGCGACAGATCCTTGCGGTCGTTGCGCAGCACGTCGATCAGGCCGCAGATGATGAAGATCGTCGTCAGGATGGGAATGAAATAGAAGCCAAGGGCGAGAAGCGGGATGGCAATGGCGAATTTGCGAAGGGACTTGCGAAGGGTTTTTGTCATTTTTCCACGCGCGGAGCGCGATCCTGTTGCGAATGAAGTGCCCAAATCACGGCAACGACCACCGCCCGGTCGTGCGCCTTAATAAGGTTTTTTGGGTTACCACACAACGGCCCTGCTATCGTGGCCGGCTGGCTGCCGGGTGGATCTGGCCAACGGCCTCACGCAAGCCTGCTACTCCCGCTCCTTGCGCAGCTTCGCCCAATAGTCGAGCCGCTTCCTGATGTCGCGCTCGAAGCCGCGCTCGGGCGGATCATAGAAGGTCTGGCGGCCCATCTTCTCGGGAAAATAATCCTGCCCCGAAAAGGCATCCGGCTCGTCATGGTCGTAACGATAGCCGGCGCCGTAATCCTCCTCTTTCATCAGCTTTGTCGGCGCGTTGAGGATGTGCTTGGGCGGCAGCAGCGAGCCGTGTTCCTTCGCGGCCCGCGTGGCAGCCTTGAAAGCATTGTAGACGGCGTTGGATTTGGGCGCGGTGGCGAGATAGACGGTGGCCTCGGCAAAAGCCAGCTCGCCCTCGGGCGAGCCGAGATAGTCGTAGGCATCCTTGGCGGCATTGGCGACGACAAGCGCTTGCGGGTCGGCAAGGCCGATGTCTTCCATGGCCATGCGCACCAGCCGGCGGCCTAGATAGAGCGGATCCTCGCCGGCATCGAACATGCGTGCGAGATAGTAGAGAGCCGCGTCAGGGTCTGAACCGCGTACCGATTTGTGCAGCGCCGAGATCAGATTGTAATGGCCGTCCTGGCCCTTGTCGTAGATCGGCGCGCGGCGCTGGACGATGCGCTGCAGTCCCTCGGGATCGAAGACCTCGCCGGGTTTGGCTGCCCGCCAGACTTCTTCCGCGAGCGTCAGCGAGGCCCGGCCGTCGCCATCGCTCATGCGGATGAGCATGGTCCGCGCCTCGTCGTCGAGCGGCAGCGCCCTGCCCTCGGTCTCCTCCGCCCGCACCATCAGCTTGGAGATGCTCTCCTCGCCAAGCGAATGGAAGACCAGAACGCGCGCGCGTGACAACAAAGCGGCATTCAGTTCGAAGGACGGGTTTTCGGTCGTGGCGCCAACCAGCACGACTGTCCCGTCCTCCATGACCGGGAGAAAGCTGTCTTGCTGGGCACGGTTGAAGCGATGGATCTCGTCGACGAACAGCAAGGTCTGGCGGCCATTGGTGCGGCGCAATTTGGCCGCTTCGAACACCTTTTTCAGGTCGGCGACGCCGGAAAAGACAGCCGATATC
>NZ_RZTT01000560.1 GCF_003996995.1 Mesorhizobium sp. M7A.T.Ca.US.000.02.2.1 | reverse complement strand
GGTTGGAACCTGCTGTCCGGCAAATACTTCAGAAACGTTTTGCACGCGGCAATTTCCAGGCGACGCTGACCATCGGCCGTGCCGTTGGCGCGCAGGCGCAGCCGGTCGTCAACGAAGCCTTCCTGAAGGACCTTGCTGGGCTCGCCAAACGGCTGCAGGAGCAATTCGGCGTTGCTGCGGCGACGTCGGATGGATTGCTTTCGCTGCGCGGCGTGCTCGACATTCCTGAAACCGTCGAAACCGAGGAGGCGAGGGCCGCGCTCGATGCCGCGATCATGGCCGCGCTCGAAGTGGCCTTGAACGGGCTCGAACAGGCACGGCAGGGCGAAGGAGCCGCGCTGGCTTTGCTGTTGTCGGGTCATATCGACACGATCGAGGCGCTGACGCTGCGGGCAGAAGTGGATCCATCCCGCGAGACCGCGGTGATCCGCGAACGCATCGCCGAGCAGGTCAGGCTGCTGATGGACGCTTCCGCCAATCTGGATGCCACCCGACTGCATATGGAGGCGGCGTTCCTGGCCACCAAGGCCGATATTCGCGAAGAGATCGACCGGCTGAAAACGCATGTCGCATCCGGCCGGGCACTGCTGGTGGGCGGCGGCGCGGTCGGTCGCAAGCTCGATTTTCTGGCACAGGAATTTAACCGCGAATCGAATACGCTGTGTTCCAAAACGAATGCCGCAGCCATCACCGCGATCGGCCTGGACCTGAAGGCGGTGGTCGACCAGTTTCGTGAACAGATCCAGAATCTGGAGTAGCCGATGGTTGCCAAGGATTTGGGGTCCCGCATACGCCGCCGGGGCCTGATGCTCGTCCTGTCGTCGCCGTCCGGCGCCGGCAAGTCGACGATCGCGCGCAATCTTCTGGAAAGCGATTCCAGCCTCGAACTGTCGGTCTCGGTCACCACCAGGCCGCGCCGTGGAAGCGAGATCGAAGGCGTCCACTATCATTTTCGGACGATGCGCGAATTCGAGCGGCTTCGTGATTCCGACGCGCTGCTGGAGTGGGCCGAGGTGCATGGCAATTGCTATGCGACGCCGCGCGAACCGGCCGAACTGGCGCTGTCCGAGGGGCGCGACATGCTGTTCGACATCGACTGGCAAGGCGCCCAGCAGCTCAAGGAGAAGATGCGCGCCGACATTGTCTCGATCTTCATCCTGCCGCCATCGATGAAGGAGTTGAAGGCGCGGCTGAAACGTCGCGCTGAAGACCAGGAGGCGGTGATCGAGACGCGGCTGAAAAACGCCCGCAACGAGATCGAGCACTGGAAGGAATATGATTTCGTCATCGTCAATGATGACCTTGACCGCGCCTTCGCCGAAGTGCGCGGCATCGTCGTCGCCGAGCGGTTAAGACGCGACCGCCGGCCAGGCCTGTTCGATTTCGTCTCTGGACTGTTGGACGAGAAGACGGGCTGAGACCTCTTCCTTCGCCCCGTTCACGGGGAGAAGGTGGCCCGAAGGGCCGGATGAGGGGCGGTGCTGGCATTTCAAGGTTCGTGCTGCCCCCTCATCTGCCTGCCGGCATCTTCTCCCCGTAAACGGGGAGAAGAGAGCTACACGGCATTGGTCAGCCGCACGAATTCCTCGACGCTGAGCGTCTCGGCGCGGCGTGTCGGATCGATGCCGGCGCGTTCGAGCAGGGCCTCGCCGCCGAGGTTTTTCACGCTCTGCCGCAGCATCTTGCGACGTTGGCCGAAAGCGGCTTCTGTGACGCGGCCGAGTTTCTTCACCTCGGCGGGCAGGGGCGTCGGGCGCGGCACCAGATGCACCACCGAGGAGGTGACCTTTGGCGGCGGCGTGAATGCCTGTGGCGGTACGTCGAAGGCGATCCTCGCCTCCGTCCGCCAGCCGGCAAGAACCCCCAGCCGGCCATAGCTGTCGCTGCCGGCAGGCGCGACGATGCGCTCGGCCACCTCGCGCTGGAACATCAAAGTCATCGAGGTGTAGAAAGGCGGCCAGTCGCTGACCGTCAACCAGCGCACCAGCAGCTCCGTGCCGATATTGTAGGGCAGGTTGGCCACGATCTTGACCGGGCCGCCATTGCCGGCCGCTCGACTGGCAAGGCCTGTGAAATCCGTCTTCAGCGCATCGCCGGAAACAACCTCCAGCCGGCCGGGATAGTGGTCGGACACTTCGGCAAGAGCAGCCAGGCAACGTTCGTCACGCTCGATGGCGATGACGTGACGCGCGCCGTTGGAAAGCAGGGCGCGGGTCAGCCCGCCGGGACCGGGACCGACCTCGATCACGGTTGCATCGGACAAGTCGCCGGCGGTGCGCGCGATCTTGCCGGTGAGATTGAGGTCGAGCAGGAAATTCTGGCCGAGCGCCTTCTTTGCCTGCAGCCCATGACGCTCGATCACCTCGCGCAGCGGCGGCAGCCCGTCGATGCTCATGCCCGAGATCTCATACCGCAACCGCCTTCGTGTTCGTGTCGGCCAGCCGCCGGGCAAGCTTCAGCGCCGCTATCAGGCTGTCGGGCCGCGCCACACCCTTGCCGGCGATGTCGAAGGCCGTGCCGTGGTCGGGCGAGGTGCGGATGAAGGGCAGGCCGAGCGTGACATTGACCGCCTCGTCGAAAGCCAGCGCCTTGGCCGGGATCAGCGCCTGGTCGTGATACATGCAAAGGGCCGCGTCGTAGCCGGCCCGCGCCCGGACATGGAATAACGTGTCGGCCGGCAAAGGGCCGAAAGCGTCGATGCCATCGGCACGCAGGATGTCGACCGCCGGGCGCACGATCCGCTCGTCCTCGAGGCCCATGGCGCCGCCTTCGCCGGCATGCGGGTTGAGCCCGGCAATGGCCAGCCTCGGCTTGGCGATGCCAAAGCGGCCGGTGAGATCGGCAGCGGTGATGCGCGCGGTGGCGACGATCAGCTCGGTGGTCAGTGCCTTCGGCACCTCGGCCAGCGCGATGTGGATGGTGACGGGAACGGTGCGCAGGTCGGGTCCTGCCAGCATCATCACCGGCATCGCCTCGACGCCGCTGTGCCGGGCCGCCAGATGCGCCAGATACTCGGTGTGGCCGGGGAAGCGAAAGCCGGCGTCGTAGAGCGGCTTCTTGGCGATGGGGCAGGTGACCACGGCCGAGGCTTCGCCGGCAAGGCAATCGGCGACGGCGCGGTCGATGGCCTCGATGGTGGCAGCCGCATTGGCCGGTTCCGGCCGGCCGGGAC
>NZ_RZTT01000055.1 GCF_003996995.1 Mesorhizobium sp. M7A.T.Ca.US.000.02.2.1 | reverse complement strand
CCGGCTGGGGTCGTTCCAGATCGCCCATCCAGCGCTGGCGGTGCGGCTCGAAACGTCGAGCCGCCTGACCGACTTTGCCCGCGAGGATACCGATATCGCCATCCGCTCGGGCGGCGGCAAATGGCCGGGCCTGGAGGCGCACAAGCTGCTCGATGCCGACTTCACGCCGATGCTGAGCCCGAAACTCGCGGCGACCATCGGCGGCGTCAGGGAACCGGCGGACCTGTTGCGGCTGCCGATCCTCGATCCCGGCGACATCTGGTGGACGCAATGGTTCGAGGCTGCCGGCGTGCATTCGCACGATCTTGCCAAGCGGCCCGGCAGCAGCATGGGCGCGCAGGCCTATGAGGCCAATGCGGCGATCGCCGGTCATGGCGTCGCGGTCCTGACCAGGGCGCTGTTCAAGGCGGAACTTGCCGACGGGCGCCTGATCCAGCCTTTCGATCTGGTTGGCGACGACGGCCATGCCTATTGGCTGGTCTACCCCGAAGCGCGCCGCAACGTGCCGAAGATCCGTGCCTTCCGCGACTGGCTGCTGGCCGAGATCGCCTGCTGACCGGCAAGCTTTCGGGCTGCACCTGGTTCTCGCAGATCTATCCGCTGTTGCCGCACTGTATCCGGCCGGGACGCTCCTCGTCCTGGCAATTTCCGCTCGCCCCGGCCTGCGGTGTCGCCCGGGTGCTGCGCTGCAGCATCGAATCCGACTTGACATAATTCACGCCAAGTGAGTAATTGCCCAAAGCCAAGGCAAATGCTCATCTTGGTTCAAGGGAGGAATTTGATGAAACTTCGCACGCTCACCCTGGGCTTGTTGTCGGCCAGCACGCTTGCGTTCGCCGCACATGCCGAATCCATCACCATCGCCACTGTCAACAATGGCGATATGGTCCGCATGCAAAAGCTGACCGAGGACTTCACCAAGGCGAACCCCGACATCCAGCTCAACTGGGTCACGCTCGAGGAAAACGTGCTGCGCGAGCGCGTCACCACCGACATCGCCACCAAGGGCGGCCAGTACGACGTGATGACCATCGGTACCTACGAGGTTCCGATCTGGGCCAAGCAGAGCTGGCTGCTGCCGCTCGACAAGCTCGGCGACGACTATGACGCCAAGGACATCATCCCGGCTATTGCAGGCGGCCTTTCGGTCGACGGCAAGCTCTATGCCGCGCCCTTCTACGGCGAAAGCTCCTTCGTCATGTACCGCAAGGACCTGATGGAGAAGGCTGGGCTGAAGATGCCCGACGCGCCGACCTGGGATTTCATCAGGCAGGCCGCCGACAAGATGACCGATCGCGCGAATGGCGTGAACGGTGTCTGCCTGCGCGGCAAGGCCGGCTGGGGCGAGAACATGGCCTTCCTGACCGCCATGTCGAACTCCTTCGGCGCCCGCTGGTTCGACGAGAACTGGAAGCCGCAGTTCGATCAGCCGGAATGGAAGAACACGCTGCAGTTCTATGTCGACCTGATGAAGGCCGACGGCCCCGAGGGCGCGTCCTCCAACGGCTTCAACGAAAACCTGGCGCTGTTCCAGCAGGGCAAATGCGGCATGTGGATCGACGCCACCGTCGCTGCGTCCTTCGTCTCCGATCCCAAGGCATCGCAGGTCGCCGACAAGGTTGGATATGCGCTGGCACCCGACAATGGCCTGGGCAAGCGCGGCAATTGGCTGTGGGCATGGTCGCTGGCGATCCCCGCCGGGACGCAGAAAGCCGATGCCGCCCAGAAGTTCGTCTCCTGGGCGACCAGCAAGCACTATGCCGAACTGGTCGCTTCGAAGGAAGGCTGGGCCAACGTTCCTCCGGGCACGCGCTCCTCACTCTATGCCAACGCCGAGTACCAGAAGGCGGCTCCGTTCGCCAAGATGACGCTGGACTCCATCAACGCCGCCGACCCGACGCATCCGACCGTCAAGCCGGTGCCCTATGTCGGCGTCCAGTTCGTCGCCATCCCCGAGTTCCAGGGACTTGGCACCACGGTCGGCCAGCTCTTCTCGGCGGCTCTTGCCGGCCAGTCGAGTGTCGACGATGCGCTGAAGCAGGCCCAGGACGCTGCCACCGCGGCAATGACCGAAGGCGGATACATCAAGTAAGGCTCCTCCCGGTGCCGACTGCCGGTCGCCTCCTTGACCGGCAACGGCCGCCCGAATTCCCAGTTCGGGCGGCCGCCTTTAACGCCTTTTGAAAATTCCGTCTGACCAGTGAAGGGGACCGTCATGGCTACTCAGCAGACCCGTTCGCTTGCCCGTTTCATGATGGCGCCATCCGTGGTGCTGCTGTTCGTCTGGATGATTGTGCCGCTGGTCATCACCATCTGGTTCTCCTTCCAGCAGTACAATCCGCTCAATCCGATCCGCGACGGCTTTGTCGGCTTCTCGAATTACGCGCTGTTCTATTCCAACCCGGCCTTCCTGCAGTCGATCCTCAACACGCTCACCTTGGTGGTCAGCGTGCTCCTGATCACGGTGATCGGCGGCATCCTTCTGGCGCTGCTGATCGACCAGCCGATGTGGGGCCAGGGCATCGTGCGCATCCTGGTCATTTCGCCGTTCTTCGTCATGCCGCCGGTGGCCGCATTGGTGTGGAAGAACATGATCATGCACCCGCAATATGGGGTGTTCGCCGACATAGCGCGCTTCTTCGGGGCCCAGCCGATCGACTGGTTCGGGCAGCATCCGATGCTGGCGATCATCATCATCGTCGCCTGGCAATGGCTGCCTTTCGCCACGCTCATTCTCTTGACCGCGCTGCAGTCGCTCGACGGCGAGCAGAAGGAAGCCGCCGAGATGGACGGCGCCGGCTTCATCAGCCGCTTCATCTATCTGACGCTGCCGCACATGTCGCGCGCCATCACGGTCGTCATCCTGATCCAGACGATCTTCCTTCTCTCCGTCTATGCCGAGATCCTCGTCACCACCAATGGCGGCCCGGGATACGCCTCCACCAACCTGCCCTTCCTCGTCTACCAGAAGGCGTTGCTGGAGTTCAAAATCGGCCAGGCATCCGCCGGCGGTGTGATCGCCGTCATTCTCGCCAACATCGTTGCCTTCTTCGCCATGCGCGCCGTCGGCAAGAACCTGGACAAGTAAGGGAGGCTACGATGGCACGCTCAGTCACCACCCAGCACAAGACGATTGCGACAGTTGCCGCCTGGATCGTCGCCCTGCTGATTTTCTTCCCGATCCTCTACACGATCATCACCTCGTTCAAGTCGGAGCAGGAAGCCATCCAGGGCTTCAGCATCATCCCGTCGGGAACGTTCGAGAGCTATGCCGAGGTTCAGGCGCAGAGCGGCTACTTCAAATTCTTCTTCAACTCGGTGCTGCTCTCGGTCGGCTCGACCATCCTGGCCCTGCTCGTCGCCATACCGGCGGCATGGTCGATGGCCTTCTCGCCGACCAAGCGGACCAAGGACATCTTGATGTGGATGTTGTCCACCAAGATGATGCCCGCGGTCGCGGTGCTGTTCCCGATCTACCTGATCTTCCGCGATACAGGACTGCTCGACAGCCGGATCGGCCTGATGATCATGCTGATGCTGATCAATCTGCCGATCGTGGTGTGGATGCTCTACACCTATTTCCGCGAAATCCCGGGCGAGATCCTGGAAGCGGCACGCATGGACGGCGCGTCGCTGTGGAACGAGATCGTCTATGTGCTGACGCCGATGGCGGTGCCGGGCATCGCCTCGACGATGCTGCTTAACATCATCCTGGCCTGGAACGAGGCGTTCTGGACGATCCGGCTGACGACGACGGAAGCAGCACCGCTGACCGCCTTCATCAGCTCGTTCTCCAGCCCGCAAGGCCTGTTCTGGGCCAAGCTCTCGGCCGCCTCGACACTGGCCATCGCGCCGATCCTGATCATGGGCTGGTTCAGCCAGAAGCAGCTGGTGCGCGGCCTGACATTTGGTGCGGTCAAATAATTGATGGCGCGGTGAAGTAACGGAATTGCCCGAAGCAATCGGCAGAAATAACCCCTCGGGGAGGAAATCATGGGAAACATCACGCTCAAGAACGTCTCCAAATCCTTCGGAGCGACGTCCATCATCCCCGGTCTCGACCTGGTGATCGAGAATGGCGAGTTCGTCGTCTTCGTCGGCCCGTCGGGTTGCGGCAAGTCAACGCTGCTGCGGCTGATCGCCGGGCTCGAGGACACCAGCGGCGGCTCCATCAACATCGACGGCCGCGACGTCACCGGCGAGGCACCGGCCAAGCGCAAGCTCGCCATGGTGTTCCAGTCCTACGCGCTCTATCCGCACATGACGGTGGCCAAGAACATCGGCTTCCCGCTGAAGATGGCCGGCGAGGACAAGGCGACGATCGACAAGAAGGTGGGAGACGCGGCGCGCGTGCTCAACCTGACGAACTATCTCGAACGCCGGCCCGGCCAGCTTTCCGGCGGCCAGCGCCAGCGCGTCGCCATCGGCCGCGCCATCGTGCGTCAGCCGACCGCCTTCCTGTTCGACGAACCGCTGTCCAATCTCGATGCGGCACTGCGCGGCACCATGCGGCTGGAGATCAGCGAGCTGCACCATCAGCTCAAGACGACCATGATCTACGTCACCCATGACCAGGTCGAAGCCATGACCATGGCCGACAAGATCGTCGTGCTGAACGCCGGCAACATCGAGCAGGTCGGCTCGCCGATGGAGCTCTACAAGACGCCGAAGAACCTGTTCGTCGCCGGCTTCATCGGCTCGCCGAAGATGAACCTGATCGAAGGCACGCCGGCTGCCAAAAACGGCGCCAAGACCATCGGCATCCGTCCCGAACACCTGGAGATCTCGACCACGGCGGGCGAATGGAAGGCGGTCGTCGGCGTCGCCGAGCATCTCGGCTCCGACACCTTCCTGCATGTCCAGGCCGATGGCGTCGGCCCGCTGACGGTGCGCGCCGACGGCGAACTCGGCGTCCATCATGGCGACACCATCTATCTAACGCCCGACAAGGCCAAGCTGCATCGCTTCGGCGCCGACGGGAAGGCAATCTGAACATGCGGCTGGCCGGCAAATCCGCGCTGATCACAGGTTCGGCCCGCGGCATCGGCAGAGCCTTCGCCGAAGCCTATGCCGGCGAAGGCGCCACCGTCGCCATAGCCGACATCAATCTGGATGCGGCGGAGAAGACGGCCGCCGAGATTGGCGGCAGGGCCTATGCGGTCAAGCTCGACGTCACGGACCTCGCCTCCATCGAGGCGGCGGTGAAAGCCGTCGAGACGAAGACCGGCGGCCTCGATATCCTGATCAACAACGCCGCTCTTTTCGATCTGGCACCGATCATCGAGATCACCAAGGCAAGCTACGATAAATTGTTTTCCGTCAATGTCGCCGGCACGCTGTTCATGCTGCAGGCAGCCGCCCGCTCGATGATCGCCGCTGGCCGGGGCGGCAGGATCATCAACATGGCAAGCCAGGCCGGGCGACGCGGCGAGGCGCTGGTCGGCGTCTATTGCGCCACCAAAGCCGCCGTCATTTCGCTGACACAGTCAGCGGGGCTCGACCTGATCAAGCACCGCATCAACGTCAACGCGATTGCCCCTGGCGTCGTCGACGGCGAGCACTGGGATCACGTCGATTCGCTGTTCGCCAAATATGAGAACCGGCCGAAGGGCGAGAAGAAGAAGCTGGTCGGCGAGGCAGTGCCGTATGGCCGCATGGGCACGGCGCAGGACCTCACCGGCATGGCGGTTTTTCTCGCCAGCAGCGACGCCGAATACATCGTCGCCCAGACCTACAATGTCGATGGCGGCCAGTGGATGAGTTGAGGGCGGGGGACGGCCTCTGCTCCTCGTCCCTCCGCGGGGAGCAGAGGCCGACATCAGCGGGCGCGTAGGCCACCCCTTATCCTCTCCCTGACCGGGAGAGGAGCATAACGAAGGCCTAGATCCGGCCAAGGGTAAAACAGATGACCGTGAAACTCTCGTCCTCAAACCTCTCCAAACTGCCCGCTGAGGTCGCCGGCCCGAAGTATGACCGCGCGACATTGACGGCCGGCATCGTGCATTTCGGCGTCGGCAATTTCCATCGCTCGCATCAGGCCGTCTATCTCGACGATCTGTTCAATTCGGGCATCGGCCATGACTGGGCACTGATCGGCGCCGGCGTGTTCGACGGTGAAAAGATCGGCCGCGGCAAACTGGAAGAGCAGGACTGGCTGACCACGGTGGTCGAGCAGGACAGCGGCCATATGAGCGCCCGGGTCACCGGCGCCATGATCGACTTCCTGATGCCCGGCGATGGCGCCGGCATCATCGAACGGCTGGCCGACCCGGCGATCAAGATCGTTTCGCTGACCATCACCGAGGGCGGTTATTTCATCGATCCGGCATCCGGCGTGTTCAACCCGACCCACGCCGACATCGTCGCCGATGCGCAGCCCGGCGCGACACCGAAGACGGTGTTCGGCATCATTCTTGCCGGGCTGGTGCGGCGGCGCGATGAAGGCACCGTGCCGTTCACTGTCATGTCGTGCGACAACATTCCCCACAATGGCCACGTCACCTCAGACGGCGTCATCGGTCTGGCCCGCCTGATCGACGAGGACCTGGCGAACTGGGTCAGCGAAAAGGTCGCCTTTCCGAACGGCATGGTCGATCGCATCACGCCGGCCACCACGGACCGCGAGCGCGGCATTCTCGCCAAGGAGTTCGGGCTGGAAGACAACTGGCCGGTGTTTTGCGAGCCGTTCCGGCAATGGGTGCTGGAGGACCATTTCACCGGCGGCCGGCCGCCACTGGAAAAGGTCGGCGTGCAGTTCGTTAAAGACGTTGCGCCCTATGAATTAATGAAAATCCGCATCCTCAATGGCGGCCACGCGACGATTGCCTATCCGGCCGGCCTGATGGACATCCATTTCGTCCATGAGGCGATGCAGGAGCCACTGGTGAGCGGGTTTCTGGCCAAGCTCGAACGGGAGGAAATCATCCCGACCGTGCCGCCGGTGCCGGACACGGTCCTGGAAGATTATTACCAGCTCATCGAGAGCCGCTTTTCCAATCCCAAGATCGGCGACACGGTGCGCCGGCTCTGCCTCGACGGCTCCAACCGCCAGCCGAAATTCATCATCCCGACCATCGCCGACCGGCTGAAGGCCGGAAAAAGCGTCGCGGGCCTGGCGCTGGAATCGGCATTGTGGTGCCGCTACTGCTTCGGCACCACCGACAGCGGCGCCGTCATCGAGCCCAACGACCCGAGCTGGGACCGGCTGCAGGCGACGGCAAAGGCGGCAAAGGATGCTCCCGCCGCCTGGCTCGCCATGGAGGACATCTACGGCGATGTCGGTCGCGCAACGGCGTTTGTCGAGGCCTTCGCCCATGCGCTCAACGTGCTGTGGGCGAACGGCGCACGCGCGACGCTGACGCGCTACCTCGCCGGCAAGCTCTGAGAGCCATTCGCCGCCATGATGCCTGAACTGGTCATCTTCGACTGCGATGGCGTGCTGGTCGACAGCGAGGCGCTCTCCGTCTCGGCGCTGCTCGGCATGGTCAAACTCGCCGGCGGCAGCGTCAGTGAGGATGCCGCCTACGAGCATTTCCTCGGCAGGAGCATGACAAGCGTGCGCGAGATCCTCGGCCGCGACTTCGGACTCGATATCACCGACCTGCACCTGACCGAGATGCGCGTCGAATTGATGCGCAAATTCCGCGAGGAGCTGAAGCCGATCGCCGGCGTCAAGGAGATGCTGCCGAAGCTTGGGCTGCCGTTCTGTGTCGCGTCCTCAGGCACGCTCGACCGCATCCGCTACGCGCTCGACGTCACCGGATTGCTTGGGCTGATGGAACCGCATCTGTTCAGTGCCACCATGGTGGCCAAGGGAAAGCCGGCGCCGGATCTGTTCCTGCATGCCGCCGCCAGCATGCGGGCCCGTCCGCGCAAATGCCTCGTCGTCGAGGACAGCCCGGCCGGCATCATTGCTGCGCGGGCGGCAGGGATGCGCGTGCTCGCCTTCACCGGCGGCTCGCATGCCGGCAATCCGACCTTGAAAGCGCGGCTTGCGTCGAGTGAGCCGGACTTTATATTCGCTGACATGCTGCAATTGCCCGATCTGATTGCAGGCCTGGGAGCGAGAGACAGAGCATCTTGACGAAACAGTTTGTCTGCGCGGTCGATGTCGGCACCGGGAGCGCTCGCGCGGGCATTCTCGACACCAGTGGCACCTTGCTCGGCCGCGCCGAGCGGCCGATCGCCATGAACCAGCCGAAGCCCGATCACGCCGAGCATGATTCGCGCGATATCTGGTCGGCCGTCTGCACCGCCGTGCGCGCTGCCCGCGAAAAAGCCGGTGTCGACCCTGAGGACATTGTCGGCATCTCCTTCGATGCCACCTGTTCGCTGGTGGTGCGCGACCGGCAAGGCAGCCAGCTCAGTGTCTCGGTCACGGGCGACAAGCGCTGGGACACCATCGTCTGGCTCGACCACCGCGCCATTGCCGAGGCCGACGAATGCACGGCAAGCGGCCACGCCGTGCTGAATTACATCGGCGGCGTCATGTCACCGGAAATGGCGACGCCGAAGCTGATGTGGCTGAAGCGCAATTTGCCGCGGACGTGGAATGAAGCCGGCTATTTATTCGACCTGACCGATTTCCTGACCTGGCAAGCGACGGGCTCGCTGGCCCGCTCGCAATGCACGCTGACCGCCAAATGGACCTATCTGGCGCATGAGGAGACAGGCTGGCGGCGTGATTTCTTCGAACTCGTCGGCCTCGACGATCTTTTCGAGCACGGCAGCCTGCCGGAAAAGGCCAGTCCCGTCGGCGCCGATATCGGTCGATTGACGGCGCAAGCGGCGGCCGAGCTTGGACTGAGCGAGAAATGCCGGGTCGGCGCCGGGGTCATCGATGCCTATGCCGGCGCGCTTGGCGTGCTCGGCGGCTTTGCCGATGACGAACAGGATATCGGCCGGCATTTGGCGCTGATCGCCGGCACGTCGAGCTGCGTCATGGCGATGTCACCGGATCCGCAGCCCTTCGCCGGCGTCTGGGGGCCGTATTACGGCGCGGCGCTGCCCAGGCTGTGGCTGTCGGAAGGCGGCCAGTCGGCGACCGGCGCCCTGCTCGACCACATCATCCGCTGGCACGGCGCCGGCGGCGAGCCGGATGCCGCCATGCATGCGAAGATCGCCGGGCGTGTCGCCGAGCTGCGCGCCACCGAGGGCGACAACCTCGCCGCAAGGCTGCATGTGCTGCCCGACTTTCATGGCAACCGCTCGCCGCTCGCCGATCCGCATGCCGTCGGCGTCGTCAGCGGGCTGACGCTGGATTCCTCCTTCGACAGCCTGTGCAAGCTCTACTGGCGCACCGCCGTCGGCATCGCGCTCGGCGTGCGCCACGTGCTGGAGGCGCTGAACGAGAACGGCTATCTGATCGACACGCTGCACGTCACCGGCGGCCACACCAAGAACCCGCTGCTGATGGAACTCTACGCCGACGCCACCGGCTGCACGGTGATCGAGCCGCTGGCCGACGAGGCGGTGCTGCTCGGCACCGGCATGATCGCCGCCACCGCGGCCGGGCTGTTTCCCGACCTCAACGCGGCCTGCCTTGCCATGCAGCAAGGCGGCCGGACGCGCCCGTCGAACCCGAAATCAGCAGGGCGTTTCGAGCGCGACTACAAGGTTTTCCTCGAGATGCACCGCCAGCGGCGGATGCTGGACGCGATCCGGTAGAGCATTTGGGCCGGTCGCTGGCTCAATCCGTTCCCGTCCCTCCTCCCTTGCCTTCATGTCGCGTTTCGTCCAGAAGCTGACGCAAACGCCGCGAAACCGAAGGTTTTGCCGTTTGACATGCGGCTTCCGGCTTCTGGTCGACGTGCCGTAGCTGGAAAGAGCGGAACAATGTCTGCGATCGAAGCCGGCGCTCGCGCGCCGGAAAATCTTTGGCGTCAGGAAATCAGGGCGACGCTGGCGCTTGCCTGGCCGATGGTGCTGACCAATCTCGGCCAGACCGCGATGACTGCCACCGACGTCATGATGATGGGTCGTCTGGGGCCGGATACGCTGGCCAGCGGCGCGCTTGGCGCCAACCTTTATTTCATGCCGCTGATCTTCGGCCTCGGCCTGATGCTGGCGACCTCGCCGATGATCGCCACCGAGCTCGGCCGCCGCCGCTATTCGGTGCGCGACCTGCGCCGCACCGTGCGCCAGGGCCTGTGGCTGGCGATCCTGATCTCGATCCCGATCTGGCTCGTGCTTTGGCACGGCGAGGGCATTCTATTGGCCATGGGCCAGGACCCGGCGCTCGCCCGTCAGGCCGGCATCTATCTGCGCTGGCTCGAATGGGCGGTGCTGCCGTTCTACGGCTATATCGTGCTGCGCTCGTTCATCTCGGCGCTGGAACGGCCGGGCTGGGCGCTGGTCATCGTCTTCGTCGCCGTCGCCTGCAACGTCTTCTTCAACTGGGTGTTCATGTTCGGCAATCTCGGCGTGCCGGCAATGGGCATTGCCGGGTCGGGCCTTGCCACCTCGCTGTCCTCAGCGCTGATGTTCATCGGCATGGCTGCCGTGGTGATGCTGGAGAAGAAGTTCCGCCGCTACCGTCTGTTCGGGCGCTTCTGGCGGTCCGACTGGCCGCGCTTCAAGGGTCTGTTGCGGCTCGGCCTGCCGATCGCCGGCATTCTCGCCTTCGAGGTGACGATCTTCAATGCGGCGGCCCTGCTGATGGGCCTGATCGACGCGGATTCGCTGGCCGCGCACGCGATCGCCATCCAGATCGCCTCGATCTCCTTCATGGTGCCGCTCGGCCTCAACCAGGCGGTGACGGTGCGCGTCGGCCTTGCGCACGGCGCCGGCAATCCGGAAGGCGTGTCGCGCGCCGGCTGGACCGCCTTTGTCATCGGCGTCTCGTTCATGGCGCTGATGGGGCTGGTGATGATCCTGTGGCCGCATCCGCTGATCAGCGCCTTCATCGATCTGAGCAATCCGGCCAATGCCAGGGTGATCGCGCTTGCCGTGTCGTTCCTGGCTTTTGCCGCGCTGTTCCAGGTCTTCGATGGCGCGCAGGCGGTTGCTGCCGGCATGCTGCGCGGCCTGCACGACACCAAGGTGCCGATGATCTATGCCGCGATCGGCTACTGGGGCATCGGCCTGCCGCTCGGCGTGCTGCTCGCCTTCCATTTCGGCCTGCATGGCGTCGGCATCTGGATCGGCCTGTCGACGGGGCTGGCCGTGGTGGCCGCGCTGCTTCTGGCGCGCTGGCTGCGGCGCGACCGGTTGGCGCCGCCGCTGGAGTTTGGGCATTGAAACAGGACAGCTGCCGGTTTGGCGGCCGCTATGTCCCAATATTGTAGCTGATTAAGCGGCGCCTGCAGAAACGTTCGTGCCGTGAGCCGGCGCTTGGCACCGAGGCAATGAACGTCTTGGCCGAGAGCGGAACTATGTTCCCTTCACGATTCTCGGCTTGCTCGGCCGGCGGGATTGAGCTGCGCTCTCGAGGGCCTGGGCCAACCGCTTCTCGTCTTCGATGGCGCGATCGACTGCCTCAATTTCTTCCTGGAGCGCCTTCAGCTCGGCTCCGTAGCTGGAGCCATCGCTGTCCCCTATCTGAAAGCCACTTGCCCGCATTGCATCGCGGGTATGGTGCACGTTGCGGACTCCTTCGCGTCGGGTTGCGACCAGGATTTCCCGGAACTCTCCAAGACGTTCAACGTGATTGCGAGTCATTGCGTTCTCCTATTTCGTCGTCATCGTCGCCGACGGCGATTCAGAACGGCTAAAAACTACGGCGCAGACCGTTTAAGTGAATACAGGAGATACTCTCGACAAAGCATGAGTGCGGAAGCTCAAATTTGAACGTCTTGCAACAAGTTGGAGCGCGGCAGCGGAGATGGCTCGGGACCCGAGCCGGTCGGCGCATGGGTAACCCGGCCGTCCTCGGACCGCGCTTCAGCTTGTTATCTGTTCGGCGACAGCTTCTTCGAGGCCGGCCGCGGCTTGAGCGGCGAGACCGCGCGCCGCCGCCTGTGAATCGTAAAACTCCTCGAGCGCATGAACCGTGCCCCACCGCAGCGTGAACACGTGGAGACCACGGTTGATGTAGGATGTATCGCCGTTGAGCAGGGTTGCGGTGCCATCCCACTGGGCAAACACGGTGGTATGCCACGGCCAACCCTTCACCCAGACGTGGTTGACCGTGAGATGGAGAGTGGGCAGAACACGGCCGAGGCGCTCGAACCAGCGGCGCAGGGCTTGCTTGTCGTGGCGCTCCCCACCAAGCGCGTGGGCGCCACCAACCCGGTGATGGACATGCGGCGCGATGGCCTTCACCGCCGCGTCCCAGCGATGGTTGTTGACGTCGTCGAAGCTCTGCCGGATCGATTTCTCGACAAAATAGCTGTAAAGCATGTGACCTCTCTCCGAACTTATTGGTGGCGCGCCGTTCCGACGCGAGAGCCCCGGCCAGCATCGCGCGGCCGCGGGCCTGCGCGTCAGGTCAGGGCATTGTCGCGTCGGCTCGCAGGGATGTGTCAGTCTCGGTCGAGACCGTCACTTCCTTACCGGACCTTGAGAACGCGTAGAGCGAGCCCGGGTAGCCCGGTATGGAAAACGACACGGCGTCACTGTTGGCGAGGCCCATGACAACCCGCAGCGGATCACCCCCGGCCTTCGGTGCGAAAGTGGCGGTGACCTCAAGCAGGTCGCCGCGCGGAACGTAGTAGGCCACCATGTCCAGGTGTCCCTGGTGCAGGCTGCCGCCTTCGATCGGGCGTCCGATGGTGGCTTCCTCGGCAAGAGCCGGGGTTGCAAGAAACAGCGCTGCCAGCAGCGAGGCGCTCAGGGTTTTGGGGATCATCTCATTTGTCCTTTTTTAGATTGCGTTCACCCTCTATATAGGGTATAGATTACAAATGCAATCTAAAAAAGGAGATGACGATGCGTGTGAGTCGCACTCAGGCCGCGGAAAACCGCGAGACCGTGATCAATGTGGCAAGCCGGCTTTTTCGGGAGCGCGGCTTTGACGGCATCGGCCTCAAGGATCTGATGAAGGGTGCCGGGCTGACCCAGGGCGCCTTTTACAAGCAATTCGAGTCGAAGGACGATCTGGCGGCGCTGGCGTCCAGGCGCGCGATGGAAAGCGCCACCCACAAATGGTCGGCCGCGACCGC
This sequence comes from Mesorhizobium sp. M7A.T.Ca.US.000.02.2.1, assembly GCF_003996995.1. GTDB lineage: Bacteria > Pseudomonadota > Alphaproteobacteria > Rhizobiales > Rhizobiaceae > Mesorhizobium. Next base: position 8,636 of record NZ_RZTT01000055.1, on the reverse strand, counting down.
CGCACATCCTGAGAGCCCGCTCGACGGGGTGATCTCATTCTACCTCAGCATGGAACATCGCGGGGAAAAGATGGACGGCTGCCCGGTCGTTGCGCTCGGCTCGGATGCGGCCAGGCAAGGTGCCGAGGTGAAGGCATCATTCGAAGTCGGCATCAAGGCGTACCTTGAGATGCTCGGCGGTTGGGTTGGCGAGGGCGACAGCGAAAAGACCGGCAACAAGGCAATGGCCGTTCTCTCGACGATGGTCGGCGCGGTCGTGCTCTCGCGGGTCGTCAACGACCCCGACCTTGCACAGGCTTTTCTGGATGCGGCGGCCGATCAGGTTCGCGAAGCAGTCGCCGCTTGAACGGCGCGAGCAGCGCCGCCGGCACACCAAGGACAGGAGAGCAGATGCAACGGATTGTCGTCACGGGCATGGGAGCGGTCACGCCCCTGGCCGCCAATGTCGAAGCGTCCTGGTCACGCCTGCTTGCCGGCCGGTCCGGCGTTCGCAGGCTTCCGGACGATGTGGTGGGAGAGCTGCCGGTTAAGATTGGCGGCGTGGTTCCCTCCCTTGGCGAAGATCCGGAGGCTGGGTTCGATCCCGATGCCGTCCTGTCCGCGAAGGACCAACGCAAGGTGGACCGGTTCATCCTCTTTGCGCTGGCTGCGGCGGAAGAGGCGCTCGCGCAGGCGCAATGGAAGCCTGCCCTGGAAACGGATCGCCTGCGCACGGCCACGATCATCGCTTCAGGGGTCGGCGGGTTTCCCGCCATCACCGAGGCGGTGCGCACGGTGGACCTGCGTGGCGCCCGCCGCCTGTCTCCTTTTACGGTGCCATCCTTCCTGGTGAACCTCGCGGCGGGCCACATCTCGATCCGTCATGGTTTCAAAGGTCCACTCGGCGCACCGGTGACGGCATGCGCGGCGGGCATCCAGGCGATCGGCGACGCCGCCCGCCTGATCCGCGCGAACGAAGCCGACATCGCCGTGTGCGGCGGAACGGAAGCGTGTATCAACACCGTCAGCCTCGGCGGTTTCGCCGCGGCGCGTTCTCTTTCAACCGGCTTCAATTGGGCGCCGGCTCAAGCCTCGCGCCCTTTCGACATATCGCGGGACGGCTTCGTCATGGGCGAAGGAGCCGGCGTGCTGGTCATCGAGGCATTGGACCACGCGTTGGCGCGCGGCGCAAAGCCGTTGGCTGAGCTCGTCGGCTACGGCACGACCGCGGATGCCCACCACGTCACCTCCGGACCAGAGGACGGCGACGGCGCGCGCCGGGCCATGCAGATCGCGATTGCCCAGGCAGGGATTTCGCCACGCCAGGTTCGTCATCTCAATGCGCATGCGACATCCACGTCAGTCGGCGACCTGGGTGAGATCGAAGCGATCAAGAGCGTGTTCGGGCGCGATTTCGCGATAGCTGTCAGTGCCACGAAATCGGCGACCGGACATTTGCTCGGAGCGGCCGGCGGGCTTGGTGCGATCTTCGCAATCCTGGCGCTCAGGGATCAGGTCGCCCCGCCAACCCTCAACCTGGGCGAGGCCGATCCGGCCGGCGACGGAATCGACTTCGTCGCAAACGCGCCCCGGCCCATGGAGATGGAGTACGCGATCGCCAATGGCTTCGGCTTTGGCGGCGTGAATGCCAGCGCCCTGTTCAGACGCTGGAACTAACCGGTTGCCAGACGCAATCATGACCAACGCCCTTTGCCCCGGCCTCTCATGCTTTTCCCAATCCGATCCAACGCAAAGAAGGATATGATTCCCATGAACAAGACTCCTGGCGTCGCCCTGGTCACAGGGGCATCTTCCGGCATCGGGCGCGCTACCGCCGATGCCTTGCTAGGCGCCGGCTTTCGCGTCTTCGGAACCAGCCGTCGCGCGGCCTCCCGGCCATCCGCCGGCGTGACCATGCTGACCTGCGACGTGACCGACGACGCGTCCGTTGCGACAATGGTCGATGACGTTCTGGCCAAGGCCGGACGCATCGACCTGCTTGTCAACAATGCCGGCATGGGCCTGTTTGGCGGCGCAGAGGAGTCCTCGACCGCCCAGGCTAAGGCGCTGTTTGACGTGAACGTCTTCGGCGTCTTGCGTGTGACCAACGCGGTGCTGCCGGCAATGCGGCGCCAAGGGAAGGGCAGAATCGTGAATTTGAGTTCGGTGCAGGGGTTCATCCCCGCTCCCTATTTCGCACTCTACTCGGCGACCAAACATGCCATCGAGGGTTATTCGGAGTCGCTCGATTACGAATTGCGCCCGTTCGGCATCCGCGTTTCGCTGGTGGAGCCCGCCTATACCCGCACGGCATTCGAGGACAATCTTGCCGCCCCCGACCGGTCGCTCGAAATCTACGATTCCGCGCGCGCCGGGATGACTGTATCCGTGCGGAAATCGATGGAAAAAGGCGATGCGCCCGAAGTGGTCGCCAACACCGTTTTGGCCGCAGCGACCGATCCTGCGCCGAAGAAACGCTATGCGGCGGGAAAAATGGCGCGCCAGATCAGTTTCCTGCGTCGTTTCGTCCCCGCGCCCGCATTCGACAAGAGCCTGCGCAAGCAGCTTGGGCTGCCGGCCTGAAATCGAGCGCTGCCTTGGCGCGTCAGCGAGCAGCCGCCTGTTTCTCGAGCCTGCGGGCGTATTGCGTCAGCGGAAAGCACATGACGAAGAAGATCAGAGCCACCAGCCCGTAGACCTTGAACGGTTCGAAGGTCGCATTGTTGATGGCGTTGGAGGTCCGCACCAGCTCCTCGAAGCCGATGATCGAAGTGAGCGCGGTCGATTTGATCAGCTGAACCAGGAAGCCGACGGTGGGTGCGCGGGTGATCGAAAAGGCCTGCGGCAGGATAATCAGCCTCAGCTCCTGCAGATAGTGCAGGCCAAGGCTTGCGCCGGCGTCCCATTGCCCCAGGGGTAGCGCCGCGACGCCGGAGCGCCAGATTTCGGCGAGATAGGCGCTGGCGAAGAAGGTGAGGCCGAGCGCCGCCGCCGTCCAGGGTTCGATGCGCAGGCCGAGCATCGGCAGCCCGAAGAACATCAGGAACAGCTGCATCAAGAGCGGCGTTCCCTGGAACAGGGCGATGTAGCCCGAGGCTATGCGCCTGCTCCACTTGTTTTTGGCGATCCTGAAGAACAGCACGATCAGGCCGACGATGCCGCCGCCGATGAAGGCGGCCAGCGATAGCAGCACTGTCCAGCGGGCGGCGAGCAGCAGGTTGCGCACGATGTCCCAGAAGGTGAACTCGATCATGATACGCCGGCTCCGAGCGCACGGCGCCCGCCTGACACCAGCAGCCGGCGCAAGGCCATCGACAGAGCGAGATAGACCAGCGTCACGACGAAATAGGTCTCGAAAGAGCGGAAGGTGCGCGCCTGCAGCATGTCGGCCTCGTAGGTCAGTTCACGCACGGCGATCTGCGACACCACGGCCGACTCCAGCATCATGATGACGATCTGGCTGGTCAGCGCGGGATAGATGATCTTGAGTGCCTGCGGCAGGACGATCTTGACGAACACCTGGCGTGGCCGCAGCCCAAGTGCGAGCGCTGCTTCCGTCTGCCCGCCGGGCACGGCGTCAAGCCCGGCGCCGACGATCTCGATGGTGTAGGCCGCCATGTTGAGCGTCATCGCCAGCATGGCGGCCAGGAGCGGGTCGAGCCGGATGCCGAGGCTGGGCAGCCCGAAGAAGATGAAGAACAGCTGCACCAGGAACGGCGTGTTGCGCATCACCTCGACGTAACAGGCGATTGCCCGCTTGAGCAGAACCGGGCCGTTTCGTCGCCCCGCGGCACCCAGGATGCTGAGCAGCGTTCCGGCCAGCGTGGTCACGGCGATCAGCAGGATCGTCGTGGCCGCACCGTGCGCGATGTCGCCCAGAGCACCCGGGAGCCAGGCAAAGGCCACGGAAACTCAATCCTTGAGGTTTTCGGGATTGAGCGGCGTCTTCAGCCAGGTTTTCGAGCTTTCGTCCAGCTTGCCGTCGGCCAGCATCTTGGCGATGGCATCGTTGACAGCCTTCTTCAGGCCGTCCTCATTCTTGTTGAGGCCGATATGCGAAGGCGAGGTCAGAAGCTGGAACTTCTGCTCCGGCTTCAGCGCATCCTGCTTGGCCAGCACCTGCGCGCCGACATCGTTGCCGACGACCATCAGCTGCGTCTGGCCGGAGATGAAGGCCTGGATCACCGAATTGTAGTTGTCGAAGCGCTTGATGTCGGCCGACGCCGGTGCTGCCTCGGTGAGCGAGGTGTCTTCCAGCGTGCCACGATTGACGGCGATCGACTTGTCGGCGAGGTCTTCCTTGCCCTTGACCGTCAGAGCCGCCGGACCGATCACGGCGATGTAGTAGGGCGCGTACGCGGCGGCGAAGTCGATGACCTGTTCGCGTTCCTTCGAGTAGCCGACGCTCATCAGGATGTCGACGCGCTTGTCGTTCAGATACGGGATGCGGTTCTGGCCGGTGACGGCGATGGGGTTGAGCTTCACCTTGAGCGTATCGGCAATGTATTGCGCGACATCCATGTCATAGCCCTTGAGGCTCATATCGGCGCTGGCTGAGGAGAAGGGCGGAAAGTCGGCGAAGACGCCGACATTGATGGTGCCGGCCGTGGTGATGTCCGCCAGCGCATCGGCGCTTGCGGCTTGTGTGGCGAAGCCGAAACCGGCGGTGCCAAGCATCAGCACGGCGGCGATCGAGGCAAATGTCTTGCGGATTGTCATTGTTATTCCCCTGTCTGGACGCTTGTTTGTTGGATACGGCCGCCGGCTCCAGCGCGGCGGCCGCCTTCGTTCGGATTGGTAGAGGTCAGGATCCCTTGCCGGTGACAGCCGGGCTGAACACCATCAGGCTCAATATCTCGAACAGCACCTGTGCGGCGGCATGCGCGGTGTTGGTGGTGGCGTCGTATTGCGGCGCCACCTCGACGACGTCGCCGCCGACGATGTTGAGGCCCTTGAGGCCGCGCAGCAGTTCGAGCACTTCGCGTGTCGTCAGCCCACCGACTTCCGGCGTGCCGGTGCCGGGCGCGAAGGCCGGGTCGACGCTGTCGATATCGAAGGAGACATAGGTCGGGCCGTCTCCGACTATTCTGCGCGCCTTCTCGATGATGGCCGGAATGCCGAGGCCGGTCACCTCCTCGGCATGCACCACGGTCATGCCGGACTCGTAGGTGAACTCCCACAGATATTCGGCCGAGCCGCGGATGCCGATCTGGATCGTGCGCGTCGGGTCGAGCACGCCGTCAAGCACCGCGTTGCGGAACGGGCCGCCATGGTGGAACTTGGTCATGTCGAACAGGCCACTGGTGTCGCAGTGGGCGTCGATATGGATCAACCCGACCGGAGCTTTCTTGCCGACGGCCTTCAGGATCGGATGGCTGATCGAATGGTCGCCGCCGATCGAAAGCGGGATGACGCCGGCATCGACAATCTGGTTGGTGCGGCGCTCGATATCCTCATGGCTTGTCTCAAGCCGGTAGCGGCTGCGGAACGGCGTGTCGCCGATATCGGCGACCTGGAGCTCATGTGTGGGCGCGCATTCCAGAACGTGATTGTAGGGGCCGATGCGCTCGATGGCACGCAGCGCTCGCGGCCCGAAGCGCGAGCCTGGCCTGTTGGTGACGCCGAGGTCCATCGGCACGCCGATCATCGCCACCTGCAAATCGCCGAAATCCGGATTGTCGGCCGATATTTCGCGGTAGGGCGCGGCGAGGAAGGTCGGGATGCCTGAATAGGGCGCCAGCCGCGTGCCGCTCTTGGAGAAGATCTTATCGGCGACCTTGCGGAATTTCGGGTCGAACATCTCGCCGCCATGGCTGTCACCATATTTGCGACGCAACGCGTCGAGCTTGCCGCGATCATATCCCATGTCCGCTCCTCCTGGGCTGATGCAGTGCCGCCGCGGATGACGCCTGCGAACCGACCGTCATCCGGCCGGGCCGCTGTCCCGCTGGCTGCCTGCAGATTTCACGTCTTGATGCTGTTCCAGGTTCAGTGTCCGGCAGCGGCATTGAAAAATCAATTGATATTGTTAGGGTGTTTTCTGTGAGAAAATCTCACAATAAAGTTGATACCCATGACCAAGCGCCTGCCACCGCTTAATCCACTGCGCGCCTTCGAGGCAACGGCCCGACATGGCTCGCTGACCAAGGCGGCCATTGAGCTGAATGTCACCCATGGCGCCGTCAGCCATCAGATCAAGGCGCTCGAGCAGTCGCTCAATGTCAAGCTGTTCGAGCGGGCCGGCCAGCGGGTCAAACTGACACCGCATGGCGCGGAGCTTCTGCCGGCGGTGTCGACCGCCTTCGACGGCATCGCCGCCGCCACACAGCGCATGACAAGGCCGGCGAGCAGCGGCACACTTTCGGTCTCCTGCGTGCCGGCGCTTCTGTTGTTGTGGATGACACCGCGGCTCGGCAGTTTCATGGCGCAATATCCCGACATAAGGCTGACGCTTATTCCTTCCAACGATCCCAAGGATTTGCGGGCGCCCACCATCGATGTCTGCGTGCATTATGGCGACGGCAGCTGGACCGATTGCTGGATGCGCAAATGGTCGGGCCTCGAACTGTTTCCCGTGGTCAGCCCGACCCTGATCAACAACCGGCCGATCCGCAGCGTCAGGGATCTCGCCGACCATGTCTTCCTGCATGGCGATGACGGCCGCGAATGGCACACCTGGCTGGCGGCCGCCGAAGCGCTGGACCTAGAGCGGGGTCGCCGCCATCACCTCGGCGATGCGCGCATGGCGACCGAAGCGGCGGTGCATGGCCATGGCGTGGCGCTGGGCGACTCCGTGACGGCAAGTGCGCTGCTGGCCAGGGGCATGCTGGTCGCGCCGTTCAGTCTGTCGGTGCCGGCGGTCGACGATTTCTATGTCGTCTGCCGCAACGAGATGCGGGCGACACCGATCGTGCAGGTGTTCATCGACTGGCTGTTCGCCGAGAAGGCCGGGGATGACGGGCGCGCCGACGCCCCTGTGGCCGGCCGCATCGTCAGCCGCCGCAAGCGTCCGGCGCTCAGGGTGATGGGCGGAAAATCCGCAAGTTGATGCCAAGCTCTGCGCCACCGCATGCAGGCAGCTCTTTTTGTCGGGCCAGCCTGAAAGCGGGCAGCGTTCTGGCCGATTCGATGCTATGAGGCCTGTCGCGATTGTGGATGGCAGGCAGCGAAGGCGGTGTTGAGACATGGCTAAGACCGATATTGCGCGGCGCGTCTACAACCACACCTGGAAGCTCGACCCGATCGTGCGCAGCCTGCTCGACACAGATTTCTACAAGCTTTTGATGCTGCAGATGATCTGGGGCATGTATCCCAAGGTCGACGCAACCTTCTCGCTGATCAACCGCACGACTTCGGTGCGCCTTGCCGACGAGATCGACGAGGCCGAATTGCGCGAACAGCTCGACCATGCCCGCACCTTGCGCTTCTCCAAGAAGGAGATGATCTGGCTCGGCGGTAACAATTTCTACGGCCGCAAGCAGATCTTCGAGCCGGAATTCCTCGCCTGGCTGGAAGGCTTCCGGCTGCCCGACTACGAGCTGTCGAAGCGCGACGGCCAGTACGAACTGACCTTCAGCGGGCCGTGGATGTACACCACACTGTGGGAAATCCCGGCGCTCGCCATCATCAATGAACTTCGATCGCGCGCGGCGATGCGGGCGTTCGGGCCTTTCGCGCTCGACGTGCTCTATGCCCGCGCCAAGTCCAAGATGTGGGCCAAGACCGAGCGGCTGAAGGCGCTGCCCGGCATCCGCATCTCGGACTTCGGCACGCGCCGGCGCCATTCCTTCCTGTGGCAGCGCTGGTGCGTCGAGGCGCTGAAGGAAGGCATCGGCGAAGCGTTCACCGGCACCTCCAACGTGCTTCTGGCCATGGACAACGACCTCGAAGCGCTCGGCACCAACGCACATGAGCTGCCGATGGTGTTCGCCGCCCTCGCCGACTCGGAAAAAGAACTGAGGCAGTCGCCCTACAAGGTGCTGCAGGACTGGCAGCGTTACTATGGCGGCAATCTCTTGATCGTGCTGCCCGACGCCTTCGGCACGGCATCGTTCCTGCGTGATGCGCCGGACTGGGTGGCCGACTGGACGGGCTTTCGCCCCGACAGCGCTCCGCCGATCGAAGGCGGCGAAAAGATCCTGTCCTGGTGGCGCGACAAGGGCAAAGATCCCCGGCAGAAACTGCTGATCTTCTCCGACGGGCTCGAGGTCGAGACGATCGAGGAGACCTATCGCCACTTCAAGGGCAAGGTGCGCATGTCCTTCGGCTGGGGCACCAATCTGACCAATGATTTCGAAGGCTGCGCGCCGACGGAAACCAACAGCCTCGACGCCATATCGCTGGTCTGCAAGGTCACCGAGGCCAATGGCAGGCCAGCGGTCAAACTTTCCGACAATCCGGCCAAGGCGACCGGCGATGTGAAAGAGATCGAGCGGTATCTCAGAATTTTCGGCGAGAAGGACCGCGTGGAGCAATTGGTCAAGGTGTGAGGGGTGGGGTTCCTGGATAGTACGAGTTCCCTGGCGCCCCTCTCTGTCCTGCCGGACATCTCCCCCTCAAGGGGGGAGATTGCTCCCTCATCTCTGCTTTCGCCAATCAACAACATTGCCAGGGAAGAGCCGGCGGCGAAACTGCCAATCTCCCCACCTGTGGGGGAG
>NZ_RZTT01000559.1 GCF_003996995.1 Mesorhizobium sp. M7A.T.Ca.US.000.02.2.1 | reverse complement strand
CTTCGGTGGTGACGCCGGGCTGGACCATCGGCACCAGCTCGTCGAGGCAGCGTGCGGTGAGATCGCATGCCTTGCGCATGCCGGCAAAGCCGTCCTCGCCATAGAGGCGGATCTGGCCGGTATTTCTGAGCGGGGCCGTGGCAGCGTCGAGATAGGTGACCATTTTGTCCGTGTAGCGGGTAGGGCTCTGCAGGAGAGCCAGCGTGAAAATTTCCCCAGATTTGGCACTTGAGGGCAAAAGGTTCAAGGAAGAACTGTCTGATGCGGCCGCGCGCTTCCCGATATTTGCCTCGCATGGGCGATGTCTTGCCGGTTTTTGCCCGGTTTGCTTCCCTTTCTGGCCATGGTGCGTTAGGGCGGGTGATGTTTTCGAGATCGCGTCCCTTCGCGGCGGCCAGGCAAACCGGATGGCCTGAAGCGCCGCTGACGGCAGCGTGCTCATGCCTGATCGGCATGGTGCTGCTGGCGATGCTGTGCTTCGGCCTGCCGGTGGCGTCAGGCATTGCGGGCTCTGCGCCAAGCGGTGCCAATGTCGGTGTCGAGCGGTCGGGCGAGGTGGCGGCGCTGCTGCGTGTCACCGGCAAGGCGCAAGCGCTGGAAGTTCGTGCCGGCCGTCCGCTCCTGGTCAAGTTCGCCGGCGGCCATCCCGCGCTTGCGGTCCCCGACGCTGTTTTTCTTTGGGCCGAACGGACATCGCAAAGAGCGATGGTTTCGGGATATGGGGCCGCGTTGGTTCCCGGAGCGAGCACCAACCAGCCGCGCGCACCGCCGGCCATCACGGCCTGAGCGGCCCAGGGCCGTACCCCCACCTCATCGCTATTCCTGTTCGCGTCGTGATCGTGCGGCGGCTGTCGGCCGCGCAGCGGTCGCGCGGCGCGTCATTTCCGAATTATTTCAATGCAACAACGCATCAAGACTTTCAAAACCCTGTCGCGCGCGGCCTCGGCTGCCACGTTCCTCTGCGTCCAGGCGCTCATCTGCATCGGAACCGTCTATTGGGCGGTTGCCGAGACGCTCGGCCTGTCGGCGATGGCGGCCCTTGTTCTCGGCGGCATCTTCGCCGTGCCGACGGTATTTGTACTGATCGCCGCCATTCGCATGGCCTTCGACGCGGAGACGGATCCGGCGAACCAGTGAGCGTATGTCGCCCAAGACATATCTCGGGAGCGCGATCTATTCTGGGCGGCGTGGCGGTTCAGCGACCCAAGTGACGACACATTTCTGGGTCAAAGCCGATCAAAGCAACTTTTGACGACGAACGGCGTTGCTGCGGTGACGCCGGTTCGGGAGACAGGAAATGGACAGACTGCAATTCGAGGTGCCGGTGCGCATAGCGCCTGGACCCGGTCTGCCGGTCGAGGAGATCTATGGCGTCGAACAGGCGCTCGATTTTCTCCAGGACTGGCCTGCGCGCCGTCAGGGCCCGATCTATCAGAAAGCGTTCAACGCCTGCTTTGGCGCCACGGTGGACGTGGTCAAGACCGAGGACGCCTGCCGGGCGTTCATGGCGTTTTGCCGGGCGAGCGGACTAATGGCAAGAGACATGATGACGCCGCGCAAGCGCGGCGGTGAGGCGAGGGCGCTCCAGGCCTGAGGGCCGACGCCGTTTCGCTTGCCCCGATTCCTACGTCAACAATCGCGTTGAACGCACATGGCGATGGCGCGTGCGTAGGGCTGCGCCCTTTTCGTCCCCGACGACCGCCCCACGTTGCACCCACCTCAGCGCCGTTAAGCTTCCGTTTCCACCTTCCCGGCTACGCCATTGCTTGTTGGCAATGGTTGATTCGTTGCGTCAGTCTCATGGTTTGGAAGATGTCCCCAGAAAAAGTCCGTGCGTTCCCGATCGACCGTCAGGTATTCTTGGTCAGGGAGGTTGCTGCCAAGCTCGGCAACCTGCATGGCGAGACCGCCACCTCGTTCTGGAGAGCCAAGGCGTCGGAGTTGCTCGATCTCGTCGTCGGGTCCGGCAGGGACAGAACAGCAGCCAGCGATGAAGTGCGCAGGTTTTTCCTGGCCGTGCAGCGAGAGATGTTGGCTGATACGGTCGCGGAGTCGATGCCAATTCTTTCCGCTTGAAGCAAATCCTGAACCTCCATCCTCCATACATGCATCAGTAATTTGTAAATACGTTTACTCCGGTGTGTTTTTCGAAGACCCGGTCGTTGTTCGCGCGGTCTCGGTTGCGAATCCGGCAATTTCCCGCTGGCCTTGAGGGGCGGCCCACTCTGAGACATCGATGCGCTTGCGCGTTGGTCAGCCAGCGAAACACTTCTTTTTTGAAGCCAATGGACCACTGCTCAAAAATGCAACGAACTTTTTAGCCATTCGTTCATTTATGCGTGCTTTCTAATTTAAACCATGGCCTTGAGTAGCTTCACCCGTGTTCGGCTTGTAATGGACGCCATGCGCCGGAGCACGGCCGCAAACGTCGCTACCATTTTTGCTCTGACCTTGCCGGTCGTTGTCGGCGCTGCGGGCTTCGGCGTCGAGACCTCCTATTGGTACTACAACAGCCTGAGGTTACAGGCGACGGCCGATGCGGCCGCCTATGCCGGAGCGCTCGAACAGATCTGGGGTTCCGACAAGCCGACGATCGTCGCGGCCGCGACCCAGTCCGCGGCGTCGAACGGGCTGGGCTCGGGCACGATCGTCGTCAATACGCCGCCGGCGTCCGGACCGAATACGGCGAAAAAAGCGGTCGAGGTGATCGTCAGCCAGCAACTCGACCGGATGTTCACCCTGATCTTCACACAAGAAAAGGTTCCCGAACAGGCGAGGGCGGTGGCCGTCATTACCGATGCCTCGAGTGCCTGCATGCTCGCGCTCGATCCGTCCGCGTCGCAGGCGATGCTGTTTTCCGGCAGCACCAGCGTTAAGCTGACCGGCTGCTCGGTCATGTCCAATTCCATTGCTTCCGACGCCGTCAAGCTTCAGGGCTCGGCGGGTCTCCAGGCCAAATGCGTGATCTCTGCGGGCGGCGTCTCTCTCAGCAATCCCGTCACGACTGTCTGCGCGGCCCCGATCACCCAGGCGCTGCCTGCCGGCGATCCCTTTGTCGACCTGCCGGCCCCGGTGGCCGCGACCCCCTGCCAGAACGACAACAAGGCGACGCTCGGTCCAGGCACCTATTGCAGCGGCATGAACCTGAAGGGCAATGTCACGCTTTCGCCCGGCGTCTATGT
>NZ_RZTT01000558.1 GCF_003996995.1 Mesorhizobium sp. M7A.T.Ca.US.000.02.2.1 | reverse complement strand
GTGTTGGCGGTACGCGTTTGGTGGCCATCAGCGTCTTCCGGCCCGCTTCGGCAAAGCGGCTAGCGCGGCGGCGGCGGCCATCTCGTCGGCCTCCTTCTCCAGCCGCAATTCGCGCAGACGCGCGGTCTTGGCTTCACGTGCCTCGCTGACGGCGTCGCGCTCGGAATTGATGCGGTTGAGCGACATCGACTGGGTCTGCGTCTTGCTGAACAGGGACACGGCCTGATCGACGGTTGTCTTTGAACTGGTGGTCAAATCTTTCTCCTGTCAGGAGCCTGTGCCGATGGAGCGAGACCGGGTCTTCGGTCAGGATCACGCACAAAGCAATACGCGCGGCGAATTCAAATTGCTGGAGCGTCCCTTAGCACGTCCAGGCTGGCGCGCAGCGCACTTTCGGCGGCGAGGCCCGCAAAATGAAAAAGGCCAGGCACCGCCTGACCTTCCGTAAGGCGCCGCGCAACCAGATGACCATCCAAAAAGGATGCACCGGGATGCACGAAACGCCCCTCTCATGCGCATGATATGCCGTGGAAACTCAGGTCTCCGCGGCCATGCGCCCGAATTCGCCACTCACCGGTGCCAGTACATCCGTGGTCACCGGGAGAGCTGAATTCTTTTTTCAGGCCGCCTTCAACTGGTCGGCGGACATCTTGCCCGACTTGTTGTCGCGGACCATCTCGTAGCCGAGCTTCTGGCCCTCGACGATGTCGCGCATGCCGGCGCGCTCTACGGCCGAGATGTGGACAAAAACGTCGGCCGAGCCGTCGTCAGGCTGAATAAAACCAAAACCTTTGGTGGCGTTGAACCATTTAACTGTGCCGGTGCTCATGACGAACCCTTCCATGGCAAATATTCGTTCGACGCCATGCGGATGCACAACGTCGTTTGTCCCGATTTTTGATGTGGGAAGTTCGTCAAAGGCGCGCTCGAAAGCGCGGATAACAAAAGTCAGTCAAACAAATATCGACGATTTGCTTATAGGCTTCTTTTGGGGCGCTGTCAAATTTGCATCAAGCCACAGCTGCGGAATTCTCCCAAACCACCTGGCCAAAACACCTGGCACGACGGCAGATCGGACGCCAAACAGCGCGCTTGCGCCAACTTGAGAAAAGTTTTCCGGCATCCAGGAACCATCTGCGCAGACGCGCATTTATTCGGTGTCATCAGCAGTTCATGAGAGCAATCGAATAACAGTTGATGGCAAAGACGCCCCCCGCACGAAAAAGGTGCGAGGGGCGTTTTCGTTTGGATCCTATTCGTCCGGACCGGGTTCCGGCCACGTCTCCCTGGCCGCCTCGGCATACCAGTGGCGCATCGCCGGCGTTGCCAGCACGGCGTCGACATAGGCGCGCGTATCCGGCGCCAGCGTGCCGCCATAGGTGTCGAAACGGGTGACGACAGGCGCATACATGGCATCGGCCGCGGTGAAGTGGCCGAACAGGAACGGGCCGCCCTTGCCGTATTTTTCCCGGCACTGGCGCCACAGCGCCTCGATGCGGGCGCGTTGCGCCTCGCCCTCGGCGTCGAGCGGCTTGTGGGCCTTGGGCCGACGCAAATTCATCGGCCAGCCATAGCGAACCTCGCGAAAGCCGGAATGCATCTCGGTCGCAGCCGAACGCGCCAGCGCACGGGCGTCGATATCGGCCGGCCAGAGCTTTTTTTCGGGAAACAGGTCGGCGAGATATTCAAGGATGGCAAGGGTTTCCCAGACGATCTTGCCGTTGTGATTCAGCACCGGCACCTGACCTGTCGGCGACACTTTCGCCAGATTGGCAAAGGTTTCAGGCGTGCGCAGCCGCACGAAACCTTCCTCGAACGGGATCTCCAGATGCCTCATCGCCAGCCATGGCCGCAGCGACCATGAGGAGAAACACTTGTTGCCGATATAGAGCGTAAATTCTGCCATTTTTCTCCCCGCGCGCCTGGCCTCGAAAATCCCATTGCCAACGCGTGTTCACAGCCTAGCCCACCGACCTTGCCCCGGGCGGCGGCCGCGCGACCTGATCTGCCGTCCGGGCGACGCCTGGAACCTAACCGACGCCGGCTCGTTGGCTACCCGCAAATGAATTCCTCCGAATTCACAACCCGGGAGATGCGCAAAAATGGTGAACAAGGATCAGGTTGCGGGCGTGGCCAAGCAGGTCAAAGGCTCGGTCAAGGAAGCCGCTGGCAAGGCGACCGGCAACAGGCAGACCCAGGCCGAAGGCACGGGCGACTGGATCGCCGGCAAGGTGCAGAAGGCCTATGGCGACGTCAAGGACAAGGTCAAGAAGGCGCTCTGATCCGACATCGAGAAACGCGCTTTATCGAGGGAAAGGCGGCCGCGAAGGCCGCCTTTTTCATGTGCTCCAGCCCTTGCTGAAAGCATTGGTGAAGGCAACCTCGCCATGATCGCCGGTCGCCTCGCCCAGCACCACGTCCATGCCGTCGCTGGTCACCCTGGCCAGCGCGAAACCGCCCATATAGGCAGCCTTCGGCTTGAACAGGTCGATCCCGTCCCTGCGATAGATCAGCGGCGTTTCGTGCTGGTGGCCGTGGAAAATGCCGACGACATTGTAGCCCTTCAGCGCCGCCAGCAACGCCTGCCGGTCGGCCTCGCTCCACCAATGCGGCGCACCGGTGCCGTCATCATCGAAGTGGCTCTTGGCGGCATCCCAGCGTTCCACCGAAAAAGTGTCCCAGCCATAATGCTGGAACAGGACGACCGGACGGCCGTCCGCCGCATAGGTCGCCAGGTCCTGCTTCAGCCATGGCAGGCTGCTCTCGGCGCCGTGGCCGGTATCGCCGGCGAAACGATGCGTCTGGATCAGATGCAGGCCGCCCCAGTCCCAGGAGTAGCAGTCGGTGTCGACATCATAGTCGGTGGCCGGCACCGGCGGCTTGAAGAACACGCCGGCGCGATGGTTGACCTCGACATAGTCGCGCAGTTCGCGCCGGTACCAGTCGACATGGTGCCGCGGCCCGTTCTGGTCGAGATCATGGTTGCCGAGCCCGATATAAACCGGCATGTGCACGCGATCCGGGCCGACGCCCTGGCTGTAGCGCTGGCTGAACTGGAGCAGTTGGGTGCCCTCGCTCGGCTGCGTGATCTGGCCGCCGCCATCGTCAGTGACGTCGCCGCCGACGACGAGGCCGAGCGGCGTGCCTATCTTGCCGGCGGAACGCAGGCCGGTGGCGACGCCATTGATC
>NZ_RZTT01000557.1 GCF_003996995.1 Mesorhizobium sp. M7A.T.Ca.US.000.02.2.1 | reverse complement strand
TGTCTGGCCTTCGCCCGATGGCAAGCTGGGCTCGCACCGCGCTGCGCCTGATCATCCCGGCCATCTTCGGCGCCTGGATACTGATCATCTGGGAAGCGGTGACGCGTGGCGCCGGCATTCCCTTCATCCTGTTGCCGCCGCCAAGCGCAATCGGCGCGCGCATCGCCGGTTCGCTGCCGGTGCTCGGCGCGGATGTCCGGCAGACCATCTTCAAGGCGGTGATCTTCGGCTATGTCGTGGGCAGCGGCGCCGGCTTCATCACCGCGATCCTCGCCGACCGTGTGCCGTTCCTGCGGCGCGGCCTCTTGCCGATCGGCAACATGGTCTCGGCGCTGCCGATCATCGGCGTCGCCCCGATCATGGTGATGTGGTTCGGCTTCGACTGGCAGTCCAAGGCGGCTGTTGTCATCATCATGACCTTCTTCCCGATGCTGGTGAACACGGTCGCCGGCCTGGCCGCCTCCGGCCACATGGAGCGCGACCTGATGCGCACCTACGCGTCGGGCTACTGGCCGACGCTCTTGAAGCTTCGGCTGCCGGCAGCAGCTCCCTTCATCTTCAACGCGCTGAAGATCAACTCGACGCTGGCGCTGATCGGCGCCATCGTTGCCGAGTTCTTCGGCACGCCTGTCGTCGGCATGGGCTTCCGCATCTCGACCGAGGTCGGGCGGATGAACATCGACATGGTCTGGGCCGAAATCGCAGTTGCAGCACTTGCGGGTTCGGTCTTTTATGGCGTGGTCGCTCTTGTCGAAAGAGCCGTCACGTTTTGGCATCCCTCTGTCCGTGGTGGATAGGGGCGGTGGGTTTAGGGCACTAACTTCAGAGGGTAAAAAAATGAAAAGACTGATTATTCCCGTTCTGGCTGGCGCGATGTCGCTCGCCGCGTTCCAGGCAATGGCCGCCGACAAGGTGACGTTGCAGCTGAAATGGGTCACGCAGGCTCAGTTTGCCGGCTACTATGTCGCCAAGGCCAAGGGTTTCTATGAGGCCGAAGGTCTCGACGTCGACATCAAGCCGGGCGGTCCCGATATCGCGCCCGAGCAGGTGATCGCCGGCGGCGGCGCCGATGTCATCGTCGACTGGATGGGCGGTGCGCTGGCCGCCCGCGAAAAGGGCGTGCCGCTGGTCAACATCGCCCAGCCATTCAAGAAGGCAGGCATGGAGCTGGTCTGCCCGAAGGACGGCCCGATCAAGACCGAAGCCGATTTCAAGGGTCACACGCTCGGCGTCTGGTTCTTCGGCAATGAGTATCCGTTCTACGCCTGGATGAACAAGCTCGGCCTCAAGACCGACGGCGGCCCGGACGGCGTCACCGTCTTGAAGCAGAGCTTCGACGTGCAGCCGCTGATCCAGAAGCAGGCGGATTGTATCTCGGTCATGACCTACAATGAGTACTGGCAGTTGATCGACGCCGGCTACAAGCCCGAACAGCTGACCGTGTTCAACTACTCGGCCATGGGCAACGACCTGCTTGAGGACGGGCTCTATGCGTCGGAAGACAAGCTCAAGGACCCGGCCTTCGAAGACAAGATGGTGCGTTTCGTGCGCGCCTCGATGAAGGGCTGGAAATACGCCATCGACAACAATGACGAAGCCGCAGGCATCGTCATGGATGGCGGCGGCCAGGACGAGAACCACCAGAAGCGCATGATGAGCGAAGTCGCCAAGCTGATCGACAACGCCGACGGCAAGCTCGATCCGGCGACCTACGAGCGCACCGCCAAGGCGCTGCTCGACCAGAAGATCATCACCAAGGAGCCGACTGGCGCCTACACCACCGCCATCACCGACAAGGCGGTCAAGTAAGCCTATTCGGTAACGTCTAGATATTTCAACACGGCGCCTCCGGCAGAAATGCTAGAGGCGCCGTTCCTTTATGGTGTTCATGACGAAGCTGGTCTCGATCGAGGCGACGCATTTCAGCCGCGCGATCTTTTCCTTGATGAAGCGCTCGTACTGCTCAAGGCTTCCCGTCACCACTTTCAGCACATAGTCGCGCGAGCCGGTGACGAGGTGACATTCCAGCACCTCTTCCCAGCCGCGAATCGCGTCCTCGAACATGACGATCTCGTCTTCGTTCTGGCGGCTGAGCCGGATGGTGGCGATGGCGACCATGTTCCAGCCGAAGGCTGAGGGATCGACCAGCGTGGTGTAGCCTCTAATGACGCCGGTCTCCTCCAACCGCCGCACCCGCCTCAGGCAGGGCGACGGCGACAGGCCGATCCGCTCGGCAAGCTCATTGTTGGTGATGCGGGCGTCGGCCTGCAGTTCGCGCAGGATTTTCAGGTCGAAATCGTCGGCTATCTTCTGCTGCACTTTCGGTCTCTCCGGGCAATTTGTTGCGGGAATGCAGCCATGCGAGCCCAAAAATAGCAAGGACCGGCGGAACGGGATCGCATAAATTGCCGTTCACTATTTCACTCGAACAGGCAGGAAAGATCATGACCGCGCCACGCCCGTCGAAAACCCATATCGGCAACCACAAGCTCCACCCGGAGACGCTGATGCTGAGCTATGGCTTCGATCCGCAACTTTCGGAGGGTGCGGTCAAGCCGCCGGTGTTCCTGACCTCGACCTTCGTGTTCAAGTCGGCGGAAGAAGGACGCGACTTCTTCGACTACACCTCCGGCCGCAAGGAGCCGCCGAGCGGCACGGCGTCGGGCCTGGTCTATTCGCGCTTCAACCATCCCAACAGCGAGATCGTCGAGGACCGGCTGGCGATCTATGAGGGGGCGGATGCCTGCATCCTGTTTTCATCCGGCATGTCGGCGATCGCCACCACGCTGCTCGCCTATATCAGGCCGGGCGACGTCATCCTTCATTCGCAGCCGCTTTACGGCGGCACCGAGACGCTGTTGACGCGCACGCTCTCCGGCTTCGGTATCGGCGCGGTCGGTTTCGCGGATGGCGTCGACGAGACGGCGGTGCGCACGGCCTCCGACGCCGCCGTCGCGAAGGGCCGCGTGTCGGTCATCCTGATCGAAACGCCGTCAAACCCGACCAACAGCCTGGTCGATATCGCGCTGATGCGGAAGATCGCCGACGAGATCGGCGCTAGCCAAGGGTCGACGCCGATCGTCGTGTGCGACAACACGCTGCTCGGCCCGGTTTTCCAGCGGCCCATCGAACATGGCGCCGACGTGTCCGTCTATTCGCTGACCAAATATGTCGGCGGCCATTCCGATCTCATCG
>NZ_RZTT01000556.1 GCF_003996995.1 Mesorhizobium sp. M7A.T.Ca.US.000.02.2.1 | reverse complement strand
AAGCGAAAGCGGAAATCCAGATCACCACCAGCACCGCCAGCCTGAGATCGAGGCCTGCGACCAGCGCCAGCGTCGTCACCGTGTAGACGATCATGAACCAGACGACCTCGATGAAGCTTTCCATCAGGTCGCCGGTGGCTTGCCCCGCCTGCCAGACCTTTGTCGCGATGCGGCCGGCGAAATCGTTCTGGAAAAAGGCGTAGGACTGGCGCGAGACATGCCGGTGCGCCTGCCAGCGCACCAGATTGTAGAAGCCCGGCGTGATCGTCTGCTCGTCGACCAGCGCCGACAGGCCGACGATGACGGTGCGGATGACCAGCACCACCACGGCCATAAAAACCAGTTCAGGGCCGGCGGCGGCCCACAGTGCGTGCCAGCTGCGCTCGGCGGGAAGCTGGTCGAGAATATCGACCAGCCGCCCGACGAAGTAGAACAGGCCGGCCTCGACCAGCGGCGCGATGCCGCCGATGACCAGCATGGCGAAGAAGGCGAACTTCGCCTGGCCGACATAGTGCCAGAGGAAACCGCCGACGCTGGTCGGTGGCCGAAGATTCGCTGGCTCCCTGAACGGATAGACCCAGTTCTCGAACCAGCGATAGACGGCTGTCATCATGCGGCGGCCATCATTCTGCGGCTTGCCCCTTTGCAAGTGCGTCGTTGGCGGCGTCGGCGGGACCGTCCTCAAGCAGGAACCCGCCCGACTGGCGCTGCCAGAGCTGCGCGTAGAGCCCGCCCTTGGCGACGAGTTCCTCGTGCGAACCTTCCTCGATGACACGACCCTTGTCCATCACCACCAGCCTGTCCATCGCCGCGATGGTCGACAGCCGGTGCGCTATGGCGATCACGGTTTTGCCTTGCATGAGCTTGTAGAGATTCTCCTGGATCGCCGCCTCGGCTTCGGAATCCAGCGCCGAGGTCGCTTCGTCAAGGATAAGTATAGGTGCGTCCTTCAACATAACGCGAGCAATGGCGACGCGTTGCCGCTGGCCACCGGACAATTTGACGCCGCGGTCTCCGACATGGGCATCGAAGCCCTTGCGGCCGCTGGCATCCGAAAGCCCTGATATGAAATCCAGCGCCTCGGCGCGCCGCGCCGCCTCGACAAGCATCTCGTCGGTGGCATCGGGCCGGCCATAGAGGATGTTCTCGCGCACCGAACGATGCAGCAGCGAGGTGTCCTGCGTGACCATGCCGATCTGCGCACGCAGCGAATCCTGCTTCACACCGGCGATCTCCTGGCCGTCGATCAATATCTGCCCGGCTTCGAGGTCGTAGAAGCGCAGCAACAGGTTGACCAGCGTCGACTTGCCGGCGCCGGAGCGGCCGACGATGCCGACCTTCTCGCCCGGCTTCACCGCCAGCGACAGGCCTTCGATCACACCCTTCTGCTTGCCGTAGTGGAAGCGGATATCCTCGAAGCGGATCTCACCCCTGGAAACGCTGATCTCCTTCGCGTCCGGCCTGTCCTCGACAAGGCGCGGCAGCGAGATCGAGGCGATGCCGTCCTGCACCGTGCCGATGTTCTCGAACAGGCCCGACATTTCCCACATGATCCATTGCGACATGCCCCACATCCTGAGCACAAGGCCGATGACCACGGCGACCGCGCCGATCGTCACTGCTTGCCCCAGCCACAGCCACAACGCCATCGCGGTGACAGAGAACAAGACCAATGCATTCAGGATGTAAAGCGAGCCAAAAAGCACTGTCACCAGCCGCATCGACCGGTAGACCGTTTCGAGAAAGCCGGACATGCCGTCTTTGGCGAATGACGCTTCGCGGCGTGCATGGCTGAACAGCTTGACCGTCTGGATGTTGGAGTAGCTGTCGACGACCCGGCCCGTCATGATCGAGCGCGCATTGGCCTGTTCCTCGCCAACCTTGCCCAGCCGAGGAATGAAAAACCGCAGCAAAAGGATATAGCCGACCAGCCAGACGCCGAGCGGCGCAGCCAGCCGCCAGTCGGCCGAGCCGACGATGAGCAGCATGCCGAGGAAATAGACGATAACGTAGTTCAGGACGTCGATCACCTTGATGACGCATTCGCGCACGGCGAGAGCCGTCTGCATCAGCTTTGTCGCGATGCGGCCGGCGAACTCGTCCTGGTAGAAACTCATCGACTGCTTGAGCAGATAGCGGTGCACCTGCCAGCGGATGCGCATGGGATAATTGCCCATCAGCGTCTGCTGGTTGAGAAACGAATGCAGCCATACCGTGCCCGGCAGCGCGAACAGCACGATGAAGGCCATGCCGGCGAGCTTCCAGGCTTCCGTCTGCAGGAAGGTTTCGCGATTCTGCCCCGACAGCCAGTCGACGATGCGGCCGAGGAAGCCGAACATCCATACTTCGGCGATCGCGATGGCCGTCACCAGCACCGCGTCGAAAAGGATATAGGGCCATGCGCCGCGCGTATAATGCAGGCAGAAGGCAACCAGCGTCTTGGGCGGCTCGACCGGTTCCGCTGCGGGGAACGGATCGAGCCTTTTTTCAAACCAGCTAAACAACAACATAGGTTATGCCTGTGAAATGTGTTTGCCGCTTACGCGGCACGTGAGCGTACGAAATCCCCGGAACCCATGGCGTCAAGGGCCGACGGTCTGGAATCACCCGGACCCTCGGCCCTGCTTCGCGCAATATAGGGGCTCGCGGGCTTTTCGCCGACAGCTGCGCCAGACGATCCTGACGACACGGTGCCGCCAGCCCGGTTTTTCGCGCCCGGCCGGATCAGCCGGATGATCCGGCGCACCAGCGAAGGCCGGCTCAGATCGGGAACCGCGCGCGAAAAATCGACATCCGGCAGCATGCCGCGATGCGGCCGGCGGCGAACCTCGGCGTGAACCGCCGACGAATAGGTGTCGCCGATCAGCAGCGCCCAGGTCGGCAGTCGGTGGATATGCAGGCTCCTCGAGCCAGGTATTCTATAGGGATCGAACATCGGTCCGTCCTCCGTGTGAAAATCGAGATAAAAAGGCGAAGCAATATCGTCCGCCGGCATTCGGCCGGAGGCACGCATTGCGTCGGTCTGGACATGACGACGATCGTCGGTCCGGACAGCTTCAGATGGGGCGTTCAGCCCTTTTGACTTTTTGAAAAACATCGCAGGATTCCTTCGGGAGCCGAAAAATCGTTTCGGCGGGAATCGGTGCGATCAAGTCTTAGAGAGTCAGGAGAATCGTCGTACCGAAACCGCCGGCAGGCAGGTAAGCCCACGAGA
>NZ_RZTT01000555.1 GCF_003996995.1 Mesorhizobium sp. M7A.T.Ca.US.000.02.2.1 | reverse complement strand
ATGCTGGCCTTGCCGGCTTCCTCGTCGAGATGCATTGGCTGCGGGTCAAATTCTCCGGCAAATTCGACGATCTCGGCGGCACTCACGAGCTTCGAGCCGAGGTCGATCGATGCGCCCTCGATGAAGTCCTCATAGGCCCATGTCTTTATCTCTGCAGTCATGGTCTGGAATCCGGCTTGTCGACCCACAATCCCCAGGATCGGGGCTTCCGGATGCAGGCCGGCGTTCATTTGGTCAAGCGATTTTTACTGCGCCAGCCTGTGGCAGCCGATCGACAAGGCCACTCAGAGCCAGCCGCGGCGGCGGAAGTACCAGAAGGGCAGGATCGCCGACAGCACCATCATGGCGATGGCGAAGGGATAGCCAAGTTGCCATTTCAACTCGGGGATGATGTCGAAATTCATGCCGTAGATCGAGGCGACCAAAGTCGGCGGCAGGAAGATGACGGCGGCGACCGAGAAGATCTTGATGATGGCGTTCTGCTCGATCGAGATCATGCCGAGCGTGGCGTCGAGCAGGAAGGAGATCTTCTGCGACAGGAAGGTGGCGTGGTCGGCGAGCGACAGCACATCGCGAGACAGCGTCTTGATGCGCGCCTTGGTGTCCTTGCTCATCTTGGTGCGGGTCGAGGCATGGGCGAAGAAGCCTGCCAGGCGCTGCAGCGAGATCAGGCTGTCGCGGATCGAGGAGGCAATGTCCTCCTTGCGGCCGATGGCTTTCAGCAACTCCTGGAAATCACGGTTGCGCTTGGAAACCTTGGTCGACCGCGCCTCGAAGATATCGCGCGAGATCGCCTCGATGTCGCGGCCGGCGCGTTCCAGAATGTCGGCGAGACGGTCGACGATCGCCTCCAGCAAGCCGATCAGGATGGTGTCGCCGCTGGTGCAGCCGGTCGCCACCTTTTCGGCGCGCTGCGGAAAGGTCTTGAAAGCTTTCGGTTCGTGGTAGCGTACCGTGATCAGCCTTGTGCCGGCGAGCACGAAGGTAACCGGGGACATCAAGGGATCGTCGATTTCGGTCTGGGCGGGCAGGGTGGCGGTCATGAAATAGGCGCCGTCCTCGACATAGAGGCGGCTCGAAATCTCGATCTCCTCCATCTCCTCGCGCGTCGGAATGGCAACGCCGAGCCAGCTCTCGATCGTCGCTTCCTCTTCCTTGGTCGGGTTGAACAGGTCCGCCCAGACGATGGTCTCGCTGTTTGCCAGGAGATCGTCGACGACGCGCAGGCGGTCATTGTCCACGACGAAGGCCTTGATCATCGCCTGATATCCCTTGCTGGGGCCAAAGGGTGCGTTCAGATTGACGCGTCGTGTTGGATTGCACGGGTTCTCGACGTCAGCGCCGACCGTGCGTCTGCCGCTTAGACCCGTGACGTGACAAAATCAAGACAAGCGGCTGTCGGGCGGATGGCCGCCGTCGCCTTGGAAGCATGTATCGAGGAACTTCGCCGACAGCTTGCCGGGATGTTCTCGAGCGCTTCAGGCATCAGGTGTTGAACTTGAACAACAGCACATCGCCGTCCTGGACGACATATTCCTTGCCTTCGTCACGCGCCTTGCCGGCTTCCTTGGCCGCGACTTCGCCGCCCAGTGTGACGAAGTCGTTGTAGGAGATGGTCTGGGCGCGGATGAAGCCGCGCTCGAAATCGGTGTGGATGACACCGGCGGCCTGTGGCGCCTTATCGCCCTTATGGATGGTCCAGGCGCGCGTCTCCTTCGGCCCAGCGGTGAAATAGGTGATAAGATGCAACAGGTCGTAGCCGGCTCGGATGACCTTGTTGAGGCCGGGCTCGTCGAGGCCGAGCGAGGACAGGAATTCCATCTCTTCCTCGTCCGAGAGTTGCGCGACTTCGGCTTCGATCGCCGCCGAGATCACCACGGTGCCGGCGCCCTGCGCGGTGGCCATCTTCTCCACGGCCCTGGTGTGTTCGTTGCCGGTGGCGGCATCGGCCTCCGCGACATTGCAGACATAGAGCACGGGATGCGAGGTCAGAAGGTTCAGGCCCTGCAGGATGCGTAAATCTTCGGCTGAAATACCCTTGAGCAGGATGCGGGTCGGCTTGCCGGCCTGCAGCAGTTCGAGCGCTGCCTCCATCAACGGCAGCACGGTCGTCGCTTCCTTGTCCTTGCTGCCGGCGCGCTTGCGGATCTGGACGATGCGGCGCTCGATGCTGTCGAGGTCGGCGAGCATCAGCTCGGTCTCGACCGTCTCGGCATCGGCGACGGGGTCGATGCGGCCCTCGACATGGGTGATGTCGTCATCCTCGAAGCAGCGCAGCACATGCACGATGGCGTCGACCTCACGGATGTTGGCGAGGAACTGGTTGCCCAGCCCTTCGCCCTTCGAGGCACCGCGCACCAGGCCGGCAATGTCGACGAAAGAGATGCGAGTTGGAATGATCTCCTTCGACTTGGCGATCGCGGCGATCTTCTGCAGGCGCGGATCTGGCACCGCCACCTCGCCGGTGTTCGGTTCGATGGTGCAGAATGGATAGTTGGCGGCTTGCGCCGCAGCCGTTCTGGTCAACGCGTTGAAAAGCGTCGACTTGCCGACGTTGGGCAAGCCAACGATGCCGCATTTGAAACCCATTTTTGTTCGGTCCTATCGGGAAAATAGAAATTTGATCAGGGCTATGGGCGATAGGGGTGATCAACGTCAAGCCCTTCGGTCCCCTTGATGCTCAGTCCTTGCCGCCGAACAGCTTCTTCAGCATGGCGGCCATTGGACCGCTTTCCGGCAGCTTGACCACCGGCTGTTGAGGCCGTGCTTGGCGGACATGACTTTGCTGCTTGTGCGCCGACTGCTTCTGCGCTGGCTTTTCGGGCTCCGGCCCGGCCTTGCCCTGGACGGCGAGACTGGCCTTATTCATGAAGCCGGATTCGTCGCCCTTGACGATCATGGCGGCATTGTCGGCGATCGCGTCGAGCAGCGGGTCGAGCCATTCGCGGTCGGCTTTGGCGAAATTGCCGAGCACATGGTGCTGGACCATTTCCTTGACGCCGGGATGGCCGACGCCGATGCGCACGCGGCGATAGCCATTGCCGATATGACCGTCGATCGACCGGATGCCGTTGTGGCCGCCGGCGCCGCCACCGGTCTTGATGCGCAGCTTGCCTTCGGCAAGGTCGATCTCGTCATAGAAGACGGTGAGCGCGGAAAGCTCGAGCTTGTAGAAGCGCAGTGCTTCGCCGACCGACTGGCCGGACAGGTTCCTGAAGGTCTGCGG
>NZ_RZTT01000554.1 GCF_003996995.1 Mesorhizobium sp. M7A.T.Ca.US.000.02.2.1 | reverse complement strand
TTCTACGACAAGGCGCCACGCGATGCGCAGGCACAAGGCTTTCGCAATCACATCGCCGCTGCACGCGAAACGGGGCTGCCGCTGGTCATCCATTCGCGCGATGCCGATGCAGATATGGCTGATATTCTTGAGGCCGAAACGGGGAAGGGCGCCTTCCCCTTCATCCTGCATTGCTTTTCTTCCGGACATCGGCTCGCCGAAATTGGCGTCGCTCTCGGCGGCTACGTGTCGTTCTCGGGTATCCTGACCTTCAAGAATTCGGCTGAGTTGCGCGCCATTGCCGCCGATGTGCCGCATGACCGCCTGCTGGTCGAAACCGACGCGCCCTACCTGGCGCCCGTGCCGTTTCGCGGCAAACGCAACGAGCCGGCCTATGTCGCCCATACCGCCAAGGTGCTGGCCGAAACCATCGGCGTCAGCGAAGCTGAAATCGCTGATCTGACGACGGATAATTTCTTCCGGCTGTTCGGCAAGATGCCGCGGCCTGTAGAGCAAAGCGCCTGAACGATGACCGACCGGCTGCGCCTCACCATTCTCGGCTGCGGCTCGTCGCCAGGTACGCCGCGCATCACCGGCGACTGGGGCAATTGCGACCCCGACAACCCGAAGAACCGGCGCACGCGTGCCGCCGCACTCGTCGAGCGGATCGCGTCGAATGGCGGCCGCACGACTGTGGTCATCGACACGGGGCCGGATTTTCGGCAGCAGATGCTGCTGGCCGGCGTTAAACGTATCGATTCGGTCGTCTATACCCACCCGCATGCCGACCATATCCATGGCATCGACGATCTGCGCGGCTTCGTTCTCGATCAGCGCCAGCTGATCGACGTTCATGCCGACAGGGCGACGATGCTTCGGCTGCGGGAAGCGTTCGGATACTGTTTCGAGACGCCGCAAGGCAGTTCCTATCCGCCGATCGTCAGGCCGCATCTCATCGACCACACCAGGCCGGTGGTCATCGAAGGAGAGGGGGGTACCCTCACCCTCGAGCCGCTGCCGCAGATCCACGGCGACATCGTATCGCTCGGTTTCCGCATCGGCGGTCTCGCCTATTGCCCGGACATCAGCGACTTTCCGGAACCCACCGCCGAACGGCTGCGCGCCCTCGACGTGCTGATCATCGACGCGCTGCAATACCGGACGCATCCTAGTCACCTGTCCCTTGGCGAAGCGCTTGATTGGATCGAGCGGCTGGCGCCAAGACACGCCGTGCTGACGCATATGCATGTTCCGCTCGACTACGCCACGGTGATGAACGAGACACCCGCCAACGTCGAGCCGGCCTATGATGGGATGGCGATTGAAACCCCTTACGAATCAGCATGATGCGAATAAACCCTCATACGGTCTTCCGGCTCCTTGACGCAAATATCAGCAGCGTTCCGATCCGCTCGTAGCCCATCCGGGGATAAAGCAGCGCCCCGACGTGGGTTGCAGCCAGCGCCGAGTATCTCGACCCAAAAGCCCGATCGTCGTGCAACATTCTCGACATCAAAGCCTGGCCAATGCCGCGACGCCGGTGCGACGGCTCGACATACATGCTCGAACACCATGTGGCTCCCACGGCATGAAGGCTGCGTACGCGCCCAACGATATCGGCGCCATCGACTGCCACATACTGACGGAATGGCGCGCTGTCGCCGAGCAAATCGTCTGGGATCGGCTGCCTGCGGATGATCTTTCCCAACTGCGCCGCCCGTTCGGCTGTCTGCACGCGTTCGATCGAAGCAACCGCCGGCGGGGCTGGGAATCCGGCGCAATCGGTGGACAAAAAAGCCTTCGGTCCGAAGCAGCCGGTAGCCGAGAGCTTTGTAGGCGGTTCGTGTCGGCCCGTCCGGATCCTCGTGCGCGATCATAACGGAAATGGCAAAGCCCGGCCGTGCATGCTGCCGCACGATGGCATCGGCCTCTTGAGCGGCGACGTCATGGACGACCCATTCTTCGCCGCGGTAATCGCGAGGATTCTTGAGCTCGGCGTCGCGCATCACCCACAACGGCCCAACACGGCTGGCCACGTAAGGAAAGGTGCGGCTTCTGTCGGCGCTGAAGCCTTGCACGAACACTTCAATCGCCGCTTCGATCTCGCTGTTTGCCATCTTCATCTAGACAGCCTAGCGTTGGCTATTCGCCCAAGGCAAGACGCCACGAACGCTCAAGCCTATGAGAATCAGCGGCAATTTACAATTCCTGGCCCATGCGTTAGTTCCATAATCTATCTTATGCGACTTCCTGATGTGGCGGCGATAGAGTCGCCACGGGCCTTGGATTCAGATGCGCCTCTGGTAAGAACCTCTCATGGAAACCCTTGAGGCTCAGAAACCCAGAGTATCGGTTCGCAAGCGTGCGGCTGCGGTCAAATCGTTTCGCTGCAAGAACTTGGTAGCCGTTGTCGAAGATCCGAATGATATCAGGAACATCGGAACGGTAATTCGAAACGCAAATGCCCTCGGCGTTGAAAGAGTCTATATCGTCGATCCACGCAAAGCACTTCCTGATGACTGGCAGCAAATGCGCCAACGGAAATCGCTTTCGGAAACGTCTGTATCAGCCGTCAAATGGACGTTTGTGAAACGATTCGACAGCACTGACGCCTGCCTCAGCCATCTGGAAAAACATGGCTTTGTGTCCGTCGTCACCTCGCCGCATATAAAGGGAAAGACCAGCGTTTTCCTGCACGAGGGCGATTATACCCAGCACACCAAACTCGCTGTCTGGTTCGGCAATGAGAAACGGGGCATCAGCACCCTCGCGGTCGAGCGCAGCGAGATGTGCGTAGCAATTCCAATGTTCGGGATGATCGAGAGCCTAAACCTCGGAACCAGTTCGGGTATCGTACTCTACGAAATCGCGAAACAGCGACGCGAGTATCAGAGCAAATACCGCCGCGGTAGCCGGAAGGGAAAACGCGCTGAGCCACTACCTACTGTAATGCGTCGCGAAATTGGCGGCTTTGCTTCGAGCGAAACCGAAGGACAGACCTGAGCTGACGCGAATCTCAACCGACCGTTGGCCGGCTCTACTTCCGTATAATGGCTCCGGATGTGCGGCTGTCGGCGGCGCGCTCGACCCGTTTCAGTTTGTGGGGCGATCTCGCCCCTACTCCAGAATGACCACGGCTTCCACCTCGAAAAGCATGGGGTCGATTGCAAGCTTGGGAACGGGAACCAGTGTCTGCGCCGGCAGCGCCTCGCCGAACATGTCCTTGACGTTCCTGGTCAACACATCGAGCTTGGAC
>NZ_RZTT01000553.1 GCF_003996995.1 Mesorhizobium sp. M7A.T.Ca.US.000.02.2.1 | reverse complement strand
GCGTCATGGTGTCGGGCTATCACGGCACCGGCAAGTCGACCCATATCGAACAGGTCGCCGCCCGCCTCAACTGGCCTTGCGTGCGCGTCAACCTCGACAGCCATGTCAGCCGTATCGATCTCGTCGGCAAGGACGCGATCGTCGTCAAGGACGGTTTGCAGATCACCGAATTCCGCGACGGCATCCTGCCCTGGGCCTACCAGCACAATGTCGCGCTGTGCTTCGACGAGTACGATGCCGGCCGTCCGGATGTGATGTTCGTCATCCAGCGCGTGCTGGAATCGTCGGGCCGGCTGACGCTGCTCGACCAGAGCCGGGTCATTCGCCCGCATCCGGCCTTCCGGCTGTTCTCGACCGCAAACACGGTCGGCCTTGGCGACACCACCGGCCTCTATCACGGCACCCAGCAGATCAACCAGGCGCAGATGGACCGCTGGTCGATCGTCACCACGCTGAACTATTTGCCGCACGACAATGAAGTCGCCATCGTGCTGGCCAAGGCCAAGCACTATCGCGACAGCAAGGGCAAGGACATCGTCAACAAGATGGTGCGCGTCGCCGACATGACGCGCTCGGCCTTCATCAACGGCGATCTGTCGACCGTGATGAGCCCGCGCACCGTGATCACCTGGGCCGAGAATGCCGAGATATTCGGCAATATCGGCATGGCGTTCCGGCTGACCTTCCTCAACAAGTGCGACGAACTGGAGCGCTCGGTGGTGGCCGAGTTCTATCAGCGCGCCTTCGGCGAGGATCTGCCCGAGAGCGCCGCCAACGTGGTGCTGGGCTAAGACCGCTCCATGGGAACGACCCACCGGACGTTCCTATGGAGTCTTGTATTCCTCTGCTTTGGTCTCAGTCAGGCAGCCATGGCCCAGAACCAACCACTCAAACCTGGGCAGACTTGGACGTATCACGGCGCGACACCAGTATCCTCGCGTGTGATCATAGGCGCTGTCGATTATCTGGAAGGCGAAAGTCAGCCGATCGTATCGATCTCAGTCTCTGACGCGCCGATACCTAATGACGGAAAGCAGCTGCAAACAATCCCTCACCTCCCTGTAGCGGCTGACGTACTGAGAGAAAGTCTGGTTGAACTTGAGGGTGTTCGTCCAATTCCCGACGGGTTTGACCACGGATACAGTCAGTGGAGACAGGCATATGACAGTGGGAAAGGCGGCTATTTTACGATCTCGGTCGAAGAGATTATCGGCCTCCTGCGCACTCAGCTTGGCCAGCGGCCAGCGGTACAATAGAGATAGATGATGGCGGGTCCGGGCGACAACACGCGCAACAAGTCGAAGACGGGCTCTGAAGCCGACAGCTTCAAGCGTGCCGTCACCGTCTGCATGCGCGCCATTGCCGGCGACAAGGAACTGGAAGTCGGTTTCGCCAAGGACCGGCCCGCACTTGCCGGCAGCCGTGCCCGTCTGCCCGAATTGCCGAAGAAGGCCTCGAAGACCGATATCGCGATCACCCGCGGCCTCGGCGATTCCATGGCGCTGAAGCGCGCCTGCCATGATGTGCGCATCCACACCAAGCTGGCGCCGGAAGGCAAGGCGGCCCGCGCCATCTATGACGCGGTCGAGCAGGCTCGCGTCGAGGCGATAGGCTCACGCGCCATGCAGGGCGTCGCCGACAATATCGGCTCGATGCTGGAGGACAAATACGCCAAGGCCAACCTCGTCGACATCAAGGACAAGGCCGACGCGCCGATCGAGGAAGCTCTTGCCCTGATGGTGCGCGAGAAGCTGACCGGCCGTCCGATCCCGAAAAGCGGCGAGCGGCTGGTCGAACTTTGGCGCCCCTGGGTCGAGGAGAAGGCCAAGGCCGACCTCGACGGATTGTCGGCCAAGCTCGGCGACCAGCAGGCGTTCGCCCGGGTGGTGCGCGAGATGCTCGCCTCCATGGAGATGGCCGAGGAACTCGGCGACGACCAGGAGACGGAAGATTCCGAGGACAATGACGACAACCAGCCGCAAGGCGAGGAGCAGAGCGAGGAGGGCGGCGAAGAGGACTCCGGCTCCGAGCAGTCGCAGTCCGAGGACGCCGAAGCTTCCGCCGATGACGAACAGTCGGCCGAGACGGAAGCCTCCGACGCCACCGCCGACGATCTGTCCGACGATGACGACGCCGATGCCGAAACACCCGGCGAGGCGCGTCGCAACGACAATCCCTTCACCAATCTGCCGAAGGAGATCGACTACAAGGTCTTCACCACGGCTTTCGACGAGACGGTCGGAGCCGAGGAGCTGTGCGAAGAAGAAGAACTCGACCGGCTGCGTGCCTTCCTCGACAAGCAGCTGGCCAATCTGTCCGGCGTCGTTGGGCGGCTGGCCAACCGGCTACAGCGCCGGCTGATGGCGCAGCAGAACCGCTCCTGGGATTTCGACCTGGAAGAAGGTTACCTCGACCCGGCGAGGCTGGTGCGGGTCGTCATCGACCCGATGCAGCCGCTGTCGTTCAAGCAGGAGCGCGACACCAAATTTCGCGACACGGTGGTGACGCTGGTGCTCGACAATTCCGGCTCCATGCGCGGCCGGCCGATCACGGTCGCCGCCACCTGCGCCGACATATTGGCGCGCACGCTGGAGCGTTGCGGTGTCTCGGTTGAGATCCTCGGCTTCACGACACGGGCCTGGAAGGGCGGGCAGGCGCGCGAGAAATGGCTGAAGGACGGCAAGCCGCCGAATCCTGGCCGGCTCAACGATCTGCGCCACATCATCTACAAGTCCGCCGACCATCCGTGGCGGCGGGCGCGGCGCAATCTCGGCCTGATGATGCGCGAAGGCCTGCTCAAGGAAAATATCGACGGCGAGGCGCTGCTGTGGGCGCACAACCGGCTGATCGCCCGGCCCGAGCAGCGCAAGATCCTGATGATGATCTCGGACGGCGCGCCGGTCGACGATTCAACGCTGTCGGTCAATCCGGGCAATTATCTCGAGCGCCATCTGCGCGCCGTCATCGAGCTGATCGAGACGCGTTCGCCGGTGGAACTGCTGGCCATCGGCATCGGCCACGACGTCACGCGCTACTACCGCCGCGCTGTCACCATCGTCGATGCCGAGGAGCTGGCCGGCGCCATGACCGAGCAGCTGGCTTCGCTGTTCGCCGAGGAAAGCGCGAAGGATACGCGACGCGGCGGTGGTATGCGGCGCGCCGGATGATTTCCAGGCGCGGCGGGTTTCGGCAGACGCTTTTCGCCGCCATCGTCCTGCTTTCCGGCGTGGCTTCAGC
>NZ_RZTT01000552.1 GCF_003996995.1 Mesorhizobium sp. M7A.T.Ca.US.000.02.2.1 | reverse complement strand
GGAGATCATCGTCTGGCCGGCGATGATGAAGGTGTCAGTCAGCGACATGCGCCCGCCATAGAGCGCATTGGCTTCGATCGTGTCGATCGGCGTGCGGAATTTCCGTATCCTGAGCCAGACCACCGTCAGCCCCAGCAGCATGCCGCCGATCGCCGGTATCAGCGCCTGCATCGGATTGGCGAGCGAGAACATGCCGGAAAGCCGGCCGCCTGGCTGAACGCCGAACAGCAGCCCGTGCAGGTCCTGCACGATCTGGCTCATCGCCGTGACCAATATGCCAGCCATCACGCCTACGACACCGGCGAGAACTACCACCACGATGCCGCGTGCCTCGAGCAGGGGCAACGACCTGATCAGCACCGCGCGCAGCCGGCGGGCGTAGACTTCGCTGTGGTTTCTGGAAAGCACCGGGGCGGCTCGCCGATATCGAAAGGCAGTGGAAAGCCGGCCTGATACGCCCGGCGGCACGGCATGGCAACCACAATGCCGACAGACATCACACAGCGGGCGCGATATCGATCGGCCGATGGACCGTTCAGGTCGGCATGGGCTCGCCGGCTTCATAGAGCACGAGGTTGCGCTCGCCTATGCCTAGCGCCGGCCAGCTCGCACGCCAGTCCGCAATGTGCGGCGAGCGGAAATGCGCCTCGAGCGCCGTCCTGTCGCTCCAGACTTCCATGACCCGGATGAGCCCGGCATCGAAAACATCCTGCGCATAGGAATATTCGAGACAGCCGGGCTCGGCGCGGCTGCCGGAAACCATGCGTTCCATAGCGGGCCTGGCTTCCTCCAATTTGGTAGGCGGCAAGCGGATGGTGCCGATGATCAGAAGCACGGGTTTCCCTTCTTTACAAGGCCGACCGACACGGCGGCCTGCGCATGATCGTTGGAACTAGCCAGTCTCCCACCCTCGCGCAAGCTTGGCGGGCTACCCTCACAGGGCTGTCGCGCGCTCGGCAGTCTATGGGGTTTGAGGACGATATGGCGATCAGCGAAAGCATTCAGCCCGGCGCGGTGGCCAAGAACGGCCGCGACGTCTTCTTCGCCATCGGCATCGTCATCATCCTGGCCGTCCTGTTTCTGCCGATTCCAGCCTTTCTCATCGACGTCGGCCTCGCCTTCTCGATCGCGCTTTCGGTGCTGATCCTGATGGTGGCGCTGTGGATCCAGCGGCCGCTCGATTTCTCGTCGTTCCCGACCGTGCTGCTCATCGCCACCATGCTGCGGCTGTCGCTCAACATCGCCACCACGCGCATGATCCTGTCGCATGGCAATGAGGGCACGCATGCCGCCGGCTATGTCATCGCCGGCTTCTCCAAGCTGGTGATGGCCAGCGACTTCGTCATCGGCCTGATCGTCTTCATGATCCTGATCGTGGTGAACTTCATCGTCATCACCAAGGGCGCCACCCGTATCGCCGAAGTCGGCGCGCGCTTCACCCTCGACGCCATCCCAGGCAAGCAGATGTCGATCGACGCCGACCTGTCGGCCGGCATGATCGACGACAAGACCGCGCAGCTGCGCCGCCGCGAGCTGGAAGAAGAATCTTCTTTCTTCGGCTCGATGGACGGCGCCTCGAAGTTCGTGCGCGGCGACGCCATCGCCGGCCTCATCATCACCGCCATCAACATCGTCGGCGGCATCGCCATCGGCTACATCAGGCACGGTATGGGCATGGGCGAAGCCGCCGACGTGTTCATCAAGCTGTCGGTCGGCGACGGCCTCGTCACCCAGATCCCGGCACTGATCGTGTCGCTCGCCGCCGGCCTGCTCGTCTCCAAGGGCGGCACCCGCGGCTCGACCAACCAGGCGGTGTTCGGCCAGCTCGGTGCCCACCCGCGCGCCCTCTATGTCGCGGCATCGCTGCTGGTCCTGCTCGGCCTGATGCCCGGCCTGCCGCTGTTCCCGTTCTTTGCGCTCGCCGCCGGCATGGCCGGTCTCGGCTACGTCATCCCGATGCGCGCCAACCGCGCCGTCGCCGAAGCCGAGGCGATCAAGGACCAGGAAAAGGCGACCAAGGTCGAAGAGGAGAAGAACTCGGTCAAGGCTTCGCTCGCCACCGCCGAGATCGAGCTTTTGATCGGCAAACAGCTGTCGACAAGGCTGCTGACGTCGCATCAGGAACTGGTTTTCCGCATGGGCAAGATGCGCAAGAAATTCGCCACCCAGTACGGCTTCGTCGTGCCGGAAGTGCGCGTCGCCGACGATTTCGCCATCCCGCCGAAGAGCTACCAGATCAAGGTGCACGGCACCGTGGTGGCCGAGTACCAGATGCGCGTCGGCGAGATCATGGTGCTGCTCGGCAACCGCGACATACCCGAGATACCGGGCGAGGAAATCCGCGAGCCGGCCTTCGGCATGCGCGCCTATTCCGTGGTCGAAGCCTTCGCCGAGGATCTGAAGCGCGAGAACTACACCTTCGCCGACAACATGTCGGTGCTGCTCACCCATCTCTCCGAGGTCATCCGCAACAACCTGCCGCAGCTTCTGTCCTACAAGGACATGAAGGCGCTGCTCGAACGCCAGGACCAGGAATACCGCAAGCTCGCCGACGAGATCTGCACCACGCACATCTCCTATCCCGGCCTGCAGGCGGTGTTGAAGCTGCTGCTCGCCGAGCGCGTCTCGATCCGCAATCTGCACCTGATCATCGAGGCGATCGCCGAGATCGCGCCGCATGTGCGCCGCACCGAGCAGATCGTCGAGCATGTCCGCATCCGCATGGCCCAGCAGATATGCGGCGACCTGTCCGAGGGCGGCGTGCTGAAGGTGCTTCGCCTCGGCAACCGCTGGGACCTCGCCTTCCACCAGAGCCTCAAGCGCGACGCCAAGGGCGAGGTGCGCGAATTCGACATCGACCCGCGTCAGCTCGAGGAGTTCGGCCAGGACGCCACCAAGGCGATCAAGAAATATCTGGAAGCCGGCGAGCGTTTCGTCCTCGTCACCGCGCCCGACGCCCGCCCCTATGTGCGCATGATCATCGAGCGCCTGTTCACCACTCTGCCGGTGCTCAGCCATGTCGAAATCGCCAAGGGCGTCGAGATCAAGGTGCTCGGAACCATATCGTGAGCGTGCTGTCGCAAGGCGTCGTCATCGCGGCGTTCCTCGCCTTCTGCCGCATCGGCGCCTGTTTCATGCTGATGCCGGGCCTCTCCAGCGCCCGCGTCCCGGTCCAGGTCAGGTTGTTCGTGGCGGTCGCCGCTACCGGCGGCCTGCTCGCCTTTCTGTGGGGCAAGATTTTTTCTTTC
>NZ_RZTT01000551.1 GCF_003996995.1 Mesorhizobium sp. M7A.T.Ca.US.000.02.2.1 | reverse complement strand
GGCTCGATCAGCTTTGGCGGCCGCCAAGTCGCCGGCATGCGCCCGCACCGCATCGCGCGCCTTGGCCTGGGTCTGGTGCCGGAGGGAAGGCGCTGCTTTCCCAATCTGACCGTACTGGAGAACCTGCTGGCCGCAGCACGCGGCAGCGCGTGGACATTGGAAAAAGTTGTCGAGCTGTTTCCGCGTCTCGGCGAACGCCGCGACCAATATGCCGGTACACTGTCGGGCGGCGAGCAGCAGATGGTAGCCATCGGCCGCGCGTTGATGACCAATCCGAGCCTGCTCATTCTGGACGAGGCGACCGAGGGTCTGGCACCTGTGATCCGCCAGGACATCTGGGCAGCAATCCGCAAGCTCAAGTCGAGCGGACAGTCGATCCTTATCGTCGACAAGACGCTTGCCGAGCTTCTACCTGTGGCCGACCGCTGCTTCGTTCTGGAAAAGGGCATGACCGTCTTCGAAGGCACGCCCGAGGCGCTGACGCCAGAAATTCAGGACCGCTATCTCGGCGTATAAAAAAGGGTGTCAAACGGCTTCCAAACTGACCCGGCGCGGTGCTGTTGCTGGCCAGCGATCTTCTGGCCCGAACGCTGCTGCTGCCGCAGGAGCTGCCGATCGGCATCATCACCAGCTCCGTCGGTGCGTTCTTCGTCGTCACCATGCTGATCCACAGCTCTGAGCGCGCCAATGAACCGCTCTTGCAACAGGCCGCCGGCTCAGACCGTCCAGAAATAGCGCACGATGTGGAAGAACACCGGGGCGGCGAAGACCAGGCTGTCGGTGCGGTCCATCATGCCGCCATGGCCTTCGATCAGATGGCCCCAGTCCTTGACGCCCTGATCGCGCTTGATGGCCGAGGCGACCAGCCCGCCGAGAAATCCCATCGAGCAGGCGACGAAGGCCACGGCTGCTGCCTGCAGCGGCGAGAAGGGTGTCACGAACGATAGCAGCGCGCCGAGCAGGCTCGCCGACACCAGTCCGCCGATCAGCCCTTCCCAGGTTTTCGACGGCGAGACGTTCGGCGAAAAACGGTGTTTTCCAAACAGCTTGCCGAAGATGTATTGCAGCACGTCGCTGCCTTGCACGACGATGATCAGGAACGCGATCAGCAGCAGGGTGCGGCCTTCGAAGCCCGGCACCTCGAGTGTCAGCAGGGCAGGGACATGGCTGACGCAATAGACCGAGATCATCACCGCCCATTGCTGCGCGGCGATCCGCTCGAGGAAGCGTTCGGTGTCGCCATGCAGCGCCGTGATGGCCGGCATCAGCAGGAAGCAATAGACCGGAATGAAGATGACGAAGAGCCCGTACCAGGCGGTCCACACCAGCCAATATTGAAACGGTATGATGATGCCGAACATGCCAAGCAGCACCCAATGGTCGCTGCGGCGGGTGTGCGTCAGCGTCACGAATTCGCGCAGCGCCGCGAAGGAGATCAGCGCAAACAGGATAGTCATGCCGTAGCGGCCGAAGAAGAAGGCGACCGTCATCAGCGCCACCATCACCCACCAGGCGTTGATGCGCTGGGTGAGGTTGACCAGCGTCGAACTGAGCGGCTTAGGCGCTCGCGCCGAAAGTATGGTGGCGACGACGCTGGCGGTGGTCAAAACCGCCAGCAGGCCGATGATCAGGATGGAGATTTCGTGGCGCATCAATCGTCTCGCTCCGGACGCGGGTTGAGCGCCAGAAGCGCGGCGTGGGCGCGTTCGAGGAAGGCGCGGCGTTCTTCCCCCGGACCGATCGCCACCGGCGCGCCGAAGACGACGCGGCACAGCAGCGGCACCGGCAGGAACTGGCCCTTGGGCAGCACGCGCGACATGTTCTCGATCCAGCACGGGATCAGCTCGACCTGAGGCCGCGCCGTCGACAGATTGTAGAGCCCGGAGCGGAATGCCAGCAGCGGCTCTTCGGTCATGTTGCGTGTGCCTTCGGGAAACAGGATCAGCGAGTGGCCCTGGTCGAGAACCGACAGCATGATCTCGATCGGGTTTTCCTCAGGTCTCGTCCACTGCCGGTTGATGAGCACCGACGACAGCATGTCCTGCGCGATGAAGCGGCGCAGCCGCGACTTCCCCCAATATTCGCCTGCGGCAACAGCATGGGTGATCGCGCGCTCGCTTTCGCTGAGACAGGCCGACAGCAGGATAAAGTCGCCATGGCTGGTGTGGTTGGCGAAATAGATGCGCTGGCGGTCGGAGGGCAGGCTGCCGTTCCAGATCGGACGCACGCCCGTCACCATCCGGGCCAGCGCCGAGAGGCCGACGGAGGTTACCGTCTGCAGCAAGGTGAAGGTCTTGAGCGAAAGCCTGTTCATCGCGGCGCCCAAAACCCTGACGCCAGAAGTGCTGCGGCAAACAGAGCCAGGGCGGCGCGCTGCTTGAACAGTAGGCGACGCGTGCCAGCAATGCGGTCATCGAGCGAGCGTGTCGCGGGCGGGGCCGTTTTCAGGCGCATGCGCGCCAGCATGTCGTCCACCGCGGCACCGCCGGAAGCTTCGTCATCATGGCCAGCCATGACCCGGAACAACAGGGCGTCGAATGCCAGCAATGCCGACAGCGCCAGAACGGCGACAGCGCTCGCGGCTGTGATCGACAGCGCAACGGCCGCCGGCAAAGTCTCGAAGCCGCCGCGCGTCGAGGCAGCCAGCGGCGCAAGGATATTTGCCGCCATCACGATTGCGGCCGGCCACGCTGCCTGCCGCATCAGCATGCCGGCGAAGCGGTCGGTGCGGTCCTGGTAGGCATTGCCGGTCATGACGCCGCGCGCTCTATGGCCTCGGCAAGATGAACCGGCCGGCCGAGGGCCGCGAGCATTTCGCGGGCAAGCGCCGGCGTCTTGGCCCTGCCGGTCGCCACCAGCCATTCGGCGACGACGCCGGCGCTGCGCTGGAAGCCGAGCGCGCAGCACACCAGCACGGTGCCGTCGCGGCGCGCGCTCTCCAGCGCGCCGGCTGCCTGTTGCCGTATCGCCACTGGCGGCGGCAACAGGTCGACCATCGGAAAGCTGATCCAGCGGCAATCGGCTGCCGTCGGCCTTTCAAGTTCGGCGGCGAGGTCGATGACCGTGCCGAAGCTGCTGGCCTCGCGTGCCGTGGGAAAGCGCCCGAGAAAGACGCCGTCGGCAATCGCCAGCTGGGGAGCAAGTTTGCGCGTCCAGGCCCATATGTTGGCCCTGGCGCCGAGACGGTAAGGCAAGAGCAGGACACGGCTTGCGAGCGTGATGCTGCCATCGGCGGATTTCTGGAACACTTTTTCGCCTGCTCCTGCAT
>NZ_RZTT01000550.1 GCF_003996995.1 Mesorhizobium sp. M7A.T.Ca.US.000.02.2.1 | reverse complement strand
CGTCAGGATGAAGGTCAGCGCGCCGCGCGACACCTTCTTGTCCTGGGTGATGAAGGCAAGCAGCGCCTCGGCATCAGGCAATTCGCCCGGGATGTCCGCTATCCGCCAAGGCAGGCCGACCGCGCGCAGATGCGCCTCGATGCGCGCGGCATCGTCGGGGCTGGCCAGATTGAGCCGCGACGAGAACCGGTAGGCCAGCGCCATGCCTATGGCGACCCCTTCGCCATGGACGAGGCGGGCTCCGTCATACTGGGTGGCGGCTTCCAGCGCGTGGCCGAATGTGTGGCCGAGATTGAGCAGCGCGCGGTCGCCGGTCTCGAATTCGTCGCGCGCAACCATTTCGGCCTTGGCCCGGCAGGCTTCGGCAATCGCCTGCGCCCTCTCCGGCCCGCCGGCAAAAACCTGGACCCAATTCTTTTCCAGCCAGGCGAAAAACTCCGGCCGGTCGATGAGCCCGTATTTGGCGAGCTCGGCATAGCCGGCGCGGAATTCCCGGATCGGCAGCGTGTCCAGCACCCCGGTGTCGGCCAGCACCAGTTTCGGCTGATGGAAGACGCCGACGAGGTTCTTGCCGCGTGGGCTGTTGATGCCGGTCTTGCCGCCGACCGAGGAATCGACCTGCGCCAGCAGCGAGGTCGGGATCTCCACGAAACTCATGCCGCGCCGCACGATGCCGGCGGCAAAGCCGGCAAGGTCGCCGATAACGCCGCCGCCGAAGGCGATGACGATGTCGCCGCGTTCCAGTTTCGCAGCCAGCACACCGTCGACCACCTCTTCGAGATGAGCAAAACTCTTGGTCTTCTCGCCGGGCGGCAACGTGATCACGGCGGTCTGGATGCCGCCCGTTTCGAGGCTGGCCTGAAGGGCAGCGAGATGCGCTGCCGCGACATTGGCGTCGGTGACGACCGCGGCGCGTGTACCCGGCAGGCGGCCCGATATCTCGGCGCCCGCGCGGGCCAACAACCCCGAACCTATCAGGATATCGTAGGTCCGGTCGCCAAGGCCGACTTCGACGACAACGGGTGCCTCGATGCTCACTGTTCCACCTCGCCCGTCGCCGTCGTCTCATCGATGCCGAAATGCCGGCACAGCGCATCCACCACCTCGGTCGCGATGACTTCCTTGCGGTCGTCGCGGGTCGGCACGGTGACATCAGATGTCGCGTAGACCGGATAGCGCTCGCCCATCAGCCGCTCCAGCACGGCGCGCGGATCGGCACTTTTCAACAATGGCCGGTTCTGTTTCTTGGAGACGCGGTCCATCAGAAGATCGAGCTCGGCCTTCAGCCATACCGACACGCCCTGCGCTGCAATCGCCTCGCGCGTCTGCGCATTCATGAAGGCGCCGCCGCCGGTCGACAGCACCTGCGGGCCGTTTTCCAGCACGCGCAGGATGACGCGCTGCTCCAGCGCCCGGAATTCGGTCTCGCCATAGCGCTCGAACAGCTCCGGAACGGTCATGCGCGAGACGCTTTCGATCTCCTGGTCGCTGTCGATGAAGGGCAGCGCCAGCATCGTCGCCACCTTGCGGCCGATCGCCGTCTTGCCGGCACCCATCAATCCGACGAAGACGACGGAACGGCTGCCCAGCCGGCCAAGCAACGCGGCGTAGGTCTCGTCTGGAGGATTTGCTGGCAACGCGTTCATCGGATGTTTCGAAGGCCCTCTTTGCCGGCGTATCGACATGAAAAGCCCGTTTGCGTCAAGCGTGGCAAGCGCCTTGAACCCGACATGGACCAGCAGGGTCTGCATCAGAAGTTGCTAACAGGCCTCCGCTTCTTCCTTGAATTGGCCGGATTGGCGTCCCATAAGGGGACAGGGTTTGGAAACGCAGAACAAGAAGACGGGCGAAAATTGATGCCGACACTGTTTCGCTTTGTCGTGGTAACAGCGATTCTGGCAGGTATTGCCTATGGTGCGATGTTCGCACTGGTGATGTTCGTCGAGCCAAAGAAGGGCGAAATGAGCGTGCGCATCCCTCCGGAAAAGCTGAACCCCAAGAAAAGCTGAACCCGAAGAAAAGTTGAATGAACAGCGCCGCCCGCATCGAAGCCTTTCTGGAAATGATGAGCGCCGAGCGGGGCGCGGCTGAAAATACGCTTTCCTCCTACCGCCGCGACCTCGAGGACGCTTCTGGCGCGATCGATGGCGGGCTGGCTGGTGCCGCCGCCGCCGATATCCGCGCCTATCTCGACGACATTGCCGCCCGCGGCTTTGCCGCCACGTCGCAGGCGCGCAAACTGTCGGCGATCCGCCAGTTCTTCAAATTCCTCTACGCCGAAGGCCTGCGGGGCGATGACCCGACCGGCACGCTGGACAGCCCGAGAAAGGGCCGCCCGCTGCCCAAGACGATGAGCGAGGCCGACACCGGCCGGCTGATCGACCGAGCGGCGCTTGAGGCCGGCGATGCCTCGTCGGGCGATGGGGACAGTCTGGCGTCACTGCGCCTGCATGCGCTGGTCGAGGTGCTTTACGCCACCGGCCTGCGCGTTTCCGAGCTGGTCGGCCTGCCGGTGACGGTGGCGCAGCGCGACGACCGTTTTTTCATGGTGCGCGGCAAGGGCGACAAGGAGCGCATGGTGCCGCTCTCGGCCAAGGCACGCGCGGCGATGAAGACCTGGCTCGCCGCCCGCGCCAAGGTGCCAGCCTTTGCCGACAGTCCGTTCCTGTTTCCGGCCGCCTCCGACAGCGGCTATCTCTCGCGTCAGGTCTTTGCGCGTGACCTGAAGGGGCTGGCGGCAAGGGCCGGCATCGCCTCGGCGAAGATCTCGCCGCACGTGCTGCGCCATGCTTTCGCCAGCCATCTCCTGCAGAACGGCGCCGATCTCCGGGCCGTGCAGCAATTGCTTGGCCATGCCGACATATCGACGACACAGATTTACACCCATGTGCTGGAAGAGCGGCTGGTGCGGCTGGTCAACGATCATCATCCGCTTGCCGACTAGGCCTCATATCGCTATGTGAGGACGACATTTCACCGCCCGGAGTCTTGGATTCAAGGGTTCCGTCAGCCACTGCCTTCCGACGTATCGGTCCGCTCACGCATGTATAATTACCTCGATTTCGAAAAACCGGTGCAGGACCTCGAGGGCAAGATACTCGAGCTGAAGAAGCTTGCCGAGAATGGCGAGGCGGTCGATGTCGGCGACGAGATCAGCCGTCTTGAGAAGCGCTCCCGCGACGCGCTGCGCGACGCCTACAAGGCGCTGACGCCGTGGCAGAAGGTGCAGGTGGCTCGCCATCCCGACAGGCCGCATTGCGTCGACTATATCAAGGG
>NZ_RZTT01000054.1 GCF_003996995.1 Mesorhizobium sp. M7A.T.Ca.US.000.02.2.1 | reverse complement strand
GGTTAGGGGTGGGGGTAGATGCCGCTGTGACCTCTGGCGATTTCGTGTCTGCGACAACATTCCCCTCGCCCGCCACCTTCAGCCGCACGATGGGCGAACCGATCGCCACCGTGTCGCCGATCTCGGCGCCCAGCCACAGGATCTCGCCGTCGACCGGCGACGGGATTTCGACTGTCGCCTTGTCGGTCATGACGGCGGCAAGCACAGTGTCCTCGCGCACCATGTCGCCGATCTTGACGTGCCATTCGACCAGCTCGGCCTCGGCGACACCTTCGCCGACATCGGGCAGCTTGATGATGTGTTCGCCCATCTCAGGCTCCCATGGTTTCAAGCAAAGCGCGGCCGACGCGGCCGGGGCCGGGGAAATAATCCCACTCCTGCGCATGCGGATAGGGCGTGTCCCAGCCGGCGACCCGCGCCACCGGCGCTTCGAGGTGATAAAAACAGTTTTCCTGCACCAGCGCCGACAGTTCGGCGCCGAAGCCCGACGTCAGCGTCGCCTCATGCACGATGACGCAGCGCCCGGTCTTCTTGACCGAGGCGACGATCGTGTCGAGGTCGAGCGGCAAAAGCGTCCTGAGATCGATGATCTCGGCATCGATGCCCGTTTCTTCGACGGCCGCCTGCGCGACATAAACCATGGTGCCGTAGGCGAGCACGGTGAGGCCCGAGCCTGCCCTGCGGATCGCCGCCTTGCCGAGCGGCACAGTGTAGTGGCCGTCGGCGACCTCGCCGAGCTCATGTTTCGACCACGGCGTCACCGGCCGGTCGTGATGGCCGTCGAACGGACCATTGTAGAGCCGCTTCGGTTCGAGGAAGATCACCGGATCGGGGTCTTCGATCGCCGCGATCAAAAGCCCCTTGGCGTCGTGCGGGTTGGACGGCACCACGGTCTTCAGCCCCGACACATGAGTGAACAACGCTTCCGGGCTCTGGCTGTGCGTCTGGCCGCCGAAGATGCCCCCGCCGGTCGGCATGCGCACCACGATCGGGCAGGTGAAATCGCCGTTCGAGCGGTAGCGCAGCCGCGCCGCTTCCTGGGTCAGCTGGTCGTAGGCCGGATACATGTAGTCGGCAAACTGAATCTCCACGCAGGGTTTCAGGCCATAGGCGGCCATGCCGATGGCCGAGCCGACAATGCCGGATTCGTTGATCGGCGCATCGAAGCAGCGGCTCTTGCCGTATTTGGCCTGCAGGCCCTGCGTGCAGCGGAAGACGCCGCCGAAGAAGCCGACATCTTCGCCGAACACGACGACTTTGTCGTCGCGCCCCATCGATACATCCATGGCATCGCGAATGGCCTCGATCATGGTCCGTCTCGGCATGGCTCAGACTCCCGCCTGCTGGCGCTGGCGTCTGAGATGCGGCGGCATCTCGGCGTAGAGCCCCTCGAACATGTCTCGCGTCGACGGCTTGCCGCCGGCATGCAGCGTGCCGTGGCTTTCGGCTTCCTTCTGCGCCGCGATAACCGTGTCGAGGATTTCCGCCTCGGCCTGCGTGTGCCGCTCATCCGACCAGACGCCAAGCTGAATGAGATGGTTTTTCAGCCGCACGATCGGATCGCCGAGCGGCCAGGCGTCGGATTCGGTCTTCGGCCGGTAAGCGGACGGGTCGTCCGAGCTCGAATGCGCGCCGGCACGGTAGGTGACATATTCGACGAGCGTCGGCCCGAGATTGCTGCGCGCACGCTCCGCCGCCCATTTGGCCACCGCATGGACGGCGAGATAGTCGTTGCCGTCGACGCGCAGCGACGGGATGCCGAAGCCGAGCCCCCTTGCCGCGAACGTGCCCGAGCCGCCGCGCGCAATGCCCTGAAAGGTCGAGATCGCCCACTGGTTGTTGACCACATTGAGCACGACCGGCGCCTTGTAGGTCGAGGCGAACACCAGCGCCGAGTGGAAATCGGATTCGGCCGTCGAGCCGTCGCCGATCCAGGCGGCTGCGATGCGCGAATCGTTCGATATTGCCGAGGCCATCGCCCAGCCGACCGCCTGGATGTACTGCGTCGCCAGATTGCCGGAGATCGAGAAGAAGCCGTGCTCCTTCGACGAATACATGACCGGTAATTGCCGGCCCTTCAGCGGATCCGCCTCGTTGGAATAGATTTGGTTCATCATCGTGACCATCGGATAGCCGTCGGCGATGAGCAGCCCTGCCTGGCGATAGGTCGGGAAATTCATGTCGCCCGGCGCCAGTGCCTTGCGGAAGGCGCAAGCCACCGCCTCTTCGCCCAGATGCTGCATGTAGAACGAGGTCTTGCCCTGCCGCTGCGCCATCTGCATGCGCGCGTCGAAGGTCCGCAGCGTCATCATGTGGCGTAGGCCGGCCAAAAGCTCGTCGCTTGAAAGCAGTCCGGCCCAGGGACCAACGGCCTCGCCAGTGCGGTTCAGCACGCGGATGATCGAGAAGGCATGATCGCGGATGGTGCGCGGATCGACATCGATGTCAGGGCGCGGCACCGAGCCGGCCTTCGGGATCGGCACATTGGAAAAATCAGGCGTTCCGCCCGGCCGCACTTCCGGTTCCGGAACGTGAAAACGCAACATCCCAGCATCGGCCATGACCTTTGTCCTCCAATGTTGCCTGGTATCGATATTTGCATATCTGCGCCGCCAGGCCAGTGCGAATTCGTCGGGGTAGCCTGCGGACGTCGGTCCGGCTGCGCCGGCCGATCCAGCCTCCCGCGCACCAAGATGAAGATATGTCGGCGAAATTTCTTGTCGATGTTGGGCGAGGATGCGCAATTAGAGAGAAGTTTGAGCCGGGTTTGCCGGCAGATAAGGTGATTGGGGAAGCGCGAAGCGACATCTCCCCCTCGAGGGGGGAGATCACGCACACCCCGGTTCACCCCACGCCCGCATCATGCTAACCAACCCGCCATGGCACAGAAGAAAGCTTACGAGGTCGACGGCTGGCTCGCGAAGCCGGACCAGCGCATTTCGATCGTCCTGCTTTACGGCCCCGATCGCGGCCTCGTCTCCGAGCGGGC
Organism: Mesorhizobium sp. M7A.T.Ca.US.000.02.2.1; assembly: GCF_003996995.1. Taxonomy (GTDB): domain Bacteria; phylum Pseudomonadota; class Alphaproteobacteria; order Rhizobiales; family Rhizobiaceae; genus Mesorhizobium. The sequence continues at coordinate 18,768 of NZ_RZTT01000054.1, read as the reverse complement.
GAAGGCGTTTGCCGGCAAGACCGGCCTGCCGCTCGACGATCCCTTCTCGGTGGTCAGGCTGGAGGGTTCGGAGGTCGACCGCGACGAGGGCCGGCTGCTCGACGAAGCCCGCACCGTGCCGATGTTTTCCGACCGGCGGCTGCTGTGGGTGCGCAATGCCAGCGGCCAGAAGGCATTGGCCGACGACGTCAAGGCGCTGACGGCGGAGCCTGCGCGCGATGCGATCATTCTCATCGAGGCCGGCGATCTCAAGAAAGGCGTCGGATTGCGCGCCATCGTCGAGGCGGCCGACAACGCCATGGCGCTGCCTTGCTATGCCGATGAAGCGCGCGACATCGACGGCGTCATCCACGCCGAACTGAGCAAGGCCGGCATGTCGATGACCATGGAGGCGAGACAGGCGCTGCGCCGCAATCTCGGCGGCGACCGGTTGGCCTCGCGCGGCGAGATCGAGAAGCTCGTGCTCTACGCCCATGGCCAGAGCGAGATCGGGCTGGAGGAGGTCAAGGCGATGTCGGGCGACGTCTCCGGCGCCTCTTTTGACGACGCGGTCGACGCGCTCCTCGAAGGCAAGATCGGCGACTTCGACACCGCCTTCACTCGCCATTGCCAGTCCGGCGGCCAGCCCTTCCTGGTGCTGTCCTCGGCAATGCGACAGCTGCAGCAGATCCAGATCATGCGCGGCCAGATGGAGTCCGGCAACCGCAACGCCGCCTCGGTCGTCGCCGCCGCCCGCCCGCCGGTGTTTTTCTCCAGGCGCAAGCTGGTCGAGAAGGCGCTGGAGCGCTGGAGCACTGACGCGCTCGGCCGCGCGTTGACCCGGCTGCAGACGGCGGTGCTGCAGACACGACGGCGGCCGGACCTTTCCGTAGCGCTGGCGAGGCAGGCACTGCTTGGCATTGCGGTGGAGAGTAGCAGGCTGGCGCAGCGCGCCTGATCTCCCCCCTCGAGGGGGAGATGTCGCCGAAGGCGACAGAGGGGGTCGTTGCGCGTGGAGCGCTGGCCTCCTCTTCGTTTCCACAAGGGCGCCGGCGCTTGGTGTGAGGCGACCCCTCTGGCCTGCCGGCCATCTCCCCCTCAAGGAGGGAGATTAGCGGCGTCGCCGATTTCGCCAAAATCCGGCCTGAAGATAATTCGCCGGCTAATTATCGTTCCTGCTTCAGCCGCCTGCACAACTCATCGAGCTGTTCCAGCGAGCGATAGGCTACCCGCAGCACACCGCCTCTGCCCTTGTGATCCACCGAAACGATCATGCCGATCGTATCGGTCAACAGTTTTTCCAGCGCCAGCGTGTCGGCGTCCTTTTCGTCAGGACTTGGCGCCGGCCTGGCTTCCCTGGCGCTGCTGGTGCCGGCCGGCATCTGCGCCAGCGCTTCGGCCTGGCGCACCGAAAGTCCTTCTTCGACGATGCGCTTGGCAAGGCCGGCCGGGTCTTCCGCCGTCACCAGCGTGCGGGCATGACCCGCCGACAGCGCGCCGTCGACCAGCATGTCGCGGATCACATCCGGCAGCTTCAAGAGCCTGAGCGTGTTGGCGACATGGCTGCGGCTCTTGCCGATCACCTGGCCGAGATCGGCCTGGGTGTAGCCGTGCTCGTCGATCAGCTGCTGATAACCAAGCGCCTCCTCGACCGCATTGAGATCGGTGCGTTGGACGTTCTCGATGATCGCCAGTTCGAGCGCGGTGCGATCGTTGACCTCACGGATGATGACCGGGATCTCGGACAGCCCGGCGCGCTGCGCTGCACGCCAGCGCCGCTCGCCGGCTATGATCTCGTAGCGTCCGGCCTGTGTCGGCGAAGGCCGCGCCACCACCGGCTGGACGACGCCGTGTTCGCGGATCGACTGGGCAAGATCGGTCAGCTCGGCGTCGCCGAAATGCCGGCGGGGATTCTTCGGATTGGGGGTCAGGAACTCGATCGGCACCTTGCCGTCGGCGCTCATGCCCGGTTTTTCAGGTGCTACTGGGCGATCAATCTCGCCGATCAGCGCTGCCAGTCCGCGGCCCAGTCTCTTTCTCGAAAGGTCTTCGCTCATCTTTATTCCAGTTGGCTATTCCAAATCGTTTCGGTATCGAATCGGCTCTTGACTATGCATCCGGCCACATCAAGCGGCGCGTAACTTGCGCTCGCGGCGGATCACTTCCGATGCCAGTTGCAGATAGGCCTGGCTGCCCGAGCATTTCAAATCGTAGAGGATCGCCGGCTTGCCGTAGGACGGCGCCTCGGACACCCGCACATTGCGCGGGATGATGGTCTCGTAGACCTTGTCGCCCATATGCGCCCGCACATCCTGCACGACCTGGTTGGCGAGATTGTTGCGGCCGTCATACATGGTCAGCACGATGCCTTGGATGGTCAGATCCGGATTGATCGAGCGGCGCACCTGCTCGACCGTTTCCAGCAACTGGCTGAGACCTTCGAGCGCGAAAAACTCGCATTGCAGCGGCACAAGAACAGAATCGGCTGCAGCCATTGAATTCAAAGTCAAAAGGTTGAGCGATGGCGGGCAGTCGATCAGCACATAGCCGAACGGTGCGCCGCGCTCGGTAGCGGCGCGCAGCGCGTTGCGCAGCTTGAGCACCCGGTCGGGCGCGGAGGCGATCTCCATTTCGATGCCGAGCAGATCGAGCGTCGACGGCACGATCGACAGGCCGGGCACGGCTGTGGGGATGGCCGCGGCCTCCAGCTCCAACTCGCCGGTCAGCACGTCATAGGAGGACACCGTCCGGTCCTTGCGGTCGATGCCGAGACCGGTGCTGGCATTTCCCTGCGGATCGAGATCGACGATCAGCACCTTTTCGCCGATCGCAGCCAGCGCGGTCGCCAGATTGATGGCGGTCGTCGTCTTGCCGACACCGCCCTTCTGGTTGGCTACGGTGATGATTCGGGGGCCATTCTTCATCATGGGTTTATGCCAGAAGTTCATTTTGGGCGCCAAATCGCCTGTCAGTGACGGATCAGACAGGTCGCAGGTTGGACAATTCCAGGATGACGCCGCCAACGTCGGTCACACTTGGATGTTCTACCAGATCGAAGGACCATCGGTGAACGCTTTCTTGCACTTCGGTGCGGTAATCCCGGCCTTTGTGGAACAGGCCGCGCGCGCCCGAAATCAGCCAGGGCGCCGACAGGTCCAGCAAGGTCGAAAGCGGAGCCAGCGCCCGCGCCGTGACGATTTGCGGCGTCGAAACAAGCGCGTGGCTGTCATCGATGCGGCGCGCCACGACCCGCGCCGGCAGGCTGAACTGGCCGACGACGGTCTGCAGGAAGGACGCCTTTTTGCGATTGCTTTCAACTAGGTCGATGCTGGCGCCGTCGCGTTCGGCCAGCAGGAACGCCATCACAAGGCCTGGAAATCCACCGCCCGAGCCGAGATCCACCCAGCGTGTGGCAACGGGTTCTATGCGCCCGAGTTGGGCGCTGTCCAGGATATGGCGCTGCCAGACATCGCCCGACGTCGATTGCGCCACCAGGTTGATGCTGCGGTTCCATTTCTGGAACATCTGCTCGAACGCCACCAACCGATCGAATGTTTCACGTGAAACCGGGCCTGCCGCATCCTGCAGGCTCTCCAGGGAAAAAGAACTCACGCAACATCCTTTTGTGGGCGCTGGGCGCTCTCCGCGTGACGGACATGCGCGACGATGATCGCCAGCGCCGCCGGCGTCATGCCTTCCATGCGCTGGGCATCGGCGATGGAGCGCGGCCGCCGCGCCTGCATCTTCTGCTTCAGCTCGTTCGACAGACCCGGCACTCCGGCGAAATCGACCGTCTCGGGGATCAGCCGGCTCTCCTCATGCCGGATCTGCGCCACGTCGGTCTTCTGGCGATCAAGATAGACAGAATACTTCGCTTCCGTCTCGAGGCGCTCCGCCGTCTTGCCGTCGATCGCCGCAAAGCGCGGATCGACGCCAGCCAGCCAAGCGACATCGACGTCGGGATAGGAAAGCAATTCATAGCCGGACCGGCGCACGCCATCCCGGTTGATGTCCAGCCCGTGCCGCGCCGCCTCATTCGGCGTCATGGCGAGCGACTTCGCCAAATCCCGTGCCTCATCCAGGCTTTGCATGACCTGCCCGTAGCGCTGCATGCGCTGTGCCGAGGCGATGCCCAGTTTCGCAGCCATAGGCGTCAGTCGCTCATCGGCATTGTCGGCACGCAGCGATAGCCGGAACTCGGCCCGTGACGTGAACATCCGGTAGGGCTCTGCGATGCCGCGGCTGGTCAAATCGTCGACCATCACGCCGATATACGCCTCGGTGCGGCTGAGCACGATTTGCTCGCTCCCCGCCGCCCGCCGCGCCGCATTGAGGCCTGCGAGCAGGCCTTGCCCGGCTGCTTCCTCATAGCCGGTCGTGCCGTTGATCTGCCCGGCGAGGAAGAGACCACCGATGCGCTTCGTCTCCAGCGTCTGATGCAGTTCGCGCGGATCGACATGATCATACTCGATGGCATAGCCGGGCTGCAGCATGATTGCGCGCTCCAGCCCCGGAATGGTTTTCAATATATCGAGCTGCACATCTTCGGGCAACGAGGTGGAAATCCCATTGGGATAGACGGTATCATCGTCCAGCCCTTCCGGCTCCAGAAAGATCTGGTGCCCATCCCTATCGCCGAACTTGACGATCTTGTCCTCGATCGACGGGCAATAACGCGGCCCGACGCCCTCGATCGAACCGGAATACATGGCCGAGCGGCCAAGATTGGCGCGGATCAACTCATGCGTGGCCGTGGTCGTGCGTGTGATGCCGCACTCGATCTGCGGCGTTTCGATGCGGTCGGTCATCAGCGAGAACGGCACCGGATCCGCATCCGCCGCCTGGCTTTCCAGAGTCGCCCAGTCGATGGTCCGGCCATCGAGCCGCGGCGGCGTTCCGGTCTTCAGCCGTCCAAGCTTGAAGCCCGCGCGGTCCATCGTCGCCGAGAGCCCAAGGCTGGCCTGCTCGTTCATGCGGCCGGCGACAATCTTCCTCTCGCCAATATGAATAAGCCCACGCAAAAAAGTTCCAGTCGTCAGCACGACCGCGCCACAGCCAAGCCGCCTGCCGTCGGCCAGGAGAACAGCCGTGATCCGCCCATCGGCGATCTCGAAATCCAGCACCTCGCCTTCGACCACGTCGAGATAGTTCTGCTGCCGAATCGCTTCCTGCATGGCAAGGCGATAAAGCTTCCGGTCGGCCTGCGTACGAGGGCCGCGCACGGCGGGACCCTTGCGGCGGTTGAGCAGGCGGAACTGAATGCCGGCCGCATCCGCCACGCGCCCCATCAGGCCATCCATGGCATCGATCTCGCGCACCAAATGGCCCTTGCCGAGCCCGCCGATCGCCGGATTGCAGGACATGACCCCGATCGTGCCGAAGCGCAGTGTCACCAGCGCGGTCTTGGCACCAGCGCGCGCGGCAGCGCTGGCCGCCTCGCAACCCGCGTGACCGCCGCCCACCACAACCACATCATAGCGATTGGTCATCACAAACTTCCCAGACTCGAATGATTGAGGGACACATGTCCCCGCGAGGCTTGGCTGTCAAGAAAACTCCGCGAGTCGTTTCACGTGAAACAGCCTTGCACCGCCATCGCGTGTGTTTCACGTGAGTCATCGGGGCACCGATGTTTCACGTGAGTCGCACCTTGCCGCTGCTCGAAGGTCTTACCCAAGCGTTCGCAACGTTCGTCATCCTAAGGCAAAGCAGGAGCGAAGCGACGTCGCGGAGACCCTAGGATCCATGCCGTGATCTTGGCCAAAGAGTACAGCGGATCAGAATTCTGCACTGTGGCGCGCGCTCAGAAGTCGCGGCATGGATCCTCGGGTCTGCGCCGCGTCGCTACGCTCCTTGCTCCGCCCGTGGATGACGAAGCGATGGGGCGTTCCGCAAACGGTCCATCAAAATCTCTGCATCGACAAACTGATTCATTTTACGAGAGCACATCGTTTCACGTGAGTCATTTCCCAATGCAGAACTGTGAGAAAATCACGTCCAACATGTCCTCGACGTCAATGGCGCCGACAATACGGCCCAGGCGATCTGCTGCAAGCCGCAACTCCTCGGCGCGCAATTCCTGCCCGACAGTCTGGCCGTCGGTTGCGCGAACCAGGTAACTATTCGCCGCGCCAAGCAGTTCAACGTGGCGAAGGCGCGACGGCAGGACATCGCCGAAGCTGCCGGCTGCTTCCGCCGCCCGCCGGCCGATTTCCCCCAGCAGTTCCTCGATGCCCGTCCCGTTCTTTACCGAAATGACAAGGTCATAATCCTCCGTCGCGTCACTCGCCGCGCGGTCTTCCAGCAGATCGAGCTTGGTGCCGACGCGCACGGTCGGCGCCACAGTCGGCAGCTCGCCGACATCTCTTGGGTTCGCGATGTCCTGCAGCAAGAGCAAGAGATCGGCGCCATGCGCCTTGGCCCTGGCCTTCTCGATGCCGATCGCCTCGACCTTCCCCGGCGCATCGCGCAGCCCGGCCGTATCCGTAAGCCGGACCCGCAGCCCCTGGAGATCAAGTGTCACTTCAAGCAGATCCCGCGTCGTGCCGGGTTCATCCGTTACTATAGCGGCATCCCGCCGCGCCAGGGCGTTGAACAGACTCGACTTACCGGCGTTGGGCGCGCCAAGGATAACGACCTCGAAGCCGTCGCGAATGATCTCGGCGGCGCGAAATCCGGCAATGTGCCGGTCGATCTCGCCGATCATAGTTTTGACATCGGACCAAATCGTATCCGAAACGGAACCGGGAACATCGTCCTCGTCGGCAAAATCGATCTCGGCCTCGATCATGGCGCGGGCGTGGATCAGTCGGCGGCGCCAGCCGAGATAGAGTTCGCTCTGAACGCCTTCGGCATTCTGAACGGCAAAGCGCCGCTGCGCCTCGGTTTCGGCGTTAATGAGATCCGCCAGCGCCTCGGTCTCGACCAGGTCAACCTTGCCGTTGAGAAAGGCGCGGCGCGTGAATTCGCCCGGTTCCGCGTGCCTGACGCCGTCAAAACCAGTAATCGTCTCCAGCATCCTGGCCACCACGGCGCGTCCGCCATGAACGTGGAATTCCGCCACATCCTCGCCCGTAAAACTGGCCGGTCCGGGAAAGAAGACGACCAAGCCCTTATCGAGCACGGTTCCATCGGGCGCCCTGAATCTGCGCAAGACCGCGACGCGGGGCTTAACAATACCCCCGGCAATCGTTTCGACTACGAATCGAGTCTGCGGGCCGGAAATGCGAATGACGGCGACGCCGGCCGGGAGCCGGCCGCTCGACAGCGCTACGATGGAATCGCCTGAAATCATTTGCCCGCTCTACCGAACCGCCCTAGCTTTACGCCCATCAGCCAATCGCACCCGAGTTTGCCCAGTGACGCTGCCAGCGCAAAACCTGCTTGCCGAAGAAGCCAGCCCCTACCTGCAGCAGCACAGCGGCAATCCCGTGCATTGGCGCGCCTGGTCGCCGGCTTCGCTCGAAGAGGCCAACGCGCTGGACAGGCCGATCCTGCTCTCGGTCGGCTATGCCGCCTGCCACTGGTGCCACGTCATGGCGCATGAAAGCTTCGAGGACGATGGTGTCGCCGCCGTCATGAACCGTCTGTTCGTCAATATCAAGGTCGACCGCGAGGAGCGCCCCGACATCGACCAGATCTATATGGCGGCGCTGTCCTCGATGGGCGAGCAGGGTGGCTGGCCACTGACCATGTTCCTGACGCCGGACGGCAAGCCGTTCTGGGGCGGCACCTACTTTCCGCGAGAGCCACGCTACGGCCGCCCCGGTTTCATCCAGGTGATGGAGGCGGTGGACAAGGCCTGGCGCGAGAAGCGGGCGAGCCTCAACCAGAGCGCCGACGGTCTGACCACACATGTCGAGGCACGGCTCGCCGGTTCGCACGCGAAAACAGGGCTCGACCGCGACACGCTGGCTGAGCTTGCCAAGGGCATAGACGGCATGATCGACCGCGATCTCGGCGGCTTGCGTGGCGCGCCGAAATTTCCCAATGCGCCGTTCATGCAAACGCTGTGGCTGTCCTGGCTGCGCGACGGCAACGCCAGCCATCGCGACGACGTTCTCAACAGCCTCGAACAGATGGTCAGCGGCGGCATCTACGACCATGTCGGCGGCGGGCTCAGCCGTTACTCGACCGATGCCGAATGGCTGGTGCCGCATTTCGAAAAGATGCTCTACGACAATGCCCAGCTGATCCGCTTCTGCAACTGGGCCCATGCCGCAAGCGGCAACGAGTTGTTCCGGGTCCGAATCGAAGAGACGATCGGCTGGCTGCTGCGCGAGATGCGCGTTGACGGCGGCGCCTTTGCCGCCAGCCTCGATGCCGACAGCGACGGCGAGGAAGGACTGTTCTACACCTGGAGCCAAGACGAGATCGAGGCCGCCCTCGGCGACGATTCCGCCTTGTTTTTAAAACACTTCACGCTCTCCAGCCCGCACGGCTGGGAAGGCAAGCCGGTCGTCCACCAAACCCTGTCCCAGCAATCGCACTATGTGATCGATCGCGAAGAGATCGGCCCGCTCAAGGCGAAACTCCTCACCGTGCGGGAACAGCGGGTCAGGCCCGGTCTTGACGCAAAAACCCTCACCGACTGGAACGGCCAGATGATCGCAGCACTTGCCGAGGCCGGTCGGTCGTTGGCGCGGCCCGACTGGATCGACTCGGCGGCAAAAGCCTTCGCCCACATAAGCACCGCCGGCCGCGACGGCCGTCTGCCGCATTCGATGCTCGGCGCCAGAAAACTATTCCCTGCGTTGTCCAGCGACTATGCCGCCATGGCCAACGCAGCGATCTCGCTGTTCGAGGCCACTGGCAATTGGAGCTATGTCGACCAGGCCGGCCAGTTTATCGAGCAGCTCGACCATTGGCACGCCGATACCGAAAAGACAGGTTACTACCTGACCGCCTCGGACAGCACCGACGTGCCGATCCGCATCCGCGGCGATGTCGACGAAGCGATTCCCTCCGCTACCGGCCAGATCATCGAGGCACTGGTCCGGCTCGCCTCCGTCACCGGCAATCTCGACCTGCAGGAAAGGGCCTGGCAAGTCGCCGAGCATGCCGCCGGCCGCGCGGCGCACCAGGCCTATGGCCAGGCCGGCATCGTCAACGCCTGCGCGCTGGCGATCGAGCCACTCAAACTGGTCATCGTCGATGCGCTTGACGATCCAAAGCTCGTTCCGGTTGCGAATCGAAGTCCCGACCCCCGCCGCGTCGACGTTGTCGTGCCGATAGGTACGGGTACGAATCGACCCTTGCTGCCTGGCGGAATCCTGCCGCCGACCAACGAGGCGGGTGCATGGTTGTGTACTGGGCAGGTGTGTTTGCCGGTCGTGACGGATGCTGAAGAGTTGGAACGATTGTTGCGAGGGCGATAAGGGCAACGCTGCTCGATCTGCCCAAAATTGCGGCGCTGGCGCCGCCCCTCATTGCCCTGCCGGGCATCTTTCCCCGTATAGGGACGGGGAGAAAGACGCCGTCATGGACGGTTTCGCCAATTTTCAACGCAGCAGAACGAGCGCCGAGGGTGCGGCCATCTCCCTTCTCCCCGTCACTATATGGGGAGAAGGTGCCGGCAGGCGGATGAGGGGCAGCGCAAGCAGTTGCCCGTTGGCCCTCGCCAGTTACGTGTTCATCGAATCGAAGAAATCCGCATTGGTCTTGGTCTGCTTCAGCTTGTCGATCAGGAACTCGATTGCGTCGGTGGTTCCCATCGGCGCCAGGATGCGGCGCAGCACGAAGATCTTCTGCAGATCCTGCTTGGAAACCAGAAGGTCTTCCTTGCGGGTGCCGGACTTCAAGATGTCCATGGCCGGATAGATGCGCTTGTCGGCCACCTTGCGGTCGAGCTGGATTTCGCAGTTGCCGGTGCCCTTGAACTCTTCGAAGATGACTTCGTCCATGCGGCTGCCGGTATCGATCAGCGCGGTGGCGATGATGGTCAGCGAACCGCCTTCCTCGATGTTGCGGGCGGCGCCGAAGAAGCGCTTCGGCCGCTGCAGCGCGTTGGCGTCGACGCCGCCGGTCAGCACCTTGCCGGATGACGGCACGACGGTGTTGTAGGCGCGGCCGAGGCGGGTGATCGAATCGAGCAGGATGACGACGTCGCGGCCATGCTCGACCAGGCGCTTGGCCTTCTCGATGACCATTTCGGCGACCTGCACGTGGCGCACCGCCGGCTCGTCGAAGGTCGAGGAGATCACCTCGCCCTTCACCGAGCGCTGCATGTCGGTCACTTCTTCCGGCCGCTCGTCGATCAGCAGCACGATCAGATAGCATTCCGGATGGTTGGCGGTGATCGAGTGGGCGATGTTCTGCATCAGAACCGTCTTGCCCGTACGCGGCTGCGCGTTGATCAGAGCGCGCTGCCCCTTGCCGATCGGCGCGACCAGGTCGATCACACGCGGCGAGATGTCCTTGGTGGTCGCATTCTCGATCTCCATCTTCAGCCGCTTGGTCGGATAGAGCGGCGTCAGATTGTCGAAGTGGATCTTGTGCCGGATCTTTTCGGGATCGTCGAAATTGATGGTGTTGACCTTGAGCAGCGCGAAATAGCGCTCGCCCTCTTTCGGGCTGCGGATCGGCCCTTCGACCGTATCGCCGGTCTTCAGCGAAAAGCGCCGGATCTGCGACGGCGAAATATAGATGTCGTCGGGACCTGGCAGATAATTGGCATTGGCGGAGCGCAGGAAGCCGAAACCGTCCTGCAGCACCTCGACCACGCCATCACCGATGATCTCGATCTCCTGGGCGGCCAGCTTCTTCAGGATCGCAAACATCAGCTCCTGCTTGCGCATGACGCTGGCGTTTTCGACCTCGAGCGATTCGGCATAAGCGATCAGCTCTGGCGGTTTCTTGTTCTTGAACTCGGCGAGTTTCATTTCTTGCATAGACGGACCTTGAATAGATGGAGTCTGGGTAGGCTTTGGGAAAATATCGGCGGGATGCGACAAATGCCGGGCGCGGCCGAAAACAACGAGGGGCGGCGCATGACGGGAAGGAAGACCCGTCTTTTATCGTCGGTCGGGTGAAAGAGCAAGCTGCGTTTTAACAGCGGCAATTACAAGTCACAGTCGACTGGGAAGCGGTCAATCGGAGATGTCGGCGCCGCCCCTCATTGTCCTGCCGGACATTTCTCCCCGTATAGAGACGGGGAGAAAGGGGCAGGTTCAGCGCGGGCGCCCTTTCCGGCCACGCTGATGATTGGCGAAACCATCGATGACAGCGCCCCTCTCCCCGTCCCTATACGGGGAGAGGATGCCGGCAGGCAGGTGAGGGGCAGCGCCAACGCTTGAAGGCATCAGTCGAACCATCAGAACGGTTTGACCACCACCAGGATGACGATTGCGATCATCAGCAATGTGGGGATCTCGTTGACCATCCGCCAGTGCCTGGCGGGTTTTTCGTTGCGGTCCTCGGCGAATTTGCGCACCGCGCCCGAGAGATAGCCATGCATGGCGGACAGCAAAAGCACCGCACCGATCTTGGCATGCAGCCAGCCGCCCTGGAAACCAAAACCCTTCCAGGCGAGCCACAGGCCGAACACCCAGGTCACGATCATCGCCGGGTTGATGATGCCGCGCAGCAGGCGCCGCTCCATCACCTTGAAGGTCTCCGATTGCACCGAGCCCTTCTCGGCATCGGCATGATAGACCAGCAGCCGCGGCAGATAGAGCATGCCCGCCATCCATGAGATGACGGCGAGGATATGGATCCCCTTTGCCCAGAGATAGAAGCTGTCGGGTGCCGCGAAATACAAAAGCGCGGTGAGAACGACCAGCACCGCGATACCTGACATCATCCGCATCATCGCCTGACCGGTGCTGTTCGTGTTTTTCATCTCAGCCATCAGCGTGTCGCGCTCCGCACCTGTTTCACCATCGCCTCGACATGGGCGATCGGCGTCTCCGGCGTGATGCCATGACCGAGATTGAAGATCAGCGGTCCGTCTCCCAGCGCTCCCAGGATCGCCTCGACGCCGTCGGATAGCGCCTTGCCGCCAGCCACGAGCCGCAAGGGATCGAGATTGCCCTGAACCGCACCCGAGCGCTGCAATTCCTTCGCCGCGATCAGGGGTACCGTCCAGTCGATCCCCAGCGCCGTCACGCCGGTCTTCTGTCGATATGTCCGGTAGCGCGAACCGGCACCCTTGGGAAAACCGATGATCGGGACATCGGGATGAACCGCCCGCACCCGGCCAACGATCTCGGCCATCGGCTGAACGCAGAACAGGTCGAAACTCTCATCGTCCAGCACGCCGGACCAGGAATCGAATATCTGCACCACATCCGCACCCGCCTCGATCTGGCGGATGAGATAGGCGGCCGAATGTTCGGCAAGCACCTTCAGCAATCGTTGAAAGGCCACCGGTTCGCGATAGGCAAAAAGCCGCGCCGGCGCCTGGTCGGGCGTGCCATGACCGGCGATCATGTAGGTCGCCACCGTCCACGGCGCGCCGCAGAAGCCTATCAGGGTTGTCTCTTCGGGCAGTTTGGCCCGCAACCTGCGAACCGTCTCGTAGACCGGTTCGAGATTCACGTGAAACACCTTGCCTTCCAGAGCCAAAATCTCCGGCGCGGTGATCGGCGTCAGCAGCGGCCCTCTGCCCTCTTCGAAGCGGACGTCACGGCCAAGCGCATGCGGAACCACAAGGATATCGGAAAACAGGATCGAGGCATCGAAACCAAAACGCTCGATCGGCTGCAAGGTCACTTCGACCGCAAGGTCGGGATCATAGCAGAGGTCCAGGAACGAGCCCGCGCGTTTGCGTGTCTCCCGATACTCCGGCAGATAGCGTCCGGCCTGACGCATCATCCAGAGCGGAGGCGGAAAATGAGCCTTGCCCTTCAGGACATCCAGCATGATCCGGTTCTGGGGCATCGGGCGCTCGCTTCTCCCAGCCTCTTCTATAATCAAAGATTCTTATATCTAAGATTCTTCTGATTCTAAGAGTCTGTTGGTTCTGGTGGTTGTCACCTGTCCCGCTTTGCCCCGGAAAACACCAGCCAACATATTGTCGCGTGCTTCTTTTTCCCGGATGTAGGGTTCTGGGGATAGCTCTGAATCGATCAGTCGAGTCAAAGTGTTAGGCACAGTGGTGAAAGGCAGGTCCTGTGGACGGCCCGCAGTCGAAAAAAGCCGTCCCCAAACTTGTCCCCAGTCACCCGACGAAGCTGACAGCGCATCGAATTGTGGACAAACTGCCATCTGATACAGTCGCTTCCGACCGACCCGTCTTTTCATCCCGCTTTATCCACAGAAGCCCACAGCCCCAGGTGACCCCCTGTGAACAAACCCCAGAGCTTCTTCCACCTGCACCTGATTTCCGACGCGACCGGCGAAACGCTGCTCGCCGCCGGCCGGGCGGCTTCGGCGCAGTACAAGGATGCGCGCGCCATCGAGCATATCTATCCGCTTATCCGCACCGAAAAGCAGGTGGCGAAGGTGTTCGAGGACATCGAGGAGGAACCGGGCATCATCCTCTATACGGTCGTCGACCAGAAGCTGGCGCGCGGCATCGACGAGCGCTGCGCGGCCATGGGCCTGCCCTGCGTGTCGGTGCTGGAGCCGGTGCTGACCGTGTTCCAGTCCTATCTCGGCACCCCGGCCGGTCGCCGCGTCGGTGCCCAGCATGTCCTCGACGCCGAATATTTCCGCCGCATCGACGCGCTCAATTTCACCATGGACCATGATGACGGCCAGTTGCCGCTCAATATGGACGATGCCGATGTGGTGCTGATCGGCATTTCTCGCACGTCGAAGACGCCGACCAGCATCTATCTCGCCAACCGCGGGATCAAGACCGCCAACATCCCGATCGTGCTCGGCGTGCCGGTGCCGGAAAGCCTGGTTGCCGCCAGCAAGCCGCTGATCGTCGGGCTGATCGCCACCGCCGAGCGCATCTCGCATGTCCGGCAAAACCGCATCCTCGGCAACAGCGGCTCGTATGAGGCATCGGATTATGTCGACCGCGCCGCAATCGGCGAAGAGCTCGCCTATGCCCGCAAGATCTGCACGCGCCACGGCTGGCCGATGATCGACGTCAGCCGCCGCTCGATCGAGGAAACGGCGGCGGCCATCGTTGCCCTGCGGGGGAAGAATAGATAGATGAGCGAGGAGTGCGTTTTCCGAGTCTTCCCTGGAGGAAATTCGGCCCCGCCCCTCACCTGCCTGCCGGCATCCTCTCCCCGTATAGTGACGGGGAGAGGGCGCTGTCATTGATGGTTTCGCCAATCGCGACTGTGGCTGGAAACAGCGCCAGCGCTGAAGCTGCCCCTTTCTCCCCGTCTCTATACGGGGAGAAATGTCCGGCAGGACAATGAGGGGCAGCGCTAACCTTACAGGACTAGAGCTGATCAAACCCCAACCGCGCCTGTGTCTGCGCCCGAGTGCAAAATGACCGAAAAACTCATCCTCGCTTCCGGCAGTCCGTTCCGCAAGGCGATGCTCGTCAATGCCGGCGTCGATGTCGAAGCCGTCCCGGCCGATGTCGACGAGCGCGCGCTCGAGGCGCCGTTGCAGGATAGCGGTGTCTCGCCCGAGGACGTCGCCCTGGTGCTGGCCGAGGCCAAGGCCAGCGAAGTCAGCGAGCGCAGGCCGGGTGCCCTGGTGCTGGGCTGCGACCAGACGCTGTCGCTCGGCGACGAGGTGTTCCACAAGCCGGCCGATAGGGAAGGCGCACGCCGTCATCTGCTGGCGCTGTCGGGCAGGACCCATCAGCTCAACAGCGCCGCTGTTCTGGTCCGCGACGGCAAGGTTTTGTGGCGGCATGTCGGCATCGCCTCGATGACCATGCGCAAGCTCGACCCAGCCTTCATCGGCCGCCACCTCGCCCGCGTCGGCGCCAAGGCGCTGGGGAGCGTCGGCGCTTATCAGATCGAAGGCGAAGGCATTCAATTGTTCGAGAAAATCGAAGGCGATCATTTCACCATTGTCGGCTTGCCGCTTCTGCCGCTGCTCGCCGAACTGCGCACGCTGGGAGCGATCGATGGCTGAGGCGTCGAAAAAAGCCTTCGTGTCGGGCCATCCGGTCAAGCATTCGCGCTCGCCGAAGATCCATGGCCACTGGCTGGCCAAACATGGCATCGACGGAAGCTACCAGGCCATCGATGTCGCGCCGCAAGACTTTGCCGTGTTCTTGAAGACGTTGCAGGCGAACGGTTATCAGGGCGGCAACATCACCATCCCGCACAAGGAAGCCGCTTTCGCATTGGCCGACCAGCGCGACGAGGCGGCGCAGGAAATCGGCGCCGTCAACACGCTGTGGTTCGAGGACGGCGTCCTGTGGGCCGGCAACACCGACGGTCACGGCTTTGCCGCCAACCTCGACGATCATGCATCGGGCTGGGCAAGCAAGGGTCCGGCGGTGGTGCTCGGCGCCGGCGGCGCGTCGCGCGCCGTCATCCATGCGCTGAAGGAGCGCGGTGTGACCGACATCCGCATCGTCAACCGCACTGTGGCCCGGGCGCAGGAATTGCGCGATCGTTTCGGCGCCGGCGTTTCGGCGCATGGCATGGCGGCGACGGATGAACTGCTCGGCGATGCCGGCCTGCTGGTCAACACCACCGCGCTCGGCATGCATGGCAATGAAGGCCTGTCGGCCGATCCCGCCCGGCTGCCCGACCATGCCATCGTCACTGACATCGTCTATGTGCCGCTGGAGACGCCGCTGCTCGCGGCCGCCCGTGGGCGAAATCTGAAGGCGGTCGACGGCCTTGGCATGCTGCTGCATCAGGCCGTGCCCGGCTTCGAGCGCTGGTTCGGCGTCAGGCCGCGGGTGACGGCCGAACTCCGGGCGCTAATCGTCGCCGATCTGGTGCCGAAGCCATGATCGTGCTCGGCCTCACCGGCTCCATCGGCATGGGCAAGTCGACTACGGCCAGGATGTTCGCTGACGCCGGCGTGCCGGTCCATGATTCCGACGAGACGGTGCATCGCCTCTATGCCGGCAAGGCAGCCCCGTTGGTCGAGGCCGCCTTTCCCGGCACCACATCTGCCGGGGTGGTCGACCGGGCAAAGCTTGGCGCGCGCGTGCTCGGTGACGCCGCCGCGCTGAAGCGGCTCGAGGCGATCATCCATCCGCTGGTGCGCGCCGACGCCGATGCCTTTCTGGCCAGGCATCGTGGATCAGGCGCGCCGACCGCCGTCCTCGATATCCCCCTGCTGTTCGAAACCGGCGGCCGCAACCGCGTCGACAAGGTCGTTGTCGTCACTGCGCCGGCCGAGACCCAGCGCGCCCGCGTGCTGGCGCGGCCTGGCATGACGGAGGAAAAGCTGGCGTCGATCCTGGCCAAGCAGGTGCCGGATGCGGAAAAGCGGCGTCAGGCCGATTTCATCGTCGACACCGGCCAGGGGCTGGACGCCGCGCGCGCGGCGGTCAATGCGATCATCAGGCAGCTGATAGGAGTCGGCAAACCAGGCCGCTGACACTGGCTGATGTCGGCTCCGCCCCTCATCTGCCTGCCGGCATCTTCTCCCCGTATAGTGATGGGGAGAAGGACGCTGTTGCAAGGGATTTCGCCAATCTCCAAGGTTTCGGAAAGGGAGCCGAGGTTGCGGCCAGCCCCTTCTCCCCGTCACTATACGGGGAGAAGTGCCCGGCAGGGCGATGAGGGGCAGCGCAAACCTGTGGCGATTGTCCTAGGCAACGCCGTTTCTCATTGCCATTTTGTTCCGTTGTATGAATCTGCTCCCTTGGAGCGGAGCGACTGATTCGATGCGTGAGATCATCTTCGACACGGAAACCACCGGCCTCGATTCGCGCGACGACCGCGTCATCGAGCTGGGCGGCGTCGAGCTGGTCAACCGCTTCCCGACCGGCAGGACCTTCCACCGCTATATCAACCCGCAAGGCCGTGCTATCCACGCCGAGGCGCAGGCGGTGCACGGCATCAGCGCGGCGGACCTCGCGGGCAAGCCGACCTTTGCCGAGATTGTGCAGGAGTGGCTGGACTTCACCGACGGCGCCAAGCTGGTCGCCCACAACGCCACTTTCGATGTCGGCTTCCTCAACGTCGAATTCGGCCGGCTTGGTCACCCGGTCATAGACAATGGTTTTGTCGTCGACACGCTGGCGCTGGCGCGCCGCAAGCACCCGATGGGTCCGAATTCGCTCGATGCGCTCTGCCGGCGCTACGGCATCGACAACACCAAGCGCACCAAGCACGGCGCCCTGCTCGATTCCGAGCTGCTGGCCGAGGTCTATATCGAGCTGATCGGCGGCAAGCAGGCGGCCCTTATCCTCGACAGCGCCACCGCGCCGGCGCAAGGCGAGAATGTCCGCCAGATCGAAATCATCATCAGCCAGCGCCCGGCACCCCTGCCGCCGCGTGTCACCGAAGCCGAACGCGCCGCGCACACCGGCATGGTCGGGACGCTTGGCGAAAAGGCACTCTGGCTGAAGGTTGCGGCTGGCTGAGCAATTGCTGACCGAAACCCTTGCGGCTTCGTCATCCTAGGGCGGAGCAGGAGCGAAGCGACGCAGCGGAGACCTTAGGATCCATGCCGTGACAGTGGTGCAGTGCTCCGGCGGTGCAAGGAACCGAACGCCTACCACCCCGTCCCGCGAAACAGCTCGAACCATTCCGGATTGGCTTTTTCGATCAACTCGATCTTCCATTGGCGCGGCCAGCGCTTCAGTGACTTCTCGCGCTGGATGGTATCGGTGATATCGAAAAATTCTTCGTACCAGACCAGCCGCTGAACACCGTAGCGGCTGGTGAAGCGCGAGCCCTCACCGGATTTGTGCTCCGGCATGCGGCGACCGAGATCGTTGGTGACACCGATATAGATGGTGCCGGCCTTCTGGCTCGCAGTCATGTAGACATAGCCGGTCATCGTTTTAGCGTAGCGAGCATAGGCGCGGGGGCAAGCGCCATTCTGATCCGTTGCATTCTAAGGCACACGTCACGGCATGGATCCTAGGGTCTGCGCTGCGTCGCTTCGCTCCTTGCTTCGCCCTAGGATGACGAAGACGGGACGGCTAGGCCATTCGAAGGGCGCCGGCGCCTCAGCTATCTCTCCAGCACCTCAAACAGAAAACCCGGCGCGAGGCCGGGTTCTCAGAAAACAACAGCGATGGCAGCCGAGCTCAGCTCACCTTGACCTTGGACGCCTCGTCCTCGGCCAGCTTCTGCTGGAACATCTGTGCGAAGTCGATGGGGTCGAGCATCAGCGGCGGGAAGCCGCCATTGCGGGTTGCCTCGGCGATGATCTGGCGGGCGAACGGGAACAAAAGGCGCGGGCATTCGATGAACAGGATCGGCAGCATGTGCTCCTGCGGAAAACCTGCAATGGCGAACACGCCGCCATAGACCAACTCGACATTGAACAGCACTTCCTGGTCGAAGGACGCCTTGGCGTTCAGCGTCAGATTGACGTCGAACTGCTTGTCGGAGAGCGGGTTGGCGTTGACGTTGACGTTGATGGCGATGCCCGGCGCCTTGTCGCGGCCGCGCAGCGAATTGGGCGCGCCGGGGCTTTCGAAGGACAGGTCCTTCACATATTGCGCCAGAACGTTGAGCGACGGCTGCGCCGCATTGCCGTTTCCGTTGGCTGCGCCGACCGGCGCGTCATCTTTGCTGGCCATAAGCCTTGTCCTCTTGCCTGGGCAGCGTCGCTGACCGAATTGAAATCGGGCGTTCGCTACCATGGCGGGGATGACAAGACAAGGTTTGCCGCCTTGCTTCCGGGCTGCGGGATGGAGATGGGACGGCGCCCTAATCGTCCTTCAGGCGGCGCCACGGCGACTATTCGCGCGAAGACGATCTGAAGCGCGGACCGGATCACAAC
>NZ_RZTT01000549.1 GCF_003996995.1 Mesorhizobium sp. M7A.T.Ca.US.000.02.2.1 | reverse complement strand
CACGAGAGGGGCGCTGGATGTGCATGTTCATCATGAATTACCCCTCCATCGGTTCGGGTTGACAATGCTGGTTGTATACCCGACTTCGCAGAAAATGGCCACCCGCAGGTCCAGCAATTTCCAAAACCGCCAGGCCGCTGTGGCCGATCCGCCACTTATTAGAAGGACGCGGAAATGAACTGTCGTCTCCGCATCGCGCTCTACCAGCCTGACATTGCCGGCAACACCGGAACAATCCTGCGCTTCGCCGCGTGCCTCGGACTTGGCGTCGACATCATCGAACCGGCCGGATTTCCGCTCTCCGACAAAGCGCTCAAGCGCGCCGGCATGGACTACCTCGAAATGGCTGCCCTGACCCGGCATGTCGACTGGCACGCCTTCGAGGAATGGCGCAAGGCTGGTTCGCGCCGGCTGGTGCTGCTGTCGACCAAAGCCACGACGGCCTACACCAGCTTCATCTTCGCCGAAGGCGACATACTCCTGTTTGGCCGGGAATCCGCAGGCGTGCCGGATCCTGTCCATCAGGCGGCTGATACGCGGCTGACCATCCCGATGCAGGGTACGGCGCGCAGCATCAACGTCGCGCTCTCCGTCGCCATGGTGGCGGGCGAAGCCGTCCGGCAACTCGGATAACGGCACTCCATCTCCCGTCATCTTGACCCAGGCGCACATCGCCTTCTCCTTCGTTTGCACATCCAGGGTTTCTTCGCTACAAGCTCAACTTAACTTGAGGTCAAGCGGAAAAATTGGGGCGGAAAATCAGACATGGCGCCTATAACGGAATTAACGGTCGGCCAGGTCGCCATGCGCAGCGGTGTGGCGGTGTCGGCATTGCATTTCTATGAGGCCCGCGGCCTGATCCGCAGCCACCGTACGGCGGGAAACCAGCGCCGCTACGGCCGCGATGTGCTGCGGCGCGTGGCGATCATCAAGGTTGCACAGGAGGTCGGCATCTCGCTGGCCGAAATCGGTGCCGCACTTGAATCACTGCCCGAAGGCCGCACGCCGACGCGCGACGACTGGAACGTTTTGTCGACCGCCTGGCGCGACGGGCTCGATCACAAGATCGCCCAGTTGAAGAAACTGCGCGACGGGCTGACCGACTGCATCGGCTGCGGCTGCATGTCAATCGACAAATGCCCGCTGCGCAACAAGGGCGACCGGCTGGCGCGCGAGGGGACAGGGGCAAGAAGGCTGGTTGCTCCGCCTCTCTCGAGGACATCCTAGTCAGCCGCTGGCAACCGCCTGATGGTGAACTCGATGAGGTCGCCCGGCCGCTCGAACCAGCTTTCGATCTCGGTCCAGTAGGCCTGCTTGGGAAAGCGCTCGAACCATTCCTTGGCCTTGAGCCGCGCATCGGAGCGCGGCAGCACGAAGGTCTCGCGCAGGAAACCGTCACGCGGCATACGCACGCGCTCGGCACGGCTTTGGTCGAGCCTTCTCTTCAGGCCATCCAGCGGCGGTCTTGCCGGGGTGCGCACGAAACAACTCCTTGCACCTGGCGCATGACCCGAAATCGGTATCGAGTTTCGGAAAGGATCATGCGCAAAACCAAAGTGACTTGACCCTTGCCCTTAAGAGATTAGGGATCGCGCCGGCAAAAGACGAGTCATTTGTGGGACTCGCCGCCCCAACCGGAGACGGCACTTGGAACGACCAGAAATACCGGCAGGCCTGCCCGCCGACATCGAACAAAAGAAGATGAAGGCACGGCTGTGGTTCGAGGCCCTGCGCGAACGCATCTGCGCCACCTTCGAGCAGATCGAGCAGGACCTTGGCGGGCCGCTGGCCTCGTGGTCGCCCGGCCGCTTCGAGAAGACGCCATGGGAACGTGACGAGGGGCGCGGCGGCGGCGGCACCATGTCGATGATGCACGGCCGCGTCTTCGAAAAGGTCGGCGTCCACACTTCGACCGTCCATGGCGAGTTCTCGCCCGAATTCAGGAAGCAGATGCCCGGTGCCGAGGAAGACCCACGCTTCTGGGCATCCGGCATTTCGCTGATCGCGCACCCGTGGAATCCCAACGTTCCGGCCGTGCACATGAACACGCGCATGGTGGTCACTTCCAGCCAATGGTTCGGCGGCGGCGCCGATCTGACACCGGTGCTCGATCGCCGCCGCACCCAGGACGACCCTGATACCCTCGCCTTCCACCGCGCCATGCAATTCGCTTGCGAGAAGAATGCCGCGGTCGCCGATTACCCGAAATTCAAGGCCTGGTGCGACGAGTACTTCTATCTGTCGCACCGCAACGAGCCGCGCGGCACCGGCGGCATCTTTTTCGACTGGCTGCATTCGGGCGAGGACAAAGGCGGCTGGAATGCCGATTTCAACTTCGTCCAGGATGTCGGCCGCTCCTTTCTCGTCGTCTACGGTCACCTCGTGCGCGCCAACTTCAACGAGAACTGGACCGATGGCGACCGTGACGAACAGCTCATCCGCCGCGGCCGCTATGTCGAATTCAATCTCCTTCACGATCGCGGCACCATCTTCGGACTGAAGACCGGCGGCAATGTCGCGTCCATTCTCTCCAGCCTGCCGCCCGAGGTTCGCTGGCCGTAACAAAATGGTGAGCGCGGCGTGAGTCGCATTGATGTCCCATTCGCTCGAAATGGGCATGGAATGTGGCACACGGTGCGGCGCAAAATTTCTTTTTCGTCTAATAGGCCGTTGAAAAGACTGGCCTATTTGTGGGGCCGGGTCGGGAAGCGCCGGCGGTTCGCCTGCGCGCAATTCCAGGAAAGTGCGAAACGGCTTTCCGACCGGAATTGCGTCAGACAAAGCGAGCCGCGACCCGACGCGACCGGACGGCCCAGACGACGCGGGGCACCTCATTGAGAGGGATGCCCCACTTCCAGGAGTACTTCGCAATGCGCAAGATCATTGTTTCGGCGGCCGCCGCTGCCCTTCTCGCTTCCGGTTCGGTGGCATTCGCCGCCGTCAAGCACACCACCGGAACGATCAAGACCTTTGACGCAACGGCCATGAGTCTGGTCCTCGACGATGGATCGTCTTTTACGCTCTCCAAGACCTTCAAGGATCCTGGCCTGCAGGTCGGTGAAAAAGTCCGTGTCTCATGGGATATGAAGGGCAAGAACAAGGTCGCCGAGGCCGTCAAGGCCGCAAAATGATGGCTTGCCCGCCAGAGCAGGATGAGACGATGTCCGGTCCTGTTTCGGGGTAGTGTTAAGAGGGCGGAGCAGCGCTGCTCCGCCTTTTTGCCGTTGACCGCAACCAATGCCGCCCCATCTGTGTTATGCTTCTCACCCGCTCGCGGTC
>NZ_RZTT01000548.1 GCF_003996995.1 Mesorhizobium sp. M7A.T.Ca.US.000.02.2.1 | reverse complement strand
GCAGGCCGAGCACGACCATGGCCAGCGCCTTGACGATAGAGCCGTGGGCGAGCGCGACGGACGAAACCAAGCCGACGATCATCAGCGAAAAATACTCGGCCGAGCCGAATTTCAGCGCGATCGCCGTCAGCGGCGGGGCAAAGATGGCGACGAGGAACGTCGACACCGTGCCGGCAAAGAACGAGCCGATGGCCGCGATCGCGAGGGCCGCTCCGGCGCGGCCGTTCCTGGCAATCTGGTAGCCGTCGATCGCGGTGACGGCGGACGAGGATTCGCCCGGCATGTTGATGAGAATGGCCGTGGTCGAGCCGCCATATTGCGCACCGTAATAGATGCCGGCGAGCATGATGAGGGAGGAGACCGGGTCGCCGATCTGGAAGGTGATGGGCAGAAGCATGGCGATGGTCGCGGTGGCGCCGATGCCGGGCAGGACGCCGATCAGCGTGCCGAGAAGGACGCCGATCAGGCAGAAACCGAGGTTGGTCAACGACGTCGCCGTCGAAAAGCCGAGCCCGAGGTTGTCGAGGAGATCCATGATCATCGCCTCACGATGCCGACCCTGGGGCCAGCCACGGGCCGAAGCGGCGGAACGGCAGGCCGAGCGCGTAGCTGAAGACGAGGAAGGCAAACAACGTCAGGCCGGCCGACAGCACGAGCGCGGTCAATGGCTTCATGCGGCGGCTGGCAAACGACGCGATCAGCGCCGTCAGGAAGATCGACGGGATGAATCCGAGGCCGCGCACTGTCAGGCCAAAGAAGATCGGAGCAGGCAGGATGAGCAGCATGCCGCGCCACGCAATGTGCCCGATCGCTTCGCCCTCGACGCGTACGGCCTGGACGAGAATGACCGCGCCAAGCAGGATCAGCACGATCGCCAGGACCAGCGGAAAATAGCCTGGCCCCATGCGCAAGGCGGTGCCGATTTCGAGACCGAGCGATTGCAGCGCGAACCATGCGCCAAAACCGATGAACAGGGCGGCGCACAGGCCGTTGGCCCTGTCGATCGCGAAAGGTTTCATGGTGGTTCTCCAAGCCCGCAGTGGGTAGCGGATGCCGAGCGGAATAGGGGCGCTGGTGGCGCCCCTATTCAAATCTCAGTCGGCGTACTGGCCGGCGGCTTCGATGATCGGCTTCCAGCGCGCGATCTCGCTTTCCAGCTTGGCCTTCAGTGCGGCGGGCGTGGCATCGGCCTCGAGCGACGGCTTGGTGCCCAGTTCGGCGAAGCGGGCGGCGACGTTCTCGTCCTTCAGCGCGACCTGCAGCGATTTCGACAGGCGTTCGGTGATCTCGGCCGGCGTGCCCTTGGGTGCATAGAGACCATGCCAGATGCCGACCTGCACATCGGGAAGGCCGCCTTCCACCGTCGTCGGCACGTCCTTCAGCACATCGAGGCGTTCCGGCGAGGTGACGGCATAGGCCTTGATGGTGCCGCCCTGGATCTGCTTGGTGGTGTTGGTCGTCTGGTCGCACATGATGTCGACCTGGCCGCCGAGAAGATCGGTCATGGCCGGGCCGGTGCCCTTGTAGGGCACGGTGACCAGCGGCGTCTTGATGGCGCTCATGAACAGCATGCCGCACAGATGCGAGGCCGCACCGATGCCGGCATTTGCGACGGTAATGGAATCCTTGTTGGCCTTGGCGTACTCCACCAACCCCTTGAGGTCGGTGGGCTCCAGGTCCTTGCGGCCGACGATGGTCATCGGCACTTCGGTGACGAGGCCGACATATTCGAAGGCGTTCAGCGTGTCGTAGGCGAGCTTTCTGTACAGCGTCGCACTTGTCGCCATGCCTATATGATGGAGCAGCAGCGTATAACCGTCCGGCTCGGCGTTGGCGACGCGACCGGCACCCAGCG
The DNA here is from genome assembly GCF_003996995.1 of Mesorhizobium sp. M7A.T.Ca.US.000.02.2.1. Taxonomy (GTDB): domain Bacteria; phylum Pseudomonadota; class Alphaproteobacteria; order Rhizobiales; family Rhizobiaceae; genus Mesorhizobium. The sequence continues at coordinate 1,425 of NZ_RZTT01000548.1, read as the reverse complement.
TGCCGCCGGCGCCGCCGACATTTTCGACGATGACCTGCTGGCCGAGATCCTTCGACATCGCTTCGGCGACGAGGCGCGTGACCGTGTCGGTCGGGCCGCCGGCTGCAAACGGCACCACAACGGTGATGGTGCGTTCAGGATAGGTCTGCGCGCCGGCAGTGAACCCATAAAGCGCGACGGCCGCAGCAGCAGCCAGAGTGGCGACAAATCTTCTCATCGTGATCTCCTCCCAATACGTAAATCTCCAACCGCTGCGCGGGGTCCTCTCAACACCCTGCAGATGGAGCAACAACTAGCGCAAATTAACAGATTGCAACCGTCTCAAACGGCAAACTGCTGATGGGCGCCATCCTAATAGCCGTAGCCACGCGCCATCGCCGCGGCGAAGACCGGGATGAGCAGGAAGATGAAAGCTTCGGCGCGGATATAGGTCTTCACGGACGCAAGCTCGGCCGTCGGCACCTGGAACGAGGCATTGCCGCTCGCCTGCCTGCTCCAGGATATGAAGCGGACGGTCGGGATGATCGACAGCAGGCCGACCATGACGAACGCCGCTATCTTGGCCCAGAACACCCAATTGTGGACGTAGAATTCCCAGCCCTTGAGGCCATAGAAGACGCGGCCGATGCCGACGACGATGATCAGCGTGGCAATGATGCCGTAATGGCGGTCGATGCCGGCGAGCCTCTTGAGCGTCGCAGTGCCCAGATCGCCGCGGATCAGGACGAATTCGGCGCCGATGATTCCCGCCAACGAAAACACCAGCAGATGATGGAAGATCGCAAGCACAAGATCGGTGGTGTCCATGCTCTTTCCCCGGGGTTTGACGGCACCGCCCAGCGCCTGAAAAAGGGTCGCGCTGGCAGGTGTTGAATCAGCCTGCCGTGAAAATAGCACCGTCGCGCAAAATTCCCATAGCGGCGGCTGGATGATGGGCCGTGTTGCCCTGGCCCTTGCGCAGCACCGGCGATTTGCTAAGCGCTGACGATCCGTGCGAGGCAGATCCCATGAACAATCCACAAGCGACCAGCGCTCCTGTCATCGAAACGAAGCGAACCATCCTGCGGGCACACCGGCTGGACGATTTCGACACCTATGCCGCGATGTGGACGGATCCCATCGTCACCCGCTTCATCGGCGGCAAACCGCGCACGCGCGAAGAAAGCTGGATGCGCTTCCTGCGTCACGCCGGCCTGTGGTCGCTGCTCGGCTATGGCTTCTGGGCGATCGAGGAGAAGGCGACCGGACGCTTCATCGGCGAGGCCGGGTTTCACGACCTGAAGCGCGATATGGAACCATCGATCGAAGGCATTCCCGAGGCCGGGTGGGCGCTGGTTCCGGCCGTGCACGGGGCGGGCTTCGCCACCGAGGTGGTTGGCCGCATCCTGGCGTGGAGCGAAGAGATTTTCGGGCGCGAGAAGACCG
>NZ_RZTT01000547.1 GCF_003996995.1 Mesorhizobium sp. M7A.T.Ca.US.000.02.2.1 | reverse complement strand
TTTCTATATCGGCGCCTTTGCCGGTGGCGGCATCGTGCTGAACGGCCGGCTTTTTGGCGGCCCGACCGGCAATGCCGGAGCGCTGGGCTCCATGCCGGTGCCCGGGCCGGACGGCAAGCCGACCCAACTAATCGATGTCGCTTCCATCGCCATGCTCGAAAAGGCGCTCAATGCGCGCGGCGTCGAGGCCTCGCATCTGTGGACCTCGCCGGAAGACTGGGGCGAGATCGGACCCGAGCTCGACGACTGGATCGCCAGCGCCTCAAGGGCCCTCGCCTACGCCATCGTCGCCGCGTCCTCGATCATCGATTTCGAAGCGGCGGTGATCGACGGCTGGATGCCGAAGGCGGTGCGCCGCCGACTGGTCGGTGCCATCGTCGCGGCGATCGCCACGATCGACGGCGAAGGCTTGAAGCTGCCCGCCATTCGCGAGGGAACCGTCGGCATCCATGCCCGGGCGCTCGGCGGCGCCAGCCTGCCACTTTCCGAACGCTTCCTGATCGGCTCGACGACGATTTCCAGGAGCGCGTGATGCTGATCGGAATTCCGGCGCTGCTCGGTCCGGAGCTTCTGGCGATCCTGCGCGGCATGGGGCATGGCGACGAAATCGCCCTTGTCGACGGAAACTATCCGGCGGAACAGCAGGCAACCCGGCTGGTGCGCGCCGATGGTCACCCTCTTATCCCCGTACTCGACGCGATATTGAGTGTCCTGCCTGTCGATGACGCCGTGCCGGAGGCGCTGTTTCGCGCCTCGGTCAAGGGCGATCCCTCGCTTGCCGATCCCGTCCATCATGAGATCGAGGCGATCTGCGCCAAACGGGCGCCAGGCCGCAAGGTGGTTGCGCTGGCCGGCGCCGACTTCTATGCACGGGTCAAATCGGCGCATGCCATCGTCGCGACCAGCGAGCCGCGGCTCTACGCCAACATCATCATACGCAAGGGCGTGATCCATCCGCCGGAGACCAGGAAGCCATGATCCTCTGCTGCGGCGAAGCCCTGATCGACATGCTGCCGCGCACGACGACAGCGGGTGAGCCGGCCTTTGCGCCTTATGTCGGCGGCGCGGTGTTCAACACGGCGATCGCGCTTGGCCGGCTCGGCGCGCCGGCAGGTTTCTTTTCGGGCCTGTCGTCGGATCTGTTCGGCGGCCAGTTCCGGGATGCGCTGGGGGCAAGCAAGGTCAGCTCCACCTATGCGCACACCTCACCACGGCCAACGACGCTGGCCTTCGTCAAGCTCACCAACGGCCAGGCGACCTACACTTTCTATGACGAGAACACCGCCGGCCGCATGCTGACCGTCGACGACCTGCCGCAGCTTGGCAGCGAGATCGAAGCCATGCTGTTCGGTGCCATCAGCCTGATTTCGGAGCCCGCCGGCAGTGCCTATGAGGAGTTCATGCGGCGCGAGCATGAAAGTCGAGTGATGATGCTCGATCCCAACATCCGGCCGAACTTCATACCGGACAAGGCCAAGCACCTCAGGCGCATTCGCGCGATGATGGCGATGGCCGATATCGTGAAATTGTCGGACGAAGACCTGAACTGGTTCGGCGAAGCCGGCTCGCACGAGGATGTCATCCGCAACTGGCTGGATCGAGGCCCGAAGCTGATCGTCGTCACCCATGGCAGCGAAGGCGCCGTCGGCTATACCAGGGAACATGCCGTCACCGTCATGCCGGAAAAGGTCGAGGTGGTCGACACGGTCGGCGCCGGCGATACCTTCAACGCCGGCATCCTCGCCTCCTTGCATGAGCAGGGCCTGCTGACCAAGGCGGCGATTTCCCGCTTGTCGAAAGGCGCCATCCACAAGGCGCTGGCGCTCGGCGCGAAGGCGGCGGCAGTGACCGTGTCGCGGGCCGGCGCCAATCCACCCTGGCGACATGAAATCGCCTGAGCAACGCTCAACATAAGTTGAGCCCAATCGATCACTTTATGTTTCGCAGGGGCTCTTTACAGGGCTATAAGGGCGGGATGGTGCCCGACGAAGCCCGGATTTCCGGCATCTGACTGACATTCGCCGGGAAATACTGGTAACGGACTGCGACACTTGGGCAATTTAGGGCCCCGCCTGCCCGGCTTTCTCGGCAAGCGCAACTCTGGTACCAGCGGCCGATTATCTGGCTAACCTGTTTTGAGGCCGACATGCAGTTCATCGATCTTGGCGCGCAGCGCGAACGAATCCGCGACCGACTGAAGGCCGCGATCGACCGTGTCGTCGACGAAGGCCGTTATATTCTTGGCCCGCAAGTCACCGAATTCGAGAATAAGCTTGCCGCCTATATCGGCACCAAGCATGTCGTGGCCTGCGCCAACGGCACCGACGCGCTGATGTTGCCACTGTTTGCGGCCGGCATCGGCCCGGGTGACGCGGTGTTCGTTCCGAGCTTCACTTTCGCCGCCACCGCCGAAGTGGTGGCACTGGCCAAGGCCGAGCCGGTGTTCGTCGATGTCGACCCGCATAGCTACAACATCGACATTGCCAGCCTCGAAGCGGCCATCGCCATGATCAAGAAGGAAGGAAGGCTGAAGCCGAAGGCTATCATTCCTGTCGATCTGTTTGGCCTAGCCGCCGATTACGAGGCGATCATGGCGATCGCCAACCGCGAAGGGCTGATGGTGATCGAGGATGCCGCCCAGTCGGTGGGCGGTTCGCTCGACGGCAAGATGTGCGGTGCTTTCGGCCATGTCGGATCGACCAGCTTCTATCCGGCCAAGCCGCTTGGCTGCTACGGCGACGGCGGCGCGATGTTCACCAATGACGATGCGCTGGCTGAGCAGCTTCGCTCCTTCGCCTTCCATGGCAAGGGCGAGACGCAGTACGACAATGTCCGCGTCGGCATCAATTCGCGACTCGACACGATCCAGGCGGCGATCCTGATCGAGAAGCTGGCAATCCTCGAAGACGAGATGGTCGCCCGGCAGGTGGTGGCAAAGCGCTATGCCGAAGGGCTTGGCGATATCGTCACTGCGGCGCGCAATCTGGACGGCAGCCGTTCGGCCTGGGCGCAATACGCGATCGAGACGCCCAAGCGCGACGGGCTGAGGGCGCATCTCGGCGAAAAGGGTATTCCGTCTGTCATCTACTACGTGAAGCCGCTGCATGCCCAGGTCGCTTATCGCGACTACCCACGCACGCCGACCGGCCTTGCCGTATCAGAAGACTTGCCGAAGCGGATCCTGTGCCTGCCCATGCACCCTTATCTCAGCGAAGCCGACCAGGACCGCATCATCGAGACGATCCGCAACTATAACGGCTCGAATTCGGCGCAGGCCGCGG
>NZ_RZTT01000546.1 GCF_003996995.1 Mesorhizobium sp. M7A.T.Ca.US.000.02.2.1 | reverse complement strand
GTCGCCTACAATGTCGTGCGCCTGGTGCAGCTTGGCTTCAATCAGCTGCGCGACGCGCTGTTTGCACGCGTCGGCCAATACGCGGTGCGCCAGCTCGCCTTCCGCACCTTCGTTCACATGCACCAACTATCGCTGCGCTTCCACTTGGAGCGTCGCACCGGCGGCCTGTCGCGCATCATCGAGCGCGGCACCAAGGGCATCGAGACGATCGTGCGCTTCATCATGCTCAACACGGCGCCGACCATCCTCGAATTCGCGCTGACCACAGGCATCTTCGCCTACACCTATGGCTGGAAATATGTGGTCGTCGTCGCGGTCACCGTCTGGGTCTATGTCTGGTTCACGGTGCGCGCCAGCGACTGGCGCATCTCGATCCGCCGCGACATGAACGACAGCGACACCGACGCCAACACCAAGGCGATCGACTCGCTGCTCAATTACGAGACGGTCAAATATTTCAACAACGAAAGCATGGAAGCCGAGCGCTTCGACCGCTCCATGGCACGCTACGAGGTCGCCGCGACGCGCATCTGGACCTCGCTCGGCTGGCTGAATTTCGGCCAGGGCATCATCTTCGGCCTCGGCACCGTCATCGTCATGTGCATGTCGGCGCTTGAAGTGCAGGCCGGCACGCAGACGGTCGGTGACTTCGTCTTCATCAACGCCATGCTGATGCAGCTGTCGGTGCCGCTCAATTTCATCGGCTTCATCTACCGCGAAATCCGCCAGGGGCTGACCGACATCGAGCAGATGTTCGACCTTCTGGATGTGCCGCAGGAGATCGTCGACAAGCCGGATGCCAGGCCGCTCGCCGTGAGCGCCGGCAAGGTCGAGTTCCGCGACGTGCATTTTTCCTATGACCCGAACCGCAAGATCCTGAAGGGCATCAGCTTCGCGGTGCCGGCCGGCAAGACCGTCGCCATTGTCGGGCCTTCGGGTGCCGGCAAGTCGACCATCTCGCGGCTTTTGTTCCGCTTCTACGACGTGCAGGGCGGCCAGGTGCTGATCGATGGCCAGGATATCAGGGAAGTGACGCAGGAGAGCCTGCGCGGCGCGATCGGCATGGTGCCGCAGGACACCGTGCTGTTCAACGACACCATCGCCTACAACATCCGCTACGGCCGCATCGGAGCCAGCGAGGAGGACATGCAGAAAGCCGCTGAACTAGCCCAGATCGGTCCGTTCATCGAGCGATTGCCTGACGGCTACAAGTCGATGGTCGGCGAACGCGGGCTGAAGCTTTCGGGCGGCGAAAAGCAGCGCGTGGCGATCGCCCGCACCATCCTGAAGGCGCCGCCGATCCTGATGCTCGACGAAGCGACCTCGGCGCTCGACAGCCACACCGAGCAGGAGATCCAGGCCGCGCTCGATCTGGTCAGCCGTGGCCGCACCACCATCGTCATCGCCCACCGCCTGTCGACGGTGATCACGGCCGATGAGATCATCGTGCTGCAGGACGGCCAGATCGCCGAGCGCGGCACCCATGCCGAGTTGATGCGCAAGCATGGCCTCTACGCCTCGATGTGGGACCGCCAGCGCGAGGCGACCGAGGCCGAGGAGCGCCTACGCATCGCCCGCGAGGGCGACGAGCTTGGCGTTGTCGTTCGTCGGCGAACGTCGGAGGTGAATTGAAAGTTCGGCGCATGACCTGATTTTTGCGCTTGACCTCAACATAAGTTGAGATTGTAGGCCGTTCCTGGAGCCCAAAAAACACCATGATCCAGGAACGGAGAAATCGGAATGAGCAAGACAAATCAGAGCGTTGACGGCCGCAGCGTGTTCAGGGTGGACAAATTCGTTGTGCCTGCCGCCGCCCGCGAGGAGATATTCGCCAAGGTCAGGACAACGCATGAATTGCTGCGCCTGCAACAGGGCTTCGTCCAGGACTTCCTGCTCGAGCAATTCTCCGGGCCGGGCGAATTCAACCTCGTCACCATCGTCGAATGGGAAAGCCAGGCAGCCATCGACAACGTCGTGCCGATCGTCAAGGCCGCGCACGAGCGCATCGCTTTCAACCCGCACGAGATGATCGCCCGGCTCGGCGTGCGCGCCGACATCGCCAACTATCAGAGAGTACCTGGGCTGTAGAAAAGCCGTTACGGCCAACCGATGCCAGGTGCCGGCGCTTCGACTTTGAGCACCTGGCCGGTACGGGCTTCAGAACGTCTTGGGATTTGGGATCATGGACGGGCAACCTTTTCCCGCGCCTTGAACCGTCGGTGTCCCGAATTCTGCCGACAACGACACTGACCGGGCAAGCGGATCGCGACCCCTGCCAGCGCACCCAATACGGCATTCCCTATTGTTGCGTTGCGGCGAGGGGGGCTTTCGGCTATTGAGGCCCCACCTGAAACGGAGCCCGTTTACACCCGATGAGCCTTGTCGATACGGTCAAGAACGCGTTCGTACCGATCCATCGCGAAGGCTATCCCTTCATCGCGGCCTTTGGCGCGGCGACGCTTTTCCTCGGCTATTTCTCCTCGATCCTGTTCTGGATCGGTCTGATCCTGACGGCCTGGTGCGTTTATTTCTTCCGCGATCCCGAGCGCGTCACGCCGGTCGATGACCGCCTGGTGGTCAGCCCCGCCGACGGCATCATCTCGGCGGTAGGACCCGCCGTGCCGCCGCGCGAACTCGGCCTCGGCAATGCAGAGATGACCCGCATTTCGGTGTTCATGAACGTCTTCTCCTGCCACGTGAACCGCGCCCCGGTGCGCGGCCGTATTGCGAAAATCGAGCACCGGCCGGGCAAATTCCTCAATGCCGAACTCGACAAGGCCAGCACCGAGAACGAGCGCAACGGCCTGGTCATCGAGAGCCCCAACGGTACGGTCGCGGCCGTCCAGATCGCCGGCCTGGTGGCGCGCCGCATCGTCTGCTGGGCCGAGGCCGGCGGCTCAATCGGCACTGGCGAGCGTTTCGGCCTGATCCGCTTCGGCTCGCGTGTCGATGTGTTCCTGCCCCTGACCGCCACGCCGCGCGTTGCCGTCGGCCAGACGGCGGTTGGCGGCGAAACCGTGCTGGCCGAATTCGGCGGTGTTGCCGGCACGCCTCTTGTTCGGGTTTCCTGACCGGTGGGCACGCAATACAAAAAGTTCGAGGCCCATGCCAGCGGCGGTCCGCGCATCCGCGAAATCCCGATGCGCATGGTGCTGCCCAATCTGGTCACCGTGCTCGCCATCTGCGCCGGCCTGTCCGGCATCCGCTTCGGCTTCGAAGGCCGCTTCGAGCCGGCGGTGGTGATGGTGCTGCTTGCCGCCTTCCTCGACGGCATCGACGGC
>NZ_RZTT01000545.1 GCF_003996995.1 Mesorhizobium sp. M7A.T.Ca.US.000.02.2.1 | reverse complement strand
CGACAGTGCGGTCGCCCAGGCGGCATAGGCGATCAGGCTGGGCACGATGCCAAGAAAGATGACGGCGCCGAGGCCTGCTGTGTCGGCAACCGCCGCCTGCGAAAAGGCCGACGGCAGGAAGGGCGCCAGGCATAGTGCGCCGAGCACCATGTTCGAAGCGGAGATGGTCAACGGATGATGGCGGGCAAACAGCGGCTTCTGGACGATGGTGTTGACGGCCGAGCACAAGGCCGAACCAAGCACCAGAAGAGCACCGGTGTTAAAAGACAGTCCATTCCCGTCGGCCATGGCGATGACGCCAATGCCGGCGAAGGAAATCACCGTACCGGCCCAGGCCATGCCCGAAAAGCGCTCGCCCAGCAGGACCATCGCCATGATGGCGGTGAAGATCGGGCTGACATTGATGATGAAGCCGGCGGCACCGGCAGAGACGGTCAGTTCGCCGAAATTGAGCATGACGGTGTAGAGCGCGACGAAGATGGCGCCGCCAAAGACCAGGCGCCACACTTCGTCGAGCCTTGGCAGCGCCGGGCGCTTGATGGCCAGGAAGATCGCCGCCGGCACCGCGGCGATGGCAAAGCGCAACGCGCCGAGTTCCAGCGGTCCGAAGGCAGCGAGACCGGCGCGGATCGCCGGAAAGGCGGAGGCCCAACCAACCACCGTCAGCGCGACAGCAATGGCTGCCGTGGTGTCCATCCGCTGTGTCGAATTCAACGTGCCCGTCATTGCGTTCATCTCACTGCCCTCGCATTCTTCGGTCCTGAAAGGCAGAAAACGCCATTTCAGGCCAGTTGACAAACGACCAAATCGAGGATCACCTGTGACTATGGATCACAGCTCGGACACAATGGTACCGCTCGAGACGCTGCGCGCCTTCGATGCGGCGGCGCGGACAGGCAGCTTTTCGGCGGCCGCCGAAAAGCTCAACATCACTCATGGCGCCGTCAGCCGGCAGATCGCCAAGCTCGAGGACTGGCTGGGATTGAAAGTCTTCGACCGTGGGGCGCGCGGCGTCTCGTTGACGATCGAGGGCAACCGGCTGCATCTGCGCACGGCGGAAGCCTTTGCGCTGATATCGACCCATTCCGACCGCTGGGTCGAGCCGCGTGGCACGGCGGTGGTGCGGCTGACCTCGATCCCCTCGGTCAGCGGGCTGTGGCTGATGCCGCGCATGGCGGCTCTGGAGAACAATCCCTCGAAGCTGCGCATCGTGCTCGATGTCGACATCCGCCAGGCCGATCTTGCCGATGAGGGCATCGATCTCTCCATCCGCTGTGGACGCGGCGGCATTCCGGGCCGCGTCTCGGTGCAGCTTTTCGAGGAACATGTCTTCCCCGTCGCGTCACCCGAACTTGCCCGTGAGATCGGCCGCGGCGACCCTGCCCGGCTGCTCAAATATCCGCTGATCAACGATTCCGACGCGTCTGCCTGGCGCGCCTGGTTTGCCGCGCAAGGCATGGATTATCGCCCGCGCCCGCAGGACCGTCGCTTCGAGGACTACAATCTGGTGCTCGACGCCGCCGCCTATGGGCTCGGCATCGCGCTGGCACGCCCACCCCTGACCGGGCATCAATTGCAATCGGGCCGCATCACGCCCGTCGATGAGCGCACCGCGCTCAATCCGGTGTCCTACTGGCTCGACCGGCCGATCGGGCGGCCGCGTACCGCAGCCGCCGACCTCGCCCGCCGCATCGCGGCGGAGGCCGGGCTGGCGCCGGAAAAGATCGAGGCGTTCATCGAAGCCGAGCGGTAGGCCTTCCGCCGGGCATATATCGAGAACCAGCCGATTCGAAGCTCAGCGAAGCAACAACAGAACGAACCCAAGGATTACGGTTCCCAGCAAACCGGCCACTATCGAAACAAAGCCGACCTTCACCAGCAAGTGCTCAGGGTTCGGCGCCGCACCATGGGATTGATTGGCCGGCCTGTGCCTGCCCGCCAATGCACCCAAAGCGGCAGCGTTGCGCGGGACTGGAGCCTGCGGCGGGATAAGCGACAGCAATGACAGCCCCGCAACCCTGGCAGGAGCATTATCATTGGCCGTTGTCGAAGGCGGCAAGAAGGCTCGCGGCGTTTCGGCTTCGGGTTTTGCCTTTCTCGCCGCGATCGTTGCCAACGTCGCCTCTTCGCCCGTCTCAAGTTGGGCAAGATAGGCATCGACGATGCCAGCCGATGCGATCTGCTGCGATTTGACGGCCATTGGCGCGGCCGGCAAAGTCAACAGCGCTGGCGCTGTCTGTTGTGCGAGCAGAGACGGCGCCGGCGGTTGGACCAGCGCCTTGACCAGTGCCGTCATGACTGGATCAGCCTGCCCCGAGGGCACGGCCTGCGGCGTCATCACTTCCCTGAGCAAGGCGGGAAGACGAGTGGAGGAAATGTCCATTGCGGCCCACCAACACCATTTTTCCGCCTCACAATAAGCGTTCAGCATTGTCTCAGGCTTGTCGCATGCTTGACCTCGCCGGGAATTTATGGCGATGAAATCCTCATGAACCCTGGCGTCCCCGCATGATGAACCGTTTCGAAGGCCCCGGCGGCAAGGAAGCCCGCATCCGCTATCTGGATGGCGACTTCCAGGTTACCAGTCCCGGCGCGTTCGTGCGTTGCGCGGTGACAGGCGAAAGCATTCCGCTCGACGAGTTGAAATACTGGAGCGTCGCCAGGCAGGAGCCCTACATCAGCGCCACCGCCTCGCTGCGCCGCGAAATCGAGATGCATCCGGAGCTGCGTAAACGCGGTTAACCCTTCAGCTTGCGCTGGCGCCAGGCATCGAGCGTCTCGTCGATGATGCGCTCGGGAACGTGATCGAGTTCGAAGACAGTGTCGATCTCCAGCACCTCGAGCCGGTCGAGAAAGTCCTGTGAGGCGCCGTGGCGCAGTCGGGCGGCGTCCTTGGCGGTGGTGATGAGCACCAGCCCCTCAGTGCGTGCGGTCGCCGCCAACTCGGCAAGTTCGTCCTCGGCAAAGAAATGGTGGTCCGGAAACGGCCGCGTCAACGCCAGTTCGCCGCCGGCTTCGCGCACCGTGTCGAAGAATTTCTCGGGATGGCCGATACCGGCGAAGGCGAGGAACCGCTTGCCGGCAAGCCCTGCCTTGCCGCTTGGCTCTGTATGGGCCTCGAAGATCGGCCGGCCGGCGCGTGCGGCCTGGCGGACCACGCTGTCAGCGGCAGTGCCCTCGCCCATTTTCAACAGCCCGCTGGTGAAGACCAACTGGTCGACGATTTTGGCCCTGAGCGGCCCCCCCGGAATGACGCGGCCATTGCCGATCCCATAGCGCGCGTCGAC
>NZ_RZTT01000544.1 GCF_003996995.1 Mesorhizobium sp. M7A.T.Ca.US.000.02.2.1 | reverse complement strand
GTCCCGCCAACAGCCGCTCATAGGCAGCCGGAATGTCATCCAGGCCGATCTCCTGGTCGATCAGCGCCAACAGCGGTTCGCTGAGTTCACCTAGCATCCGCACCGCCTCGGGCAGCTCATCGGCAAAGGCGTGGCATCCCAGCAAGCCGATTTCGCGTTCGACCAGCGTATTGGGATCAATGTCGAGGCGGCCATGGAAGATGCCCACCATGGCGATCGTGCCGCCGGGATCGACAACGCCAAGCAATTGGTTGAGCGCCGCGACGCTGCCGGTCGCCTCAATGGCCGCGAGCAGCGGGGCATTGGCGGTTGCGGCGGCAACGGCATCTCGGTTCAGATCGACGATCCTGGCACCCGTCACCTGCGACACGCGGGCGCTGCGAGCTTGGTTGCGGTCGGCGACGAGCACGGTGCCGGCGAAGGTTCGCGACAGCAATAGCGCGGCAAGACCGCCGATCGGCCCGCAGCCGACGACCAGCACCGAGCCGGCCGTTTTCGGCAGGCGCCGCACCGCGTGCAGCGCCACCGCCAGCGGCTCGGCCATCGCCGCGACCCGCTCGTCGAGCCCGGCATCAATGATATGCAAGAGCCGTGCGGGCAGCACCGCCTGTTCGGCAAACCCGCCGTCGCAGACCTCTCCGACGAAGCCCAGTGACGCGCAGAGATGCCGCCTGCCGCCATGACATTGCGCGCAGTCTCCGCACCAGAACCGGGAATCAGCGACCACCCTGTCACCGATGGCGAAGGCGTCCACGCCCGCGCCGATGGCAGTCACCGTGCCGGTCAGCTCATGGCCGGCCGTCGAAGGCGACCGGCTTATCCACTGTCCCGTGCGGAAATTGTGCAGGTCCGAACCGCAAATGCCGGCGGCGTCGACCCTGAGCTTCACCCAGCCCGCACCCGGCGCGCCTGGCGGGGCGATGTCCTCGACACGCAGGTCAGTAGGTCCATACAGTCGTGCGGCCTTCATCGCGATCGCTTCCGCTCAGCCGGCGAGATAGCGGTCGCGGATTTCCGAGACCGCGTTCTCATGCGAGCTGAAGCCCTCGTAGCGGGCGAGCCTGCGGGCGTGCAGAGCGAGTTCCGGATAGGCCACCGAGGTGACATAGCCGACCGACGAGCGCTTGACGAAATCCGTTACCGAAAGCGGCCCGTAGGTTCGCGCCCAGCGGCTGGTCGGCAGCACCGCATTGGGACCGAGAACGAAGTTGGCAAGCGTCACCGGCGTGTGCGGGCCCATCAGTATCTCGGCCGCCTCGGTGATGCGCCCGAGATGCGCGAACGGCTCCTTCGACAGGATCTCGAGATGTTCGGGCGCATAGTCGTTGATGAAGCGGTAGCTGTCTTCCAGCGACGCCGTCAGCACGATGCCGCCGCGCTTGCCGGTCAGCACCGCGCGCGAAAACTCGACACGCTGCTCGGTCATCCGCGACCAATGCTCGGGAAGGGCAGCAAGCGCTGCTTCTGCAACCTTGCGGCTGTGCGTCACCAGATAGGCCGAGGAATCCGGCCCGTGCTCGGCTTCGATCAACAGGTCGAGCGCGGCAAGCCCGCCGTCGACGCTGTCATCGGCGAAGATGATCGCTTCCGACGGGCCGGCCGGAAGGCCTGTGTTGATGACCGATGACAGCACGCTCTTGGCCGCCACCACCCACGGGCTGCCGGGGCCGACGATCTTGAGCGCGGGCTTCACCGTCTCCGTGCCGTAGGCGACGGCGGCGACCGCTTGCGCGCCGCCGCATTTGTAGACGGTTCCCACGCCGGCGAGGCGCGCGGCGACCAGCGTTGCCGCGTCCACCGACCCATCCGATGTCGGCGGCGTCACGATGGCGATCTGCGGCACACCGGCAATCACCGCCGGCACCGACGTCATCATCGTCACCGACGGAAAGGCGCCCTTGCCGCGCGGAACGTAGAGCGCAACGGACGCGATCGGCGTGTACCGGTCGCCGGCATAGGCGCCCGGCCGGACTTCCTTGAGCCACATCGTCTCCGGCTTCTGCTCCTCATGGAAATGCCTGATGTTGTCGATGCCGAACTGGATGCTCTCGACCACATCCTTTTCCACCTTGTCGAACGCCGCGTCGAACTCGGCTTCCGACACCTGCAGTTCGCCCTCGGCGACATTGGCCTTGTCGAGTTCCCTGGCGAAGCGGATCAAGGCGGCGTCGCCTTCGTCCTTGACGGCCTGGATGATCGGCCGGACCTTCTCGACGAAGACCGTCAGATCGGCCTCGGCACGCTTCAGCAGACTGGCGCGCTGGTCGGCATCGATGGATGACAAATCGTGGAAGCTGATGTCGGACATAACTGCTCGTTCTCCTGGAACTCTTGGAACGCAATGACGGTTGGCGCAGGCCGGCCATAGTTCTGCGGGTCGACAGGCCGACCGGGCAAGGATCAAAGCCGTCGAGAGGCTTCACCCGGGCAAAAGTATATACATGTATGTATGATGGTCGCCAGCAATTTTTCCATCATCCTTCCCGTCGAAACCACGGAAACAAACCTGCCTCGTCAGATCGAGGCGAGAAAGCCGCCATCGACCGGAATGGACTGGCCGGTTATGTAGGCCGCCGCATCCGAAGCGAGGAACACCGCGATGCCGTGCAGATCGGAGAGATCACCGAAGCGGCGCTGCGGGATCTTGGCCAGCATGGAGTGCTGCCATGCCTCGTTGCTGTAGAAAACGTCGGTCATCGCCGTCCTGAAATAGCCCGGCGCAATGGCGTTGACCCTTATGCCAAGCTCCGCCCACTCCGCCGCAAGCGCCCGCGTCATGCCGAGCAGGCCCGACTTCGACGAGCCATACGGCACCGCGGTGGGGATTCCGACTTCGGATGTCAGCGAGCACAGATTGATGATGGCACCAGGACGGCCGGCGTCGCGCATCTGCCGCGCGGCGGCCTGGGCGCAGAAGAACGCTCCCTTCAGATTCGTGTCGACGATCCTGTCCCACAGCGCCTCGTCGACATCGAGCGAGGGCCGCACCTCCTCCACGCCGGCATTGTTGACGAGAATGTCGAGGCCGCCAAGCAGGCCGGCGGCCTCTGCGGTGGCTGCGCGGCAGCGACCGACATCGGTGACGTCGAGGGCAACGGCATGCGCCACCCCGCCGGCGGCGCGGATGGCTGTCGTTGTGTCCTGCAATGAGGCCAGGCTGCGCGCCGAGACCGCGACGTCGGCGCCGGCAGCACTCAGCGCTTCGGCGATGCTGCGCCCGATGCCTCGGCTTGCGCCGGTGACAAGCGCCTTCCTGCCGGAGAGATCGAAGAGAGAAGCATTGCGCATGTGATCCTC
>NZ_RZTT01000543.1 GCF_003996995.1 Mesorhizobium sp. M7A.T.Ca.US.000.02.2.1 | reverse complement strand
GACTCTGGTTCTGTCGAACCGGTCGAAATCTCGGCCCGCCCGATCACCCAATTTCAAGTTGGCCGTGCCGACAAGCAGTTCGGCCCTTTCGAATTCGTCGGCGGGCTGGAGATGACCTCGCCGACACGCGATTTCGGCGCGCTATCGGCCTTCCGCTTCCTGAAAGCCGGCGGTGACTTCATCGGCGTTGCCGACACCGGCTTCTGGTTCTTCGGCACGGTGGTCCGCGACGCGGAAAAGCGACCCTCCGGCATCCAGAATTTCAGCATGCAGCAGATGGTCGACCAGACCGGCCGGCCGATCGACAGGAAATGGGAGGTCGATGCGGAAGGTCTCGCGGTCAAGGACGGCATCGCCACCGTCGGCTTCGAGCGCAGCCACCGCGTCGCCCAGTTCAAGATCGACCCCAACGACATGAGGGCGCCGTTCAAGCCGCTGGATTTCGTCGTTCCGGCCTGGGAGCTGCGCCAGAATCGCGGCTTCGAGACCGTCACCCACGCCAATGCCAACGGCCAGCATGAGGGCGGCCTGGTCGTGGTCTCCGAGAAGAGCCTGGACAAGGCCGGCAACATCTATGCCGCCATCATCGAAGGGCCGCACAAGGGCGTCTTCACCGTCAAGCGCAATGGCGATTTTGACATCACCGACGGCGCCTTCCTGCCCGATGGTGATCTGTTGCTTCTGGAGCGCAGTTTCTCGATGGCCAGCGGCGTCAAGATGCGGCTGCGGCGCATCTACGGCGAAAGCGTCGAGAAGGGCGCGGTCGCCGACGGGCCGGTGCTGCTGGAGGCCGACATGGACTACCAGATCGACAATATGGAAGGGCTCGACGTCTGGAGCCGCGACGACGGCGCGCTGATGGTGTCGCTGATCTCCGACGACAACCACTCGATCCTGCAGCGCAACCTCTATCTGGAATTCATTCTCCACCAGGATTGACCCGCCGGCTTTACGTCCTGGTGGCGATCCAGATGACATGGCGGGCGCCGCGCTTGCCGTTGGCGCGCGTACTGACCTCTTCGACCGCGAATCCTGCCTGCTTCAGCCGCCGCGTGAAGCCGCTGTCGGGGCCTTGCGACCACACCGCCAGCACGCCGCCGGGTTTCAGGGCGCTGCGTGCGGCTGCGAGGCCTTGCACGCTGTAAAGTGCGTCGTTGGATTTGTGGACGATGCCTTCCGGGCCGTTGTCGACATCGAGCAGGATGGCGTCCCAGGCCGCGGGCCGCGACCGGATCAACTGCCCGACATCGGTTTCCTGGATTGTGACGCGAGGATCGTCGAGACAGCCGCCAAAGATTTCGGCCATCGGACCGCGCGCCCAGGCGACAACGGCCGGCACCAGTTCCGCGACGACGATTCCGGCATCATTGGCCAATTCTGTGAGTGCGGCGCGCAAGGTAAAACCCATGCCAAGCCCACCGATCAGGATTGTTGGCCGACTATGGCCGGCAATCCGCTCGCAGGATAGTTTTGCCAGCGCTTCCTCGGAACCGCTGAGGCGGCTGTTCATGAGCTCGTTGGTGCCCAGCATGATCGAAAATTCGGTGCCGCGCCGCTTGAGGCGCAGTTCCTGTCCGCCGTCCGGAGTCTTGGCCGAATCGAGCTGGACCCACGGGATCATGATCTTTGTCCGACCATGATCTTTTCCGAAAACCGGGTCCCACTTTTCGGGATCATGGTTTAAGCCGCAACCGCCGGCTGGCTCCAGCGGGCCGCGAGCAGACGGTAGGGGATCAACGCCACCACGGCGATGATCAGTTTCACCGAGAGATCGCCAAGCGCCCAGGAAATCCAGCGCATCGCCTCGACATGGAAGACGCCCATCAAAGGTGCGCTTTCCAACGCAAAGCCGTCGTTTGGTCCGGCGAAGGCAAAGGCAGCCGAGAACGCGACGGTGAAGAACACGGCGGTGTCGAACACCGACCCGACCAGCGTGCCGATGATAGGCGCGCGCCACCAACTCTGCCGGCGCAGCCGGTTGAAGACGGTGACATCGAGCAGTTGCGCGCTGAGGAACGCCGCTCCGGACGCGGCCGCGATCCGCACCAGCCGGTCGGCGGCGGTCTCGAATTCGATCAGGCCGTGGCGGAACAGGAAGGGCGGGACAAGGATCGAGCAGATCACCGCCGTCATGAAGCCGACAAAGACGATCCGGCGCGCCACGGTGGGGCCGTAGCGGCGGTTGGCGAGGTCGGTGACCAGGAACGAGAAAGGATAGGTGAAGGCCCCCCAGGTCAGAAGGTCGGCCAGCGAGAGGCCGCCGATCTGGCCCTGCATCGGGAATTGCACGAGAATGTTCGATGCCACGACGACAAGCGCCATGGCGGCCACGAATGGCAAGTATCGCGAGAAGAAAGTCATTTTTTTATCCTGGGTAATGGAACCAGCGGAACGTATTCCTAAATCGGATTACGCTAGCTTCGGAATTTGAGCATCGGATTGCCGAAACCTTGCGGCTTCGATCCGATGCCTAGGCCAACAAAAGGTTGGCCAGAGGCCAACAAGAAGTTGGCCAGAGGCCAACAAGAAGTTGGCCAGAGGCCAACAAGAAGTTGGCCAGAGGCCAACAACAAGAGGTTGGCCAGGGCGGTCGTCCCCCGCCTTTGAACTGTTTTAAGCGGCAGCCTGTTCAGCGGTCTTCTTGGCGATCTGCTTCTTCAGCAAACGGGCGCGCTGCGACAATTCCTTGACGTCGGCCTTAGCCAGGAAGGCGTCGAGGCCGCCGCGATGTTCGACCGAACGCAGCGCGTTGGCCGAAATGCGAAGACGCACGTTCTGGTTCAGCGCTTCCGAAATCAGCGTCACATTGACGAGGTTCGGCAGGAAGCGACGCTTGGTCTTGTTGTTGGCGTGGCTCACATTGTTGCCGGACATGACTGCCTTGGCAGTGAGTTCGCAGGTGCGGGACATTGTTCTAACCTTCAGTTCTCGGGGTCTGCCAAACACTCAAGCCCACGCCGGGTGGCGCGCGGTTCTGGTCAGGCGGCCTTATGGAAAAAGTTGGCGTTCCATAGTTGCATTTCGCCGAGGCGTCAAGCTCCAGCTTGCCTGCGGACACGCCCGGCATTTCATATTAAGGCCGGAATTCATCCTATAAGCGGTTCCATAGGGACATGCCAGACCGGAGTTGCCCGCCTCCGGCCGAAAATCAAGGACCCGATCCCGCCATGCTTCGTTCGCCACATGCCCTTGTTGCCATGCTTGCCATAGCTTTGCCGTCCGCCGCGTCTGCTGCCTCGCCGCAGTCGTTCAAGGGCGAGTACACGGTGTCGTTCCTCGGCCTTTCGATAGCGAAATCAACGTTTTCCAGCCGCTATGAGAACGGCGCCTACGCGATCCAAGGC
>NZ_RZTT01000542.1 GCF_003996995.1 Mesorhizobium sp. M7A.T.Ca.US.000.02.2.1 | reverse complement strand
CTTCAGCACCAGCGCGAATTCCTCGCCGCCCATGCGCGCGGCGACATCGCCCGGGCGGAGATTGCTGGCGAGTTCCCGTGCAAATCCCCTCAGCACCTCATCGCCGGCGGCGTGGCCGAATTCGTCGTTGATGGCCTTGAAGTTGTCGAGGTCGAAGACGACCACCGCCGTGAAGGCACCGACCGGCGCATCGCCGTGCAGGTCGAATAGGGCGCGGCGGTTGAGCAGGCCGGTCAGCGGGTCGGTCAGGGCATTGTGGCGGTGATGCCGGGCCAGACGCCCTTGGTTCAGGGCCAGGGAAAGCGCTCCGATGCCGGTCATGCTGGCGATAACGATGATGAGGCTCAGTTCCTCGGCCCAGTTGCTTGGCGCATGTCCAAGGACCAGCTTTCCCTCCCAGGCCAAAACCATGGCGCAGAGAGCAAAGGATGCGGCCGTGGCCGAATAGAGCGCGGTGATACCGGTTGTCAGGGCAGGGGCTTCGTCGCGGCCTTTCCAGTATTCGACCGCCGTTGCGAACAGAAGCAAGGCGGCGAAGGCATTTTCGAACATGAAGCCCAGCCCGTCATAGCCTAGAGCCATGGGAGGCAATGTCACGGCCAGCGAAATGGCGCTGCCAAACGCCGTTCGCGGCACTGGCGAGCCGCCGGTTCTGAACTGGTAGGCCGCGCCCAGCATTGTCGAGAAACCGAGCAGGAGGAAAGCCAGCGTGGCGATGCCCAGCAGGCGCCCGGGCATATCGATATAGGCGTCATAGAAAAAAATATCGCCGACCACGAACACCAGGCTGGCCGCCCATGTCAGCAGGAACTTTTCCGAGCGAGCGGTCAGCCACATGCCAAACAAGGTCAGGCTCAGGCAGGCAGCGGAAAAACCGACAGCCAGCAGAAGTGAAGTGTAGTCGAGCGACATGCCCCTCGTCCTTGCCCGCGGCGGCCCAGATTTGCGACTGGTTCAGCTGGATTCATGCAGCAAGGAGGTATCGATAAGGTTACGACGATGGCGAAGATGCCATGATTCCGCAGCGTCAGGGCACCGACAGATCCTGGTCCACCCGCTTCATCAGTGCCATGGCGCCGAACGGCGCTCGCACCTTGCCCTCCGTGATGAAGTAGACGAACACGTCGCGCGGCTTGACCGGCGCATCGGTGGCGGGGTCGGCGCGCCGCAGGTCGGCCGGCTGCTTGCCTTGCGCCCAGATATTTACCCGCGCGGCCCATTCATCGAGACCTTTCGGCGTGTAGCAATCGGGATTGTCGTCACTGCCGGTCTGCAGCCGGGCGTAGACGAAATCGGCGGTGACGTCGGCGATATCGGGATATTTGGCATGGTCGGCGTAGACGATCGCGGCCTTGTATTTTCGGGCAAGTGCTGCGAATTCCGGCACGACAAAACTGTCGTTGCGGACCTCGACCGCGTGGCGCAGCGCAACGCCGTCCTGCTTTTCCGGCAGCAGTTTCAAAAAGGCTTCGAAATCGTCCGGATCGAATTTCTTGGTCGGCGCGAACTGCCACAGGATCGGCCCGAGCTTTTCGCCGAGTGCGGCAACGCCCGAACCGAGGAAACGCATCATCGATTCGCCGGCCTCGCCCAGCACGCGCCGGTTGGTGACGAAGCGGTTGCCCTTTAGCGAGTACACGAAACCGTCCGGCGCCTCCTTGGCCCATTTAACGAAGGTCGGCTCCTTGAAGCTAGAATAGTAAGTGCCGTTGACCTCGATGCTCGGCACCTGGCGAGTGGCGTAGTTCAGCTGCTTGGCCTTGGAAAGCTTGTCGGGATAGAAGGACGTATCCCAGGGCTCGAAGGTCCAGCCGCCCATGCCGGCGCGGATTGTTCCCGATGTGCTCATCTCATTCTCCCAAGTTCAGAAAATCAGGCCGCTGTGCTCTCGTGGACCGATTTTGCCATGTCGACCAGCACCCATCCCGGCCGGTAGGGATTGGGCCGGCGACCCGTTTCGTGGAAACCATAGGCCAGATAGAGCGCGATGTTCCGCTCCATCCTGGCGTTGGTGTAGAGCCGCACTTCTGGCAGACCCCAGAGACGGGTCAGCTCATCCGCGTGTTTCAGCAGCGCAATGCCGAAGCCCTTGCCCTGAAAGTCAGGAGAGACCGCTACGGAGAAGATCATCGCGTGGTCGTCATGCCGTTCGAGCGTGATCAGTCCGGCAAGTCCGCCGCCACTTTCCAACACCCACACCTCGCCGCCCTCAATGCGCGGCGCATAGTCCTCGGTGACTGGGATCGGCGGTGCGCCTAACAGTGCAGTGTAAGGCGCATAGGCCGCTTCCGTCAGCGAGACGACAGTGTGGAGATCGCCGGCAAGCGCCCTTCGGATTGTCATCAAAAGCTCTCCAGGCGGCCGCCGATCCGACCATCACTCCGCCGCTTCGCGCTTGCCTCCGGGGCGCCGTTCCAGAAGCTCCTTCAGGAACTGGCCGGTGTAGCTGCGCTTCTCGCGCACGATCGCTTCCGGCGTGCCGGAGGCAACCAGTTCGCCGCCGCCGTCGCCGCCTTCGGGGCCGAGGTCGAGCACCCAGTCGGCGGTCTTGATCACTTCGAGATTGTGCTCGATGACCACCACCGTGTTGCCCTGGTCGACCAGTTCATGCAGCACTTCCAACAGCTTGGCGACGTCGTGGAAATGCAGGCCGGTGGTCGGCTCGTCGAGGATATAGAGCGTCTTGCCAGTTGCCTTGCGCGACAGTTCCTTGGCCAGCTTGATGCGCTGCGCCTCGCCGCCGGACAGTGTCGTCGCCTGCTGGCCGATATGGATGTAGCCGAGGCCGACCTGCTTCAGCGTTTCGAGCTTGTCGCGCACGCCAGGCACGGCGGCGAAGAAGTCGACGCCTTCCTCGACCGTCATGTCGAGCACGTCGGCGATCGACTTGCCCTTGAACACCACGTCGAGCGTCTCTCTGTTATAGCGCTTGCCGTGGCAGACGTCGCAAGTGACGTAGACATCGGGCAGGAAGTGCATCTCGATCTTGATGACGCCGTCGCCCTGGCAGGCCTCGCAGCGGCCGCCCTTGACGTTGAACGAAAAACGTCCCGGCTGATAGCCGCGCGCCTTGGCTTCGGGCAGGCCAGCGAACCAGTCGCGGATCGGCGTGAAGGCGCCGGTATAGGTGGCGGGGTTCGAACGCGGAGTCCTGCCAATGGGCGACTGGTCGATGTCGATGACCTTGTCGAGGAATTCGAGGCCCTCGATGCGGTCGTGGTCGGCCGGGTGCTCGCGCGAGCCCATGATCCGGCGCGAAGCAGCCTTGAACAGCGTTTCGATCAGGAAGGTCGACTTGCCGCCGCCCGACACGCCGGTGACGGCGGTGAAGGTGCCGAGCGGTATTTCGGCGGGGACGTTCTTCAGATTGTTGCC
>NZ_RZTT01000541.1 GCF_003996995.1 Mesorhizobium sp. M7A.T.Ca.US.000.02.2.1 | reverse complement strand
TTTCTGGGGCGCGCCGTCGCCGAAGTCAACGCCGCGCCCTGCCATCGAATTGCCGAACCTCGCCGTCGCCACCCGAAAGGATGCGCTGCGGATTGCGGCTGAGATCGGTCACCGCCTCTTCGATGCGGCTGATCGAACGGCGGCTGTCCTGCACCAAAGCCTCGACATTCGAAAGCCCCTGTCCCGAGAAGCGCGCCAGATTGTCGGTGATGACGCCAAGGCGCGAATTCAGCGTGTCGGCCACCTGCTTGAACGACTTCAGCGTGTTCCTGGCATCGGCCATCAAGCCGTCGGCCTGCCCCGACCCGAGCAAGGTATCGACCTTGGCAAGAATGCCATCGACGCGCACCGAGGCATCGTTGAGCCGTTGCGCGAGCTGCTTTGCGTCCTTGATCGTCTGGTCGATGTCGTCGGCCCGGTTGGCGAACTTGTGGGTCACCTCAGCGATATCGGCGGCGGCCTTGTCGGCGCTCTCGCTGGCCTTTTGGATGTTGGCGAGCGCCGAGCGCACTTGTGCGGGATCGATACCGTCGATCACGTTGTCGACCTTGGCCAGCGTGCCTTGCGTCCGTTTGGCGAAATCGTTGACCGATCCCACGGCCGTATCGACGTTCTTGATCACGCCGTCGAGCTGCTTCGACGTCTCCTTGAGGTTACCGGTTACCGCGTCGACATTGGCGACGATGCTCTTGATCTTGTCCTTGTCGACGGCGTTGAGAAGGCCTTCGGCTGCTTTCAGCGTGCCGTCGAGTTTGCCGGAAACGCCTTTAAGCTCATCCGCCAGCGTGCTGGCGGCGGACAGGAACTTGTCGATGCCATCCGAATTCTTGGCCAGCGCATCGGAGAAGGTCTGAACATTCTGGACGGTCTGCGTCAGCGGCCCGCGAACGTCCTTGGTGAAGCCTTCGAGCTCGGTCAGCACCTTGTCGGCGCGGGTGAAGATATTCTGCGCCGTCTGCAAGAGGTTGGTCACCGCCGACGGGTTGGCGACGATCTCGGCGACCTTGCCTTCCTTTTCCGCCTGGTCGAGGAGTTTCACTTCCTTGGGGTCGGCGCCCTTGAGCTCGATGTTGGCCTGCCCGGTCAGGCCGGCAAGCCCGATATCGGCTTGCGTCGATTTGGTGATCGGCGTCATGCGGTCGATCTCGGTATCGGCGATGGCAACCGTCGGATTGTCGACGTCGATATAGACGCGCTTGACGTCGCCGACCTTGACGCCGTTGAACAGCACGAAACTGCCGCGGCCAAGCCCGGACGCAGAGCCCGGAATGCGCACGCGCAGCAACGTCGTCTCGCCCTTGTCGCCGATGGCCGCCGTCCAGTAGACGAAGGCAAACGCCGCCAGGATCGCAGCCAGCGTGAAGATGCCGACAATGACGTAGTTGGCTCTAGTTTCCATTGTCCCACTTATGGCTATGCGCGCGCCGCAAGATCAAGTTGCCGGGCGCGTTTTCCGCGGAAATAGGACTTTACCCACGGTTCCTCGCTCTTCAGCATGTCGTCGATGGTGCCTTCGACCAGCACTTTCTTCTTGCCGAGCACGGCCACCCGGTCGCAAGCGGTGAACAGCGTGTCGAGATCGTGCGTCACCATGTAGACGGTCAGATCCATCGTATCGCGCAGCTTGACCACCAGCTCGTCGAACTCCGCCGCGCTGATCGGATCGAGGCCCGATGTCGGCTCGTCGAGGAAGACGATGTCGGGATCGAGCGCGAGCGCCCGAGCCAGCGCGGCGCGCTTGATCATGCCGCCGGACAGTTCGGACGGGAATTTCTGCGCTGCATCGGGCGGCAGCCCGACCAGCTCGATCTTGAGCATCGCCAGTTCGTCCATCAGCTTTCGCGGCAGGTCGAGATATTCGCGCATCGGCACCTGGACGTTTTCCAGCACTGTCAGCGCCGAGAACAACGCGCCGTGCTGGAACAGCACGCCAAGCCGCATGTCGATGCGCAGACGCTCGGCATCATCAGCTTTCTCGATATCGACGCCGAACAGCTTGATCCTACCCGACTGCTTGCGCGTCAGGCCGAGAATGGTGCGCAGCAGAACGGATTTACCCGCACCCGAGGCGCCGACAAATCCAAGGATTTCGCCGCGCCTTATGTCGAGCGACAGTTTGTCGAGGATAAGCTTGTCGGCAAAGGAAACACTGATGTCGTGCGCGGAAAGCACGATGTCGCCCTCGCCCGCGTCATCAGCCAATGCGCCTGCCCTTTTCCTGTTTCGCAGCTTCATCTCAGAACTCGATCGCTGCGTAGAACATGGCGAAAAGTCCGTCGAGGATGATGACGACGAAGATCGACTTCACAACCGAAGCGGTAACATGCTGGCCGAGCGATTCGGCGCTGCCGCCGACCTTCATGCCTTCGACCGAGGCAATCGTGCCGATGATCATGGCCATGAACGGCGCCTTGATCAGGCCGGCAAAGATGGTGCTGAGATCGATGGCGACGCGCAACCGGTCGATGAAGGCGGCGGGCGGGATGTCGGAATAGAGCCACGCAGCCAGGATGCCGCCGCCGAGTGCGGCGAAATTGGCGATGATGGTCAGGCACGGCAAGGCGATGACCAGCGCCACGAGCCGCGGAAAGACCAGGACGCCGATCGGGTTGAGCCCGATGACCTTCAGCGCGTCGACCTCCTCGCGCATCTTCATCGAGCCGATCTCGGCGGTGATCGCGCTGCCGGAGCGGCCGGCGATCATGATTGCCGTCATCAGCACGCCAAGTTCGCGCAGGATCAGCACGCCGACCAGGTCTACGACGAAGATATCGGCGCCGAAATAGCTGAGCTGATAGGCGCCTTGCTGGGCAACGATGGCGCCGACGATCGCCGACATCAGCACCACCACCGGAATGGCGCCGACGCCCATGCGGTCGATCTGGTTGAAAATCGCCGCCGGGTTGACGGCATGGCCACGGCCGAGCTTCATCTGCGCGCCACGGATGGTGGCGCCGAGGATGTTCATCGAGGCGAGAAAATCGTCGCGCATCTCGTAGACGCGGCGGCCGACCGCCTCAAGCGCGCGAATGACGATGTTGGGCGGCCGCGCCGGGCCGGATTCGGGTTCGCGCCGCACGGCCTCGCCGACAGCTTCGAGCAGGATCGAAGCGATCTCGCTCTGGCCTTGCATCTGGATCTCGACGCCCTTCTTCTCGAAGGCGCTGACCAGCCGGTCGATCAGCCAGGCGCCGGCGGTGTCCATCTTCTCGATCTTGGAAACATCGAGCGCCAAGGTTTTGAAGCCGCTTCGCTTTTCGATCTTGCGCATGTCGGCGTCGATGAGCGCGACGGTCCTTGTGGTCCAGATTCCGGAGAAAGCGCAGCCAAGAACGCCATCCTCCTCGCCGATCGCCACGCGCGGTTCGTGGTCAGCCTCCCCTG
>NZ_RZTT01000540.1 GCF_003996995.1 Mesorhizobium sp. M7A.T.Ca.US.000.02.2.1 | reverse complement strand
TCCGCCATGTGCGTCACCGCGGCGTCGCTGCCCGACGCGGCGACCATTCGGGCAACAAGGATATCGGCATTGCTCTCGGCGCCGAATTGCCACGCCCCGATAAACTCGGATTCGGTGGTGCCGAAGCGCGTGGCGAGGTCGACCAGGTTACAGGTCTCGAACAGTTCGGCGCGACGTCTTTCCTGCGCCGGCGATTTGAGTTTTGCCGGCGTGTAGGTGGTGCGGCGGCGGATGAAGCCGGATTTGCCTTCAGCGATGAAGGCAGCGAGTTCGGCCGTCGGATCTTCC
Source organism: Mesorhizobium sp. M7A.T.Ca.US.000.02.2.1 (assembly GCF_003996995.1). Classification (GTDB taxonomy): domain Bacteria; phylum Pseudomonadota; class Alphaproteobacteria; order Rhizobiales; family Rhizobiaceae; genus Mesorhizobium. Next base: position 3,116 of record NZ_RZTT01000540.1, on the reverse strand, counting down.
GGCCCGCCATCGCCTGGCGAGCCGTGCTCTCCCAATCTTGCCAGCAACCGGCCAGCGAGCTCGCGCAGCTTGCCGGAACGATCGGCGGAGAGGCTCTTCAGGAATGGCACGTCATCGGCGCCCAGGCCGAAGCGCAACAGGTCGACGAGTGCAATCCTGATCTCCGCCGGCTCTCCGGAGGCCTTGGTTTCGATCAGTTGCCGAGCCGAAGCCGGTGCGGTGCGGCGCATATCGGCGAGCGCGGTGCGGCGTGCGGCGGGATAGAAGTCATCCCAGTTTTCCACCGTCAGATGCTCCTGGCTTGCAGGTTTTTCGCCGTCCGCGCCTGCCTGCCAGTCGACCCAGGGTGCATAAACGTCCGGACTGCTCTGATCCGACGCGGCTGGCATCCAGTCCATCGGATGCAACACGAAGCCGCGGCTGGCGACGAGCGTGACCACACGCGACTTGCTTCTTGTGTCGGCGGCATGCTTTAGCGCGGCTCGCAACAGCGGCCGCAGCCGTTCCGGCAGCATCGGCAAGGCGAGTTCGGGCAATTGCGGGCGGCGTTTCAGCGTCTTCGGCGCGGCTGGCCGCAAGGCAATGTCGAGAGCTTGTGCGGCGATCGCCAGCAGCCGGCGTTCGCGCTCGTCGGGGCTGGCACCGCCGGCGATCTCCTTCCACGCGCCCGGAGCCAGGTCGAAGGTGGTCCCGCCGGTGATCCAGCAGTCGCGCATGGCCGCCAGGCCGGTCTGCTCGATCTCGTTCACGACAAGTCAAGCCTCCCGAAACCGCTTTGCGCCGCCAGCAGGTCAAGCCGGCTGCCATTCCAAAGTGCTGCCGTTGCCATAAGGTCCAGCCCAAGCAGCGTTGGATTGACGGTGTCGGCAATCGGCAAGGCGATACCATGCGGATCGCCGGCGGCTTGCCACCAGGCAGCGCCCCGATCGTCCAGCAGGATCGCGCCGGGCGGCAGCATGACAGGACAATCGGTGAGCCAAGGGGCTGTGTTCTGGTGAACAGCATGCGCCGCGAGCGGATCGGCTGTGTGAAAGCCGAAATCGGGCCACTCACCTGTCGGGACGTCGCCCTTGCGGTCCGCCACCAAGGCCCGCAGCGGCTGGCGTGCCGGGTAAAAGACCAGCCTGGCATCGAACCGGTCGCCCGGTGTGAAGGCGTTCGACCGGCGACCGGCCGAGGCCGGAAAATAGTCGAGCAAGAGAGCAAATTGCGGGCTCGCGCTCTTCAGGTCGAGCAGCCAGGTCGAATGGCTGACAAGACCGTCACGGCGCGACTCGATCTTCTCGCCAAGCACCTCCCAGACGCTTTCGACCTGTTTGGCATCGGGATTGGCCAGAACCTGCTCACGGCTTTCGGACGTCGATACGAGCCGCCTCAGTTCGGCGTCGCCTGGCGTCGATCGCCAGGCCTTGGCCACCAGCACAAGCTTGCCGAGTTCGCGGATCGCGGCGTCCGGGCGCTCCTCGCTGCGCAGCCCCATCAGCCGTGACGGAATCTCGTCGATGCGGCCGGCAAGCGCTGTCGCCTTCATGTCGACCAGCCGTGCCGCAATCCGGCGGCAACGGTCACTGCTGTTGTCGACAAAACCGGCCAGGCCAAGCCGCAACTGGTCAGCGATCCATTGATCAAGCTCATCCAACGCCGCCGACACCGCGGATTGCGTATCCAGCGTCCGCTTGCGCTGCGCTGCCTCGCGGCGCTCGACCGCGGCGGCGTCCTCGACATCAGCGCTTTCGTCGTCGCGCGAGGCCTCGCCGATGCTCTTGCCTCCCGCACCGGGCGCTGGTTCAGCCGGCTGCGATGTGGTCTTCCTGCGGCGGCCGAGCCAATCATTCACCCATTCCGGCGTCGAGCCTGCGGCGGCAAAACTGGCCGGCGTGGTGGCTGCAATCCACATCAGCGCCAAAGTGTGCTTGCAGGGAAATTTCCGCGATGGACAGGTGCATTTGTAGCCATGGTCGCCGGTGTCGACGACCACACGGTAGGGATTGGAGCCGGAACCCTGGCATTCCCCCCAGAGGAGCCCCAGTTGATCGCTCTTTTCGAGTCGTGGCCAGTTCGATTGCTTGGTCAGCCTGGACGCGGCGCTCAACGACGCCTGATCGGGCGCAAGCGCTTCGATGGTTTTCAAGTCGAATTCCAAGCCGCGCCTCTCGTCGCTCGAACGATACGGGTAGCCAGTATAGATGGCCGTCTATGTCGGATTCTTGTAGCAGCAACCGTACAGAGATCGATACAGCCGAACACAATAGTTGCGCCAGTCAATCTGATCCGTCGGCAATGCAATTGCTATTCAGCGATGTCTCCCCCGAGAAAATTATCTCTTGGCGAGGATAAACGCGCGATATGACTTATTGAAGCGTCCGCGCCGGCTGACCGGCGTGGTCGCGGGCGATGCCGGCTTCGGCATCCTCGGCACCAAAAGCACGGTCGAGGCCCGTCGCCACGACCGAGACCCTGAAGCGGCCTTCCATGCCCTTGTCGAAGATGGCGCCAACGATGATGTCGGCATCCTCGTAGACCTCTTCGCGGATGCGGGTGGCGGCCTCGTCGACCTCGAACAGGGTCATGTCCCTGCCGCCGGAGATCGAGACCAGCACGCCCTTGGCGCCTTTCATCGACACTTCGTCGAGCAGCGGGTTGGCGATCGCGGCTTCGGCCGCCTTCATCGCGCGGCCTTCACCGGAGGCCTCACCGGTGCCCATCATGGCTCGGCCCATGTCGCGCATCACCGATTTGACATCGGCGAAGTCGAGATTGATCAAGCCTTCCTTGACGATGAGATCGGTGATGCAGCTGACGCCGGCATAGAGCACCCGATCGGCAATGACGAACGCATCGGCGAAGGTGGTCTTGGCATCGGCGATCCTGAACAGGTTCTGGTTCGGGATGACGATCACCGTGTCGGCGCTCTCGCGCAGCCGCTCGATGCCCTCTTCGGCCATCTGCATGCGGCGCCGGCCTTCGAAGGCGAACGGCTTGGTGACGACACCAACCGTCAGGATGCCGGCCTTGCGCGCCGCCTGGGCAATGATTGGAGCTGCACCGGTTCCCGTGCCGCCGCCCATGCCGGCGGTGACGAAACACATATGCGTGCCGGCCAGATGGTCCATGAT
>NZ_RZTT01000053.1 GCF_003996995.1 Mesorhizobium sp. M7A.T.Ca.US.000.02.2.1 | reverse complement strand
GGGTCAGGACTTAAGGCCGGGTAAAAATTCCGGCCACCGATGCGGAAGCGACGTCGATGAGTCCCTGGAGTCGCTTAGTCCGGGTTTTTAATGTGTTGCATTAGGAATTTGGTTCTGAGATTCGTTATTAGATTCAAGAGGGTGTAGAAAGAGGTTAAAAAATCTGGTACCGTCATGGACGGGAAATTAGGATTTGTTAACCATTCAATGGCAGCCTCTGCACAAGGCAACCACTGCTCCGGGTCCGGACGGGTCGTGAAATGGTCCGGCAGCAGAAAAGGGGAATGAAATGCGTGTTCTGCTGATAGAAGATGACAGTGCAACCGCACAAAGCATCGAACTGATGCTGAAATCGGAAAGTTTCAACGTCTACACGACCGATCTCGGGGAAGAGGGCGTCGATCTAGGCAAGCTCTACGACTACGACATCATTCTCCTCGATCTCAACCTGCCTGATATGTCGGGCTACGAGGTCTTGAGAACGCTTCGCCTTTCCAAGGTCAAAACACCTATTCTCATCCTCTCCGGTATGGCCGGCATCGAGGACAAGGTGCGCGGCCTCGGCTTCGGCGCGGACGACTACATGACCAAGCCGTTCCACAAGGATGAGCTGGTTGCCCGCATTCATGCAATCGTGCGGCGCTCCAAGGGCCACGCCCAGTCGGTTATCACCACCGGCGACCTGGTGGTCAACCTCGATGCCAAGACTGTCGAAGTCGGCGGCCAGCGCGTGCACCTGACCGGCAAGGAATACCAGATGCTGGAGTTGCTTTCGCTGCGCAAAGGCACCACGCTGACCAAGGAAATGTTCCTCAACCACCTCTATGGCGGCATGGACGAGCCTGAGTTGAAGATCATCGACGTCTTCATCTGCAAGCTGCGCAAAAAGCTCGACGCGGCATCGGGCGGTCAGAACTACATTGAAACGGTCTGGGGGCGCGGCTATGTGCTGCGCGAACCGGAAGACATTCGCGTCAGCGCCTGAGCGACGAATTGTTCGAATCTTTTCAATAAAAAACCCGGCTTCGGCCGGGTTTTTGCATCACGGGCTGGTAACGGTCTGTTTTGGGCTGCTGAGCAGGAAACCGTCACGCACTTTTTCTGGAATTGCTCAAGGGTACCGAATCAGGTGCGCTCTTCAAGGTGCGAAAGCGCTCGAGCAGCTGCGGGCGGTTGAACGGCTTCAAGAGATAGCCCTGGGCGCCGGCGCGCTTGGCCCGCATGATCGAAGCAATATCGAGCTCGACAAGGGAAATCAGGATCTGCGGCCTTATCGGGCTCTCCATGGCGCGGACGCGACGGATGAGATCGACCGCCGGTACGTCGGGCAAGGCGCCATCGACGACGATGATGTCGGGCATGTCGGCGGCGCACATCTCCAGCGCGTCAAGTCCGCTGGCGGCCTCGATGACAATCATTTCGGAGCCGCCCAGGATGCGTTTTGCAACCTTCCTGATGACGCTTGAATCGTCGACGAACATGCAGCGTTTCATTTCCGGGTCCTCTTTGCCTTCTGGCAGTCCGGTAGCGTCGGGGGCATCCAGGACGCACCATAGGCCAATCTGGTAAAGAAGCCGAAAAGGCGTTAGGTAAAATTTTTACAAATAGGCAGGTGCCTACTTTTATTCGCGAATGCTTTGGCGCTGCCTGGACGACCAGACGCATCTCAAGTCGATGAGCTGGAATTACAGATTTCAATGTAGAAATACTTCGCGCTATCGGCTGCGCAATCAGGCCGCAGAAAGCACGATTTCTTCCGGCGTCGCGTGGATCGATATCGTCATCCCGGCTTCGCGCGCCAGAAGCAGCGTGTAGTAGGGCTGCACGGAATGCGCGTCGATCGGTTCCTCCGGCTTGTGGCCGGAATGCAGTTCGAGGAATTTCGGCGGCACACGCAGCATCGGGCCAGCCGATGCAAGCGCGAAACGAGGTTCGGTCTCAAGATTTTCCAGCGTCACGGAAAGCTTGCCGCCGCGCGGAATGGCGGCATTGGCGACGAGGATCAGGTTGAGCAGCAGCTTGACCTTGTTCTTGGGCAGCAACGCGCGGGGCCCGTTCCAGGTCAGTTCCGGCTTTTCGTTCTTGAGGAAGGCGATGGCGACCGCTTCGGCATCGCCGGTATCGATCAACATGCCGGCCGAGCCGGCGGCACCGAAGGCGATGCGGGCGAACTGCAGGCGGGCCGAAGCGTTGCGGGCGCTCTGGCGGATCAGCTTCATGGCGTCCTCGTCGGCGCCGCCTTCATCAAGCAATTCGAGCCCGTTGTTGATCGCGCCGACCGGCGAGATGATATCGTGGCAGACCCGGCTGCACAAAAGCGCTGCCAGATCGGGTGCGGAAAGGGTGAACAGATCGGCCATCGGCGAAAAATCCCTGCAAAATCTCACAACTCATGGCCGGGCGATCGATCGTCGCCTGCCACACGAATCACACACTCTCTCCTCGGGCTTTCTGAATACACAGCGCCCGTGCGTGCAGCAACAAATCCAAATTGTGGTTGTGGCAAATGGCGTGTTCACGCAGGCTGCCGGCCCCACTTGAGCGACCCCAAACAGCCTTCGAACCGCCATGTTCATGTGGGAGCTTAATGGTTGAAAAAGGATTACGGCATAGTTTGCCCCTAACAGTTACCCTTAACGGCCGGCTAAAAGAGCCGTACGGGGTGCGAGGCGTCGGCGAAGGTGCTCCCTGACGGAGATTGGAAGCATGTTTTCCCGATACTACGACCGGAGCTTTCTCCGTGTCTTCTCAATGGCGGTCACGCTCCTGGGCGTTCTCGTCTTCTCGACTTCAACCCTGCGGGCCCAGGAATACACCGCTCAGGAGATTGTCGATTCCGGTCACAAGTTCTTCGGCGCGACATCAGGCGGGCTCGCCACGGTCGTCGAGAAGATTTTTGCTTCCTACGGCCTGCCCAACGGCTATCTGCTGGGCGAAGAGGGCTCGGGCGCGCTGATCGGCGGCCTGACCTATGGCGAAGGCACGCTCTACACCAAGAATGCCGGCGATCACAAAGTGTTCTGGCAAGGCCCATCGCTCGGCTGGGATTTCGGCGGCGAGGGGTCGCGGGTGATGATGCTGGTCTACAATCTCGACGATGTGGGCAGCCTTTACAACCGCTATGGCGGCGTCGCCGGTTCGGCCTATGTGGTGGCTGGTGTCGGCTTCAACGTGCTGAAGAACAACAATGTGGTTTTGGTGCCGATCCGCACCGGTGTCGGTGCCCGGCTTGGCGTCAATCTCGGCTATCTGAAGCTTACCGAGCGCGCCACCTGGAATCCGTTCTAAGCTGAAGTCCTTGGCTGTCGTTGCCCAAAACCGGGACCGCTTTTGGATCGACATGCATTAAACTCGTGGCGTTGCGGCAAACCCTTGCCGCAACGCTGGATTTCCGCCATGTCAACGTGGCACAGTCAAAGCGCTCTAGACGCTTTTGGTTTATCTGGTTTGATGCTTACCGGCCACAACGGGTAGTCACTTGGTCCAGTCGGTCCTGTTCTTCGTCCTCGGCTTTCTCTGCGCTGGCTTTCTGGCGCTCATGGTGGCTCCGGCCATATGGCGTCGTGCGGTCACGCTTACACGCAAACGCGTCGAATCCTCGATCCCTCTGACGCAAACCGAAATCCAGGCGGACAAGGATCGCATCCGCGCCGAATACGCCATGACGACGCGCCGCCTGGAAATCAGCGTCAAGGCGTTGCGAGAGAAGGCGGCCGAACAACTCGTCGAGATCAATCGCGGTCGCGAGGCCATGAAGGGCCTGGCGGTCGAGCGGACGGACAAGAACCAGGCGCTGACCGATCTGGGCGCGAAGAACGAAGCGCTGCGTCAACGAGAGGGCGAGTTGCAGCAGCTTTCGGAGCGGCTGAAGGAAACCGAACGCAAGCTGGAGAAGCGTGCACTTGAGCTGCAAAAGCTGGAGCGCATGTATGACGACGCCAGTTTTTCCTCGAGCAGCCGACAGATCGAGCTCGTGGCGCGAGAGTCCGAAATGCAGAAACTCGCCAGTGACATTGCGATGCTGCGCGGCCAGCGCAAGGAAGCCGACAGGCGCGGCCAGGAAATCGCGGCCGAAAGCAAGGCCGCGCGGGAGGCCCTGAAAGCCGAGAAGAAAAGGACCGCCGAGCTCGACAAGAAGGTCGAGCGGCTGCTGGCCACACTTGCCGATCGCGAAGACAAACTCGACCGCCGCGAAAAGGAACTGGTACGCATGCGCGAAAGATCGAAATCCGAAGACAGCGCGCCAGCCTTGCGGCTGGTCGGCAAGGGCGGCGATGTCGCCAGGAGTGATGATTTGGACAAGGCAATCGCCAAGCTCGACAGTGACCGTGAGCAGCTCGAGGCGAGGCTGACGGCGCTGGCGCGCGAGAACAAGCGGCTGAAGGCCGACCTCACCGCACTGGCCGCGTCCAAGGCCACGGACAGCAGCTCCGCCTTGCGCGAGCAGATGAACGCGCTGGCGGCGGAGGTCGTCCATCTGACGGCGAAGCTCGAGGGGCCTGGTTCGCCGATCGCCAAGGCATTGGCGGTACCGTCGGACGCCCGCTCCGGCAACGGTGACCGCAGTCTTGCCGACCGCGTGCGCGCGCTGCAGAAGGCTGACGCGACAAGCTGAATCAGGCCTCCTTAGAGCATTTCACCGTTTCACGGAAACGGCGAAATGCCCTAACTCTTTGCTTTGACGCAATTCTGGACGGAAAACCGCTTCACACTTTCCTAGAATTGCTCTGGCCGAAAAATGATGCAGCGCAATGGCTGAAGCCGCGGCGACATTCAGGCTGTCGAAGCCTTCCGCCATGGTGATCCGCACGTCGTGCAGGCTTGCGAGCAGGTCGTCCGGCAAGCCTTCGCCCTCGGTGCCGAGATAGAGCGCCAGGCGCTTGCTGCGCTGCGCATCGCGGATGTCGGTCTTCCCGCGTGGCGACAGCGCGAATTGATCGAAGCCACGTCGGGCGAGCATCGTCGTGAAGCCGGCGGTGTCGGAGAACGATGCGAAAGGGATCTTGAGCGCGGCGCCGACCGAAACGCGGATCGCCTTACGATAGAGCGGGTCGCAGCATGTCGCATCCAGCAGGACCGCGTCAGCGCCAAAGGCGGCGGCATTGCGGAAGATCGAGCCCACATTGTCATGGTTGGCGATGCCGACGAGCACCACGACCAGCGCCCGAGGCGGCAAGCCGTCGAGCAGGTCTTCGGCCGGCTGCGGCTCTCCCTTGCGGCCAATGGCCAGGATGCCGCGATGCATATGAAATCCGGCGATAGCGTCCATCACCGCGCTGGTGGCGACATAGACCGGGAGGTCGGCGGGCGCCTTGGTCAGGATGTTGTCGAGACCTGCCAGCCGGTTTTCCAGGACCAGGATCGATTCGGCGGCAAAGCGCCCGGTCGAGAGCAGCAGGTCGAGCACCACCTTGCCTTCGGCGACGAAGCGGCCTTGCCGGCCGGCGAGGTCACGCTCGCGAATGTCGAGATAGGCAACGACGCGCGGATCTTGCGGGTCGTCGATGCGAATGGGATCCATGCATTCCTCGCGACCGTCGCATCGGCCCGAAAATCCGGACCGCTTCCCGGCGCTCACCTGGTTTGGAAAGCACGATGCGACGATTCGGGACAATCAGCCAGCTTTATGCGCCCCGGATGGGCGCATGTCGCTCTGAAAACGCCGGCGAGATCGGCGCTATGTGGTCAGGTTCCAGCACGGCGCAAACGGTGCGCCATCTGGGACAGATCATCCTTGCCGCTGCCGAAAATGCCGTCCAGCATGACAAGCAGTTCTCGCACGGCGTCGGATTTGCAGGAGTAGTAGATCATCTGCCGGTCGCGGCGGGTCTCGACTAGGTCGAGCGCCCGCAACTTGGCGAGGTGCTGGGACAGGGCGGATTGGCTGAGCATCACCTTCTCGGCAATGGCTCCAACCGACATCTCACCTTCGGCGAGGTAGCTCATGATCAACAGTCGCTTCTCATTGCCCATCAGCATGAGAAACTCTGCCGCCGATTCGGCGTTCACGATTAGCTTTGTCGAGACCATCGATCCCCCATGCTTCCTGTTCATCCCGACGCCATGGGGGCAATGGCGTCTGATTCCATAAATTCACTTGTCGATCGGCGCTGGCGATTCAGCGTCACCAAAAGGTAGAGCATTTCACTTAAATCTCAAGTGTTGCTTTTGGTCCAGCATAATTAAGTCTCCGTCCCGGCGTCGACAATGGCTCGGCCGGCCTTGGCCATATCGACCAGAACGTGCCGCAATTCGCCTGCCGCAGCCAAAGGTTGTGGGTAGAAGACCCGGCAAACATCGTCGCCAGACACCAGGTCCATGCCATCGGCATCGAATCCGGCAACACGCCAGCCGTTTCCGGATACTTTCGCGAAATGCTGTGCGTAGACGGCGATCGCGTCGAGATGGTCGGCGTTCATGTGGTCGATGGCCGATTGTTCGCGCGCCGCGAGTTCCTCGACGATCGGTCCGCTGGTGAGCAAATCCGATCGATCGAGGTGGTAGGCCTTGCCGAAGCCGCCGTTGAGGCTGGCGCGTTGCGGACCGAGGCGAAAGATCGAAAAGTCGCCGAGACCGGCGTAAAGTTTCGCCTTGGGATTGTGATTGAGATAGCGGCGCACGACGCGGGCGTGTTCGGCAGATCCGCGCTCAAGCCGTGCTGCCTGGCAGATCAATGTCAGGCGCGGGTGCGCCAGCGGGTCGCCCTTGCCCGGTTCGCCGAGCAACAGGGAACAGCGCGGATCGGCAAGCAGGGCGCCGGTGTGCGCCGAAAGCATCGACACCAGGATCAGCGGCGCGCCATCGATGTCGGTGGCCACGCCGACCCTGCTGGCCAGCGGCGAGCCGGTTTGCGGTTCGATCACCGCCAGGGCGCCAAAGCGGGCGCTGCGCAGAAGCGTCTTCGCCAGCCGGACCGCTTCGGCGTCCGTCTCGCGGATCACGTCCTTTTTCGGCTCGTCCAAGGCAGCACCGCAGTAAGTTGATCTTTCTTCTCTAGTTATCGTTATCGGTCAGCAAGCCGGATTTGACAAGGCCGTCGATCTCGGCTTTCGCAAAGCCGAAACGTGCCAGAATTGCCGATGGCGACAAATCCTCATTGCCTGGCATAGTGGCCAATGTCGGTTGCGAGCTCGAGAAACGCGGCGCGGGGGCCGGGCGCTCAAATGCACCTGTCGTCACAGAGGCGTTGCGTGCCCGATTGTGCGGGTGGTGCTTCGCCTCTTGCAGCGACAGGACGGGGGCCACGCAGGCATCGGTCTGGGCAAACAGCAGGTCCCAGTCGTCGCGCGCTTTCTGCCGGATCCGATCGGCAATGGCGGCGCGCATCGGCGGCCACAGTGCCTTGTCGTACTGGCCGGACGCAAAGCGCTCGTCGAGCGGCAGCAGCCTGGCGAATTCGGCGAAGAATTGCGGCTCGAGGCAGCCGATGGCGATGTGCCCGCCATCCGACGTCTCATAGGTGTCGTAGAACGGGGCGCCGGAATCGAGCAGGTTCGCGCCGCGCGTGTCGCTCCATAAGCCGGCCGCCGTCAAGGCCTGCAGGGGCAGCGCTAGCATTGAGGCGCCGTCGACCATCGCGGCGTCGATGACTTCACCCTTGCCCGTGCGCGAACGTTGGAACAGGGCTGCCAGCACGCCGGCAATCAGCATCATGGCGCCACCGCCATAGTCGGCGACAAGGTTGAGCGGCGGGACGGGACGGCCGTCGGCATGGCCGATGGCGTGCAGCACGCCGCTATAGGCGAGGTAGGTGATGTCGTGGCCGGCGCGGCCGGCGAGCGGACCGTCCTGACCGAAGCCGGTCATACGGCCGTAGATCAGCGCCGGGTTGCGCGCCAGCACCGTTTCGGGGCCGAGGCCAAGCCGTTCCATGACACCCGGGCGAAACCCTTCGAGCAACATGTCCGCCTTTTCGGCAAGGCGCAGCAACAGATCGGTGCCTTCACGGCGCTTCAGGTCGAGGCGCAGGAGGGCGCGGCCATGGCGGTCGATGTTGTACTCATCCGGCAGCGACAGGAGCTCGCTCGTCCCCGTCCGTTCGATGCGCAACACTTGCGCGCCCATCTCCGACAGCATCAGGCCCGCCAGCGGCACCGGTCCGAGTCCGGCCATCTCGATCACCTTCAGCCCGGTCAGCGGACCGGTTTTAGCGGCAGCGGACAGGCCGGCGTTCATGACCTTCTATTTCGGCGCCATGCGGATGGCGCCATCGAGACGAATGGTCTCGCCGTTCAACATCTGGTTCTCGATGATGTGCAGGGCGAGAGCGGCATATTCGGACGGTTCGCCCAGGCGCGACGGGAAAGGCACGGCGGCGCCTAGAGAATCCTGAACCTCTTGCGGCATGCCGGCCATCATCGGCGTCTTGAAGATGCCGGGCGCGATGGTGCAGACGCGGATGCCGGAACGGGCAAGGTCGCGCGCCACCGGCAGCGTCATGCCGACGACGCCGCCCTTGGATGCCGCATAGGCGGCCTGGCCGATCTGGCCATCATAGGCGGCAACCGAAGCGGTGTTGACGATGACGCCGCGCTCGCCGCCCTGCAGCGGCTCGAGCTTCGACGCGCGCTCGGCGGCGAGGCGGATCATGTTGAACGTACCGATCAGATTGACCTCGATCACCTTGCGATACTGATCAAGGGGATGGGGACCATCCTTGCCGATCGTCTTCACGCCGATGGCGATGCCGGCGCAGTTGACCAGGATCCGCGGCTCGCCAAGCTTGGCGGCTACGTCGGCGAGCGCAGCGGTTCCGCTGTCGGCGCTGCTGACGTCGCACCTGGACGGCAATACCACCGATCTCGGCCGCGACCTTGGCGGCGCGGTCAATACCCACGTCGAAGATGGCGACGCGCGCGCCCTTGGCGGCCAGCGCGCGCGCCGTTGCCTCGCCAAGGCCGGAGCCGCCGCCGGTGACGATCGCGATCTGGCCGTTGGGGTTCATGACGTCATCCTTTGATCTCAGGAACAGTGGGACGGATCAGGCGCCAGATCGACGGGAAAGGTCAAGCCATCGCGGCGACAGGATCGGCCACCCTGGCCTGATCGGCGTGGCAGACCTCGCCCAAGAGCCTGGCGACCGCGCCCGGCGCGATCTCGTGCGACAGCAGCCGGTCGAGATCGACGGGGCGCGGCATCGAAATCTGGCCGCGCGGAATCCGCTTGAAACCGAGCGGCCCGTAGTAGGGTTCGTCACCCACCAGCATGACAGCGGGCGCGCCGGCCTTGGCGGCGGCCTCCAGCGCGATCGCCACCAACCGGCGGCCGATGCCGAGATTCTTGAAGGCCGGCCGCACCGCGAGCGGCCCGAGCATTAGCGCGCGGCCGGCACCGGCGGCGATGCGGGTCATGCGCACCGAGGCGACGACGATGTCGCCATCGACGGCGACAAAGGACAGCGAACGCTCGTGCCCTCCGGCCTCACGAATCTTGTAGGCGGCCAGCACAAAGCGGCCCGGCCCGAAGGCTTCGTCATTGATGGCTTCGATCTCGGGGTCGTGCGCCGGGGTTTCCGGCAGGTATTTCACGTCGGCAAGGCTCATGGTCTTTGCGTTCCGGTAAGGAGGAAAGGTTGCTGCAAACGGCAGCATTCGCCAGTCAGCGCTTCATCAAGCGCGGGCGCCGTTTCGTCGTCGGTCAAACCGGATCAAAGCAAAATCGAACATGCGGATTGTCCGCTAGCATCAATTTCCCGCCGCTGCAATCGGCCGTTTTGTTCGTCATTTCCGCCAAGTGACGGTCTGTTCAGCACCTGACGTCTTCGACAGGGCAGCCTTGCGCCTACATCAACCAACAGGACGCAAGGAGATTTGTATGGGAATGCTGGTCGAAGGAAGGTGGCAGGACCGCTGGTACGATACAGCGGACAATGGTGGCAGGTTCGTGCGGACGCAGTCGCAATGGCGCGACTGGGTCACCGTTGACGGGGCGCCTGCCGAAGGCCGGACACGTGGTTTCAAGGCCGAGCCCGGCCGCTATCACCTCTATGTCTCGCTTGCCTGTCCGTGGGCCCACCGGACGTTGATCTTTCGCGCGCTGAAGAAGCTGGAAGGCGTCATATCGGTGTCGGTGGTGCATCATTTCATGGGCGCCAACGGCTGGACGTTCGTGGCTGAGGACGGCGCCACGGGCGACATGCTCTATGGCCTCGACTTCCTGCACCAGATCTATGCCAAGGCCGATCCCGCCTATTCGGGCAGGGTGACTGTGCCGGTGCTGTGGGACAAAAAGGAGCAGACCATCGTCTCCAACGAGTCTTCCGAAATCATCCGCATGCTGAATTCAGCCTTCGACGAATGGGGCGACGCCAGCCTCGATTTCTATCCGAAGGCATTGCGCGGCGAGATCGATCGCATCAATGCGCTGGTCTATCCCGCGGTCAACAACGGCGTCTATCGCGCCGGCTTCGCCACCACGCAACGTGCCTATGAAGAGGCGTTCGGTGAAGTGTTCACAGCGCTGGATACGCTGGAGGAGCGGCTGTCGAAGCAGCGCTATCTCGTCGGTGGTCCTATCACCGAAGCCGACTGGCGGCTGTTCACCACGCTGGTGCGCTTCGATCCGGTTTATGTCGGCCATTTCAAATGCAATCTGCGCCGTATCGCCGACTACCCGAACCTGTCCAACTATCTGCGTGATCTCTACCAGATGCCTGGTGTGGCCGGGACGGTGAACCTGCTTCACATCAAGGCGCATTATTACGGCAGCCACCAGACGATCAATCCGACGCGGATTGTGCCTGTCGGACCGGAACTGGATTATGGCGCGCCACACGACCGGGCGCGGTTCGAGAAAGCGGCGGCCTGATCTACCAGTAGGGCGAGGGCTGCTCGCCGTCAAAAACCTCGGCGATCCGGCGCAGCGTCGCGGGCGTCGTGCCCTGCGGCAAGCGGTCGAGCGGGAAGAAGCCGGCTTCGGCGATTTCGTGATCCGGCCGCTTCGGCGCCGTCTGGCTGAAATGCTCGAGCAAATAAAAGCCGACATGGTCGCGGCGGCTGGAGCGGCGGTTGAAATGCATCGATTTGAACACCGGCGGGGCGGTGAGAGCGATGTTGCCTTCCTCGGCCAGTTCACGGGCCAGTGCCTCGTTCATCGTCTCGCCGACTTCGACGCCGCCGCCGGGCAGCTGCCAGCCTGGTACGTAGGTATGGCGAATGAGGAAGACGGACTTGGACGCCCTGTCGTGGATCAGGCCGCGCACGCCAAGCGTCATCGGCCTCCGCAGCACGAAATAGAGATGGAACAGCCTGGCCCTCAAACCTGGCCAGCCGGTCTGGCGGACGGCATCTTCAGGGCTCGTCATTGATAGCGAAACCGTGGGTGGAAAGCCGCGCGCGCGTCGCCTATGAAGGTTGTATGTTCAGGCTCGCGCATATTTCCGATGTCCATCTGGGGCCGCTCCCCGATGTATCCTATCGCGATCTCGCCTCCAAGCGCGTGCTCGGCTATGTCAACTGGCAGCGCAACCGCCGCCGCCATATGCATGATGCGGTCATCGACACGATCGTCGCCGACATCAAGGCGAACACGCCTGACCACCTCGCCGTCACCGGCGACCTGGTCAATCTGGCGCTCGACGGCGAGATCGAGATGGCCAGGCACTGGCTGGAGACGCTGGGACCGGCGCACGATGTTTCGGTCGTTCCGGGCAACCACGACGCCTATGTGCCAGGCGCCTTCGACAAGGTCTGCCGATCCTGGGCGGCGTGGATGAGCGGCGACGGTGTCAACACGCCGGTCGATCGTAACGCATTTCCCTATCTGCGCGTGCGCGGCAACGTCGCGCTGATCGGTGTCTCGACGGCGCGCGCCACGGCACCCTTCATGGCCAATGGTTTCTTCATGGAAGGCCAAGCGAAGCGGCTCGGCAAAATCCTTGGGGATACCGCCGGACAGGGGCTGTTCCGCGTCATCATGATCCATCATCCGCCGGTGCGCGGCGCGGTCCCGCAGCACAAGCGGCTGTTCGGCATTGCCCGCTTCAACAAGATCATTCGTCGCCACGGCGCCGACCTTGTGCTGCACGGCCATTCGCATCTGCCGTCGCTGTTCTTCATAGGCGGTCGCGGCGTCAGGATCCCGGCGGTCGGTGTCGCTGCCGCCGGCCAGGCGCCGGGCGGCAAGAACCCGGCGGCGCAGTACAATCTGTTCGACATTGACGGCGAGACGGGCAATTGGCGGATCCGGCTGACACGGCGCGGCCTGACCGGGCCGTCCATACCGCCATCCGATCTGCAGACGGTGGAGCTTGGCGCCGAGGCCGCTATGGCCGCAAATTGACAACCATGGCCACGATGCGGTCCCAGAACAGGACGACCGACACCACAAGGCCGACCAGTGCGCCGGCAGCGACCAGGCCAAGCCCGGACAGAAGGGCCGACCAGCGTTTGCCGCGCTCCGCTGCGCGCAGCGGCGGTTCGGCTTCCGGCACATAGGCACGTTTCAGGCCGGCGACGGCGGGTTCGACGCCGCCTTCCAGCATCCTCTGACGCTCGACGATGCGCTCGGCGACATAGCGCGTCACGGAATCGGCAACCGGCTTCATCTCGGTGGATTCGGCAAGCACCACTCGGCCGATACGGGTGTCCTTGAGGAAGCGATAGGTCCGGCGGTCGCGCCCCATGGCGACATGGCTGATGGCGTCGATCCACAGGCGCGGCTGCAAGCCGGACGAGACGACAAAGTCGAAATTGTCCATATCGGCCGGAACATCGGCAAAAACCGGTGCCAGTTCGGCGGCGAGCAGATCGAGACGCATGCGATGCGCCTCGCGCATGTCGACGACGACGTCGTCGCGGTCGGCGAAGGCATTTTTGACATCACGGATGGCATCGGACAGTTTCTTGGACTGGTCGATGGTCTTCTCGCCTGCTTCCTTCATCGGCGTCCGCCTCGTAGGTTTGGTTAACACCGGGTTAACACAGCCGCCGGCAAAATGCACTGGCGAGATCGACGGCCCCGGGGTGTCCAGGAAGGTTGTCGTGCGCGAAAAAGGTCAGCTGGCTGCGGCGGCGAATTTCTGGCGGTGTGGCCTGGCGCGACGATTGGTGTTCCGGCGAATGATCTCGGCAACAAGGTCGGGGGCTTCCTCAGCCAGCATATGGCCGGCCTCCAGCACGTGGTGCACGTGAAAATGCGCCGGCAGGTCATCCGCCTGGGTAAAGGGCAGCACCGCATCGCTGATTCCCCATGCCACCATCACCGGCATGTTCAGTCCATCGAGGCGATCGTGCGGGATGACGCCTTGCCGACCGTCCACGGTCATGGCGGCTGCGATCTCGACGAGCTTTTCGAGTTGGCCGGGTCGCCTGCGCATTTCCCAAAGGGTGTCCACCGTATGTTCGAGCGGCGGGGCTGAAGGTCCCGACATGACGGCGAGGCAGGAGCGGATCTCGGACCGATCCGCGGCTTCGGCATAGCGGCGCAACAGCGGTCCATTGATTTCTGGGCCAAGGCCGCCCGGCGCCAGAAGCGTCAGCGAGGCTATCTTTTCGGGCTCGGCCAGCGCCATCAGCGCCGCCACGGCACCGCCCATCGAGTGGCCCACGAGATGAACGCGCTTCAGGCGACGCTCCGAGAGATCGGCGAGCACGGCCTTGGCCGCCACCCTGGCCGGACCGGCGGCGGGAAAATCGAGCGATATCCCATGCCCAGGCAGATCATAGGCCAGCGTATGCGTGGAAGGCGTCAGGGCGGAAATCACCTCGCGCCATACACCATGGCAGCCGCCGAAACCGTGCAGCAGGACAATGGCCTTCGAGCCAACACCCTCTTCGGCGGCAAAAAGTGATGCGGTCATGAAAGCTGATTTTTTGTTATTGCAGAATGCGCGACACCCAATGGTGGCTGAATTGCTCCTAGTCCAACGTGATGACCAGTAAAATTTTCGCGATTTGTACGGTTGTGTACAGAACCTGGCGACCAATCGGCGATCGGAGCGCAGGAAATCCATCGGGACGCGGCACAGCCAGTGCGCGGACGTCGATGGTGTCAGCTTTGGCTGCCGAGCCCGGCAGCCCGGAGTGCCTGGACCAGCCGGTCGGTCAGGTCGGCCGGATATTTCCGCTCGACGAAAGTCGCCCGCGGATCGGCGGCAAATTTGGGGAACTCGGTGGTCAGTTGTTTCAGCAGCGTGCTCACCAGATGATCCTGCCCGGCAGCCTTGGCGCCGATCAGCCGCGCCGCCAGATAGTGTGATTTCGTCGCCGTCGTTCTCAGGGCCATGCTGGCTGCGACTGCCTTGTTCATGTCGCCGAGCATGAGCTCACCGACGAACAGCCCATAATCCCACCATGTCGGGTGCCCGCTAAAGGTCTCCGCCGCATGATCAAGGATCGGCGTTCCCTCAACATATCGTCCGGCGAAGATCAGCCCGTAGCCGTAAGCGGCGGCCATGCCGAGATCGTAGGGGTTGAGTTCATAGGCCTTGCGCATCCAGCGGATCGCTTCGTCCGTATTGCCGAGGCGCGAACTGACATAGCCGTAGGAGCGATGGGCATAAGGGCTGGTCGGACCCATCTGCACGCCGCGATGGGCAAACTCGACGGCTGTTTCAATCGTCGCGTTGGGCGGATAGGCGTAATGATCGGACACCGCCTCGAGATGCAGGGAAGCAAGTTCCGAATAGACGAGCGAGGACTTGGTTCCACCATTGGCCAGCTTCTCGAGGCAACGATAGGCTGCCTCATGGGTCCTGGCGTTCTGGTCGAGGTAATATTTGCCGTTGAGCAGCAGGCATTGCGTCAGACCGTTTGGCGTGCCGGTCTGCTCGATATAGTTGTAGATGGTGCCGGAGGCGGGGAGTGCCGAGCTCAGCATGTCGGCGATACGGTCTTCGACCGCTGCAGGTGCGCTGTCGGCGGGGGTGAGATTGCGCGATAGAAGCACCCGTCCGGACGCCATGCTTTGCAGTTCTATGGTGATGTCGCCCGCGTCCGGTCCAGATAGGACGTCGAATATGAAGCTCGTCGCGTCGTCGGCCGGATCGCCGACAGTGTCGCGGCCGATGAAGTCGATCGTATCGAAGCCACTCAGGCCGGCGCGCAGCGATGCGGCGACACGGCTGGCGTCGGGGCCGTCAGCCTTCAGTCCGATATAGACTTGCGGCAGGGCGTCAGCCCTTGCCGGTGCCGTGATGCTTGCGGTTGCGCCAGCGATCTCCGGCGTTGCCGAGATGTCGCCGCCTGCCAGCAAGGCAGTGCTGCCCTGCCGAAGGATCAGTACGCCCAGCATGGCGATGACCAGGGCGATCGCCATCCAGAAAAAGCGGAGATGGCGCGCCACCGAGGGAGCCGGCGAAGATGGTACGGAAGCCAGAGACATCGCGTCCAGCATGCCCGTGCCGGCTTCGTTCGACTGATCGGCGGATGCGGCGCCGTCCAGCCTGAGTTCGGGAACAGCCTCGGCAATATCGGGCAGGCGGATCGCGTTCAATTCATAGGCTGGAACATAGCCGCCGCGCGGAATGGCGATGCGGACCGGCTCGGCAATTCCCTCATTGGCAAAATAGTGCTGCAGAAGCTCGCGCAGCCTGCCTGCCTGCACACGCACCACGGCATCGGTGGACGGATCGAAGTCGCCGTCCTTGCCGAAAACATCCATGGCAATGGAAAAGCCCTTGAGCCTGTCGGCTTCGCCGGCCTGTTCACGTTCGACAAGATAACGCAGCAGCTTGCGCGCGCGTTCGGATCGGCCGAACGTTTGGCTGGCAAGCAGTCGCTCCAGTGTCTCGCGCACTGCGGGGGCGGCAGGCGTGGCATGCTGCAAGTGTCGATCCTCTCGAAGTCGGCACAGGTTGAGGCGCGATCATATAGGTCCCGCACCACCACACAAGTATACACCCCGTTATGCGATCACGTACCCACCGGATAATTCCGCGGTGGTTAATGGCCCGAAAGATCGGAACCGTCACCAGTTTGGGTGGGTTCCGATCTTTGTTCCCGTCGGGCGTCAGCCGGCTTTTTTACCGACGATACGGTTCGCGGCAGACATCACCGCCTCCAGTGAGGCGGCGACGATGTTGGTGTTGATGCCGGCGCCGAACAGCTTGCCGCCGGGATATTCCATCTCGACATACGAAATGGCCGACGCGTTCGAGCCGCGCTGCATCGAGTGCTCGGAATAGTCGAGCACCGACATCTCGACGCCGACATGGCGCGACAGCGCATTGACGAAACCATCGATCGGGCCGGTACCCGTGCCTGTAATCGTCACTTCCTTGCCGTCGTCGAGGATGACCGCCTCGACGACGCGCCGGCCCTTGATCTCGGTGCTGGGATAGGTGTGGTGATCGAGGAATTTCAGCCGCGCGCCGGGCTGGTCGACATAGGTCTCGATAAAGCGCTCGTAGATGCGTCTGGCCGGCACTTCCTTGCCCTCGGCATCGGTGATCGCCTGGATTTCCTGGCTGAACTCGATCTGCAGATTGCGCGGCAGGTTGAGGCCGTAATCGGCCTGCAGCACATAGGCGATGCCGCCCTTGCCGGACTGCGAATTGATGCGGATGATGGCTTCGTAGCTGCGTCCGACATCGGCCGGGTCGATCGGCAGATAGGGCACTTCCCACAGGCTCGTATTGGCCTTCTTCAGCGCCTTCATGCCCTTGTTGATGGCATCCTGGTGCGAACCGGAAAAGGCAGTGTAGACGAGTTCGCCGACATAGGGGTGGCGCTCGGGGATCTTCAACTGGTTCGAGTATTCGTAGACGTCCTTCATCCGGTTGATGTCGGAGCAGTCGATCAACGGATCGACACCTTGCGTGTACATGTTCAGCGCCAGCGTGACGATGTCGACATTGCCGGTGCGCTCGCCATTGCCGAACAGCGTACCTTCGACACGGTCGGCGCCGGCCATCAGGCCGAGCTCGGTGGTGGCTATGCCGGTGCCGCGGTCATTGTGCGGATGCAGCGAGACCAGCAGGTTTTCCCGGTTGTCGAGGTTGCGGCACATCCACTCGATGCGATCGGCATAGATGTTGGGGGTCGACATCTCGACCGTCGAGGGCAGGTTGATGATCAGCTTGTTGTCCGCCGTCGGCCTAACGATCTCGGTGACGGCGTTGCAGATCTCCAGCGCCACTTCCAGCTCGGTGCCGGTAAAGCTCTCCGGCGAATACTCGAAACGAAAGCCTCCGCCGGCCTTGGCCGCCATGTCGGTGATCATCTTGGCGGCGTCGGTGGCGATGCGCTTGATGCCGCCGACGTCCTTTTCGAAGACGACGCGACGCTGCAGCTCGCTGGTCGAATTGTAGAAATGGACGATCGGGTTGGTGGCGCCCTTCAGCGCCTCGAAGGTGCGGGTGATCAGCTCCGGCCGGCACTGCACCAGCACCTGCAGCGAGACATCGGCGGGCACGTTGCCTTCCTCGATGCACCAGCGGGCAAAGTCGAAATCGGTCTGCGATGCCGACGGGAAGCCGATCTCGATCTCCTTGAAGCCCATGTCGAGCAGCAGGCCGAACATGCGTGCCTTGCGCTCATGGCCCATCGGATCGATCAGCGCCTGGTTGCCGTCGCGCAGGTCGACCGAGCACCAGATCGGCGCCTTGTCGATCACCTTCGAAGGCCAGGTCCGGTCGGTGAGGCCGACGGTCGGATAGGGCTGATATTTGCGAGCCGCGTCGGGCATCCCTTTGGCCGAATCCGTGTCGGCTACCGCGGGATCGGAGCGGATTTCTTCTCGTGCGTTCATCGTCGTTTCTCCCGGCGGCTCATGGATCCACCTTCGGTGGATTGATGGCGAGCGGCGCCTTACCAGAATTTCGTTCGCTTGATGTGATTGCCAAGGAGCATGCGCTTGCGCGGCGGTTCGACCGCCGGGCGCTCCTTCAGCGAACCCGGCGATCGCCGATAAGGCCGAGAAGAAGCAGGGTCGAAGCCAGCGCGCGCACGGTCTCGCCGGAAAAACCGGTCGGACGGGAAGCGTTGGTGGCGCGCGTGTTCATGGCGGTTCTCTTACAGGAGCGGCTTGTGAGAGGCAAGTGGGGGCCGCGTGGCGGGCCGTGATCTGTCGGATGTTGTCCCGAACATGCGCGCTCTTCCCCACGCGCGGCAAATGCGCCAGACTCGGGCATCGACAGGGTTTCGATGCCCCTGTCGCGGGAGGGGTCGTCCATGAATTTCGTGTTCTTCTCGCCGCATTTTCCCGCCAACGGCGCGGATTTCTGCGACCGCTTGAAGAAGGCCGGGGCCAGGGTGCTCGGTATCGGCGACGCGCCCTATGACGCGCTCGACGCCAAGCTGAAAGCAGCCCTTTCGGAATATTATCGCGTCGCCAACATGGAGGACTACGATCCGGTGTTTCGGGCGATGGGGCATTTCGTCCACAAATGGGGCCGTATCGACCGTTTTGAATCGCTCAACGAACATTGGCTTGAGCTGGAAGCCAACATACGCACCGACTTCAACATCTACGGCACCAAGCTCGATTTCGTGAAGAACCTGAAGCGCAAGAGCCGCATGCGTGCCTTCTTCCGCAAGAGCGGCGTCGACACCATCGCGCAGCGCAAATGCTCCGACCGTGCCGGGGCCATGACTTTCATCCGGCGCGTCGGCTACCCCGTCGTGGTCAAGCCCGACAGCGGTTCCGGCGCATCGAACACCTTCAAGATCTCCAACGCCAAAGAGCTCGACCAGTTCTTCCGGGACAAGCCCGAGGACGTGACCTTCGTCATGGAGCAGTTCATCGAGGGGCTGGTGGTGACCTTCGACGGGCTGGTCAACCGCGACGGCGAGGTGGTGCTGGCGGCCAGCCACCGCTACGACCAGAGCGTCATGGAGGTGGTCAACAAGGACCGCCATATGAGCTACACCTGCTTTCCCAGGATCAGCCCGGCGGTCGAGGAGGCCGGCCGCAAGATCCTGAAAGCATTCGACGTACGCGAACGCTTCTTCCACATCGAGCTGTTCGAGACCAAGGACGACCGGGTCATCGCGCTGGAGGTCAACATGCGCCCGCCCGGCGCCTGGATGACCGATGCCATTAACTACACGTTCGACATCGACGTCTACGCGGCATGGGCCGACATGGTGGTCAGGGATGCCGCCGGCGGCCCTTACGAGGGGAAGTATTTCACCGCCTATGCCAGCCGCAAGCGGCGCCTCCACTATTTGCACAGCCATGAGGACGTGCTAGCCGCGCAGCGCGATAAGATCGTCCACCATCAGGCCATCGAAGAGGTTTTCAGCCGCGCCATGGGAAATTACGCCTACCAGATGCGCTCGAAGGACGAAGCAGCGTTGCGTGCAGCGGTCGCGTACATCCACGCGGAAAAGGCGTAAGGCGATGGACATTTCCTATCACAAGAATTTCTCGAGCCAGCTCGGCCGCGACATGGAATACAAGCGCTACGGCCATGCCGGCCGGCCGGTGGTGGTGTTCCCGACCTCGCAGGGCCGGTTCTACCAGCTCGAGGATTCCGGCGGGGTGGGCGCACTGGCCGAATTCATCGACACCGGCCGCATCCAGCTGTTCACGGTCGACGGCGTCGATTCTGAATCCTTCTTCGACAAGCATGCCGACGCCGCCCACCGCATCGCCCGCCACGAGGCCTATTTCCGCTATGTGCGCGAGGAGGCGCTGCCGGACTTCCTGTCCACAGCCGAGCAGGCCAATGGCGGGCGCAAGCTGAAGCCGCTGTTCTCGGGCTGTTCGATGGGCGGCTATCACTCGTCGAACTTCGTCTTCCGCTTTCCTGAACTCGCCAGCGGCGTCATTGCCCTGTCGGGCGTCTATTCGGCGCGCGACTTCTTCGGCAAAGCGCTCGAGGGCGACATTTTCTACAACTCGCCGCTCGACTATCTGCCCGGCATCGTCGATCCCAAACTGCTGGCCCGGCTGAAGGCGCTCAGGCTGATCTTCTGCTGCGGCCAGGGCGCCTGGGAAGAGCGGATGTTGGTCGAGACGCGCAAGTTGGAACAGATCCTGCGCGACAAATCCATTCCCGCCTGGGTCGATTACTGGGGCGGCGATGTCAGCCACGACTGGCCGTGGTGGCACAAGCAACTGGTCTATTTCTTCGGCCGTTGGCTGGATGAGGACCTGATGCACAGGCTCGACTGACAGCGGGGCTCGTCCGCTGACAGCTACCCTTCCTGGCCTGCCGGCAGAGCGACGGTCTCGTGTTCCGACGCCGATCCGCGACGCAGGCCAAGGAAGACGACGATGGCGGTCATGACGGTGATTGCCGCCAGCACGATCAGCAACCTGTCGAACGCCGCCTCGTAGGCCTGGACCAGAACAATGGCTCCAGCCTGGGGCAGATGTTGTGCTGCTTCGCCGAGATTGCCGGTCACCAGCAGTTGGGCTGCCGCTGCTGCCTGCGTCGAAGATGCCGTTCCCTGTGCGGCGAGATGCGCGGCGGTAAAGCCGGAAAGGGTCGCCATGACGATCGCCAGCGCCACGCCCTCGCAAGCGACGCGGGTGGTGTTGAAGATGCCGACCGCCATGCCGGCGCGCTCTCTCGGCACGACACTGACGGCGAGCCCGTCCATCAATCCCCAGGGCAAAGCGATGCCGACGCCGATCAGCATCAGCGGCGCCACCAGCGCACTATCGACCGGTGGTGTCAGGCTCAGCCAGACAAGCCCGGCGGCAGCGACGAGCAGGCCGACGCCGCAGATCGTGGCCGGCGCGATCCAGCGCGCCAGCTGTCCGGCGAGCATCGGCAGGATCAGCAGCGGGCCTGATAGGCAGATCATCAATTGCCCGGCCTTGATCTCGCTCATGCCCTCGATGCCGACGAAGCGGATCGGCAACAGGACGAGCAGGACGACAAAGGCGTAAGCGGGTGCCGCAGCCAGAAACTGGACGCCGACGAAGCGGGGATAGGCAAACAGCGTGAGGTCAAGCATCGGCCGTTGTGCTCGCCGCTCGACAAAGACGAAGGCGACAAAACAGATGACAGAAGCGGCCAGAAGGGTGACGACAAGGGGATCGGCCCAGCCGCTCTGTGGAGCCTGGAGTGCGCCATAGGTCAGCGACGCGAGCGCGATCGTGAAAGTGCCGGCTCCCGCCCAGTCGAGGCCAGTCGCATCCGGGTCTCGCGATTCCCTGATGGTCCGCAGGCCGAGCATTGCGGCGGCAATCGCGAGTGCTGCAACCAGAAGAAAGATCGACCGCCAGCCGAATGCAGAGATGAGCAGGCCCGACGCGATCGGGCCGAAGGCGAGGCCGATACCGAAACTGGTGCCGAGAAAGCTGAAGGCGCGCAGCCGCAACGGCCCTTCGAATTCCTGGGCAAGTGCCGAGGCGCCTCCAGCGAAGGCGGCCGCACTGCCGATACCCTGCGCGGCCCGGAAAATGTCGAACCAGATGATGTCTGGCGCCAGCATCGCGCCCAGCGACGCCAGGACATAGAGGGAGAGGCCGACGAGAAAGAGGCGCTTGCGCCCATGATTGTCGGCCAGAGCGCCCGACGCCATCAGGGTGGCGCCGAAGGTCAGCATAAAGGCGTTTGTCACCCAGTTGAGCTCGATCGGACTGCCGCCGAGATCGGCCGCGATGCGGGAGAGTGCGACGGCCGGACCGGTGAAGGTCAAGGGCATCGTCATCGCGGCAAGGCACACGGACAAGAGCACGAGCCATCTCTCGGCAGAGCCGGTTGTGATCCTGGAAGTCATGGATTTCCCTATCTGAAACAGCACTCGCCGGTGGCCCGCGCGATTGCGGAGCCGGTCGTGATGACAAGATAGGTCGTCGGCATTTCAGGAAAAATGGTGTTATATCTCCTGGCATATCGGACTGAAACGCTCGAATGGAATGACGCAATGG
>NZ_RZTT01000539.1 GCF_003996995.1 Mesorhizobium sp. M7A.T.Ca.US.000.02.2.1 | reverse complement strand
ATTCTGCTCATCCCGATGACGCGTTACCGGGGTGACATCAAACTGTCATGCGACTGTTATAATCGAAGGCTATTGGCCTCAGCGGGCGCCGACTGACGAGCGCCGAGAGACCATCTTCCGAACAGGAGCAGGCCACATGAAGAAATTCCTCTATACGGCGTCGGCCGCTGCGCTTGCGCTCGCCGCGACGTCCGGCTTCGCCGCCGCGCGCGACCAGATCCAGGTCGCCGGGTCATCGACCGTGTTACCTTATGCCAAGATTGTCGCCGAGCAGTTCGGCGAAACATTCACCAACTTCAAGACCCCGGTCGTCGAATCCGGCGGCAGCGGCGCGGGCATCAAGGAATTCTGCAAGGGCGTCGGCGAAGACACCATCGACATCGCCAACTCGTCGCGTCCGATCAAGGCGGACGAACTCAAGTCCTGCGCCGACGCCGGCGTGAAGGAAGTCCAGGAAGTCCGGATCGGCTATGACGGCATCGTCTTCGCCACCGACATCAAGGGCCCGGATTGGGCGCTGGTTCCCGCCGACATCTACAAGGCGCTGGCGGCCAAGCTGGTCGTCGACGGCAAGCTCGTCGACAATCCGAACACCAAGTGGAGCCAGGTCAATCCGAAGCTGCCCGACTGGGACATCGCCGCCTATATTCCGGGCGAAAAGCACGGCACGCGCGAAGTGTTCGAGACCAAGCTTCTCGATGCCGGCTGTGACAAGGCTGCTCTCAAGGCCGCCGGCATTGCCGACGACAAGGAAATCGGCAAAACCTGCATCGCCATCCGCAAGGACGGCAAGGCCGTCGACATCGATGGCGACTATACCGAGACGCTCGCCCGCATCGACTCCAACAAGACCGGCGTCGGCGTGTTTGGCCTCGCCTTCTATGAGAACAATGCCGACAAGCTGAAGGTCGCCACCGTGGAAGACGTCGTGCCTTCGACCGAGACGATCGCCAGCGGCAAGTATCCCGTCTCGCGCCCGCTGTTCTTCTACGTCAAGAAGGCGCATCTGGGCGTCGTTCCCGGCCTCAAGGAATATGTCGAGTTCTTCCTTGACGACCAGATGGTTGGCCCGGAAAGCCCGCTCGCCGAATACGGCCTCGTTGCTGCTCCGGATGCCGAGCGTCAGGCCCAGCGTGACGCTTTCGCCGCCGGAAAGTCGATGTAATCAGCTGCCGAACCGGGGTGCGGGCCAAATCCCGCGCCCCGGTTTCATCGCAGGCCGCAATGGCGGCTGCGTAAGAATTTCTCTTGGGGTGGGTCCATGTCGTCCTTGCTCGTACTGGCCATCGTCGTTGCCGTCGGCCTGGTTGCCTTTTTCATCGGTCGGCAACGTGCCGCGGCCCAGGACAATGGCAAGGTCAAGCCGCATTCGCGCGCCCACTATCATGGCTGGTGGGCCTTCCTGCTCGCCGTTCTGCCTGCTCTTTTGCTGCTTGCCGTCTGGACCGTCGGGTCTTCCGTCTATCTTGACCGACACATTCACACTGCCTTGCCCGAGCGCACCGTCGACAGCAAGGTTGCCAGTGAGGCACTGGATGTCAGCCTGGTAAAGAGCCTCGCCAGGGGCCTGCGCAAACTCGATGCAGGCACACTGGCCGCAATGCCTGCCAGCTTTGCCGAGCTGCAGCCGCTGCTCGCCGCCAAGGGTGTGGCGCTGGCGAGCGACACGCAGGATTACATGATCCCGATCGCCGTCGAGGCGAACAAGGTCCAGGACCGGCTCGGCCTGTTCGGCGCCATTGTCATTCTCGTTTCCTCGATCGCCGGCGCCGTCTATGCGCTCAGGCAGATCGAGCCGCGCGCCAGGGCCCGCAACAATGTCGAGAGGCTGATGCTGTGGGGGCTGCTTGCCGCCTCCACCATCGCCATCCTGACCACCATCGGCATCGTGCTTTCGATGCTGTTCCAGACGATCACCTTCTTCGAAAGCGTCTCGCCGATGAGTTTCTTCTTCGGCACCGTCTGGGATCCGCGTTTTGCCGCTGCCGGTTCGGGCGGCAGCCAGGGTCAGTTCGGCCTGATCCCGCTTCTTGCGGGCACGCTCTACATCGCCGCCGTCGCGCTGCTGGTTGCGGTGCCGGTCGGGCTGATGTCGGCTGTCTACATGGCCGAATACGCAACGCCCAAGGTGCGCTCGGTGGTCAAGCCGGCGCTTGAACTTCTGGCCGGCATACCGACCATCGTCTACGGCATCTTCGCCGTCGTCACGCTTGGGCCATTCCTGCGCGACCTGTCCGCGGCGCTGACCGGCGGTTCGCCCTTCATCCAGGGCCAGAGCATCTTCACCGCCGGCCTGGTCATGGGCGTCATGCTGATCCCGGTCGTGTCCTCTCTCTCGGACGACATCATAACCGCGGTGCCGCGCGCCATGCGCGACGGGTCGCTTGGCCTCGGCGCGACCCGCTCCGAGACGATCAAGCGGGTGATCCTGCCGGCTGCACTGCCCGGCATCGTCGGCGCCATCCTGCTGACCGCCTCGCGCGCCATCGGCGAAACGATGATTGTCGTGCTGGCGGCGGGCGTCGCCGCCAACCTCACCATCAACCCGTTCGAGGCGATGACGACCATCACCGTCAAGATCGTCAACCAGCTCACCGGCGACCTCGAGTTCAATTCGCCGCAGACGCTGGTCGCCTTCGCACTCGGCCTGACGCTGTTCGCGCTGACGTTGGTGATGAACATCGTCGCGCTCTACATCGTGCGCAAATATCGGGAGCAGTACGAATGACCGACATTTCCATGGATACGATGGTCAGGGCGGCGGCCCATCCGCGCCGCGACATCGGCCTGAAGGCCCGTTACGCCGCCGAACGCCGTTTCCGCTTCTATGGCGTCGTGGCGATTTCCGTAGGCCTGGCGTTCCTGGCAATCATGCTGATCACCATCGTCTCGAAAGGCTACACCGCCTTCTGGCAGACGACGGTATCACTGCCGATCTCGTTCGACGAGAAGGTGATCGATCCTTCCGGCAAGCGTGCAACCGATCCGAGCGTTCTGATCAAGGCAAATTATCCCAAGCTCGCCGAAAACGCGCTTGTGGCCAAGCTCGGCATCTCTCCTGATGACAAGCCGATGATCCAGAAGCTCAAGGGCTTCCTGTCGGAAGGCGCCCGCGTCCAGTTGCGCGACATCGTTGCCGCCGATCCGTCCGTGATCGGCACGACACGCAACGTCAACATCCTCGCCGCCGCCAATCTCGACTCGGCTTTCAAGGGCCAGATCGACCTCAGTGTCGAGGAAGCGCGACGCAAGGTCTCGGACCAGCAGATCACCTGGATGAACAAGCTCAAGGCCGAGGGCGCGATGGCCGAGCACTTCAACAGCGGCCTGTTCACCTACGGCGCCTCCGGCCGCCCGGAAACCTCGGGTATGGGCGTGGCGATCATCGGCTCGTTTTATATGATGGTGATCGTGTTGCTCC
>NZ_RZTT01000538.1 GCF_003996995.1 Mesorhizobium sp. M7A.T.Ca.US.000.02.2.1 | reverse complement strand
TAGCCGGCGCGTGAAAGATCGGGCGTACCGTCGAGCCGCTTCACCAGGATGTTGCCTTGCAGCTTGCGGTCGGGACCGATCGCGGCCAGGAAGCGGTCGGCCCAGTCGGCTGATATCTGCACGTAGGTCTCTTCCGGCTGCATCTTGATGGCGCCGATCTCGCGCTTCGAGATGCTGCCGGTGCGGCACAGCATCGGGATCAGCCAACGTGGCTCGGCATTCTGCCGGCGCCCGATCGACAGCGAGAACCAGACGCTGTCACCGAAATCGTCGCGGCGGCTGGGCGCCTCGTCGCGGCGCGCGAAACCTTCGCCCGCCGGTCTTTCACGCGACGGCGTGAAGGGCGCGATCTCCATGAGGTCCTCGGGCGCCGAGCGACTGGCGCGGCACTGGCGCACGAAGGCAGCGGCCACCTGTTCGGCGCCATGTCTGGCGAGGAGCGCGTCGATGAAACCGCGTTCGTCGTCCCTCACCGGCTCGTCGAAAACCGGATCGGCCAGGATGCGCTCGTCGTCGCGCCGCATCACGTCGTCGGCCGAGGGCGGGCTCGCCCATGTCGCCTTGAGGCCGGCGTTCTGCAGCAGCCGCTCGGTGCGCTTGCGGGCGCTGTTGGGAACGATCAGCGCGCTGACGCCCTTGCGCCCGGCGCGACCGGTGCGGCCGCTGCGGTGTAGCAGCGTTTCCGGATTGGTCGGCAGATCGGCGTGGATGACCAGCTCGAGATTGGGCAGATCGATGCCGCGCGCCGCGACATCGGTGGCGATGCAGACTTTTGCGCGGCCGTCGCGCATTGCCTGCAAGGCATGGCTGCGCTCGTTCTGGCTGAGCTCGCCCGAAAGCGCCACGACGGAGAAGTTGCGGTTGTTGAAGCGTGCGGTCAGATGATTGACGGCGGCACGCGTGTTGCAGAACACCAGCGCGTTCTTGGCTTCGTAATAGCGCAGCACGTTGATGATGGCGTTCTCGCGGTCGGGCTGGGCGACGCTCAGCGCCCGGTATTCGATGTCGAGATGCTGCTTCTCCTCGCCGGCCGCCGAAATGCGCACCGCATCGCGCTGGTAGCCCTGGGCGAGCGTGGCGATCGAGCGCGGCACGGTGGCCGAGAACATCAGCGTGCGGCGTTCGGCCGGAGCCGCGTCGAGGATGAATTCGAGGTCCTCGCGAAAGCCGAGATCGAGCATCTCGTCGGCCTCGTCGAGCACCACCGCCTTCAGCGCCGACATGTCGAGCGAGCGCCGGGTGATGTGGTCGCGCAGCCGGCCGGGCGTGCCGACGACGATATGGGCGCCACGCTCCAGCACACGCCGCTCCGAGCGCATGTCCATGCCGCCGACGCAGGACGCCACGGTTGCGCCGGTCAGTTCGTAGAGCCATTCCAGCTCGCGCGTCACCTGCAAGGCGAGTTCGCGCGTCGGCGCCACCGCCAGCGCCAGCGGTGCGGCGGCGTGGCCGAAGCGCTCCGCGCCCTCAAGCAGGGTCGGCGCCAGTGCGAGGCCGAAGGCCACCGTCTTGCCGGAGCCTGTCTGCGCCGAAACCAGCGCATCGGCCTCGCCGAGTTCCGGCGCCACAACCGCCTTCTGGACGGGCGTCAGCTCGGAATAGCCGCGTTTTTCCAGCGCCCTTGCCAGCGCGGGAACGAGTGCATCGAAGTTGGACATCTTACTCTTTCGGAATTCGGATTCTTATATGCCCAGCAATGGGCCTGTCTTCGGCGGGCGTCGGGACGCTCCATGAGCCGGATGGTCATGCCGTTCGTACTTCGTGCCGCCGCCATTGTACAGGGCAACAGGACGCTCATCGCAATTGACTCTTGACGCAAACCGCGTAAAAGCCCGCTTTGAACGGGATCGTTTTTCGATGCGCGGCCTTTTGATGGCTCTTCTTGCATTCGATGCCCCCAGCCTCAATGCACATCATTGGGCCGGGCGCGTCGGCGCGTCCCCTCGTTCCAGCAAAACTATGGCCAAAACCACCACCAAAACGGTGTGACTCCCTTGGCCTAACCACCCTCTCCCGGGTTCGGCCCGGGGGACGGAACCCGCATCGGCCAGCGGGTTTCTCCAAAAACCAAGCGGAGAGGGACAGGAGATTTTTCGATGAGTTTCAAGGTAGCGATCGTCGGCGCCACGGGCAATGTGGGCCGGGAAATGCTCAACATACTGGAAGAGCGCGGCTTTCCGGTAAGCGAAGTCGTGGCGCTGGCGTCGCGGCGCAGCCAGGGCACGGAAGTGTCGTTCGGCGACCGCACGCTGAAGGTGAAGACGCTCGACCAGTATGATTTTTCCGACGCCGACATCTGCATCATGTCGGCCGGCGGCAGCGTCTCCAAGGAATGGTCGCCGAAGATCGGCAAGCAGGGCTGCGTCGTCATCGATAATTCGTCGGCCTTCCGCTACGATCAGGACGTGCCGCTGATCGTGCCGGAAGTGAACCCGGACGCGATCTCGCTGTTCACGCGCAAGAACATCATCGCCAACCCGAACTGCTCGACGGCGCAGCTGGTGGTGGCATTGAAGCCGCTGCACGATTTCGCCACCATCAAGCGCATCGTCGTCGCCACCTATCAATCGGTATCCGGCGCCGGCAAGGAAGGCATGGACGAGCTGTTCACGCAGACCCGCGCGGTCTTCGTCGCCGATGGCGTCGAGGTCAAGAAGTTCACCAAGCGCATCGCCTTCAACGTCATCCCGCACATCGACGTGTTCCTCGACGACGGCTCTACCAAGGAAGAGTGGAAGATGGTCGCCGAGACCAAGAAGATGCTCGACCCCAAGATCAAGTTGACGGCGACCTGCGTGCGCGTGCCGGTGTTCATCGGCCATTCGGAAGCGGTCAACATCGAGTTCGAAAAGCCGATCACCGCCGACGAGGCGCGCGATATTCTTCGGGAAGCCCCGGGCTGCCAGGTCTTGGACAAGCGCGAGGACGGGGGCTACATCACGCCGCTGGAATCGGCCGGCGAGGACGCCACCTTCATCTCGCGCATCCGCGAGGATTCGACCATCGACAATGGCCTGTCGATGTGGATCGTCTCCGACAATCTGCGCAAGGGCGCCGCACTCAACGCGGTGCAGATCGCCGAGCTTTTGGTCGAGCGCGGCCTGATCCAGCCGAAGAAGAAGGCGGCCTGACGGCCGTTTAGTTTTCGCTCACGGGCCGTATCGCCGCTGCCGCGGCGGGCCCTCCGCGGGGGCGCCGAACGATCGGCGGCCCGCGGTCGCGGGCTCGGCCTTTGGCCGTTAGCTCCCTTCTCCCCGTTTACGGCAGGGCTATCGCATATGGATTCTTGCGAAGAAGGACCCCCACCCTAGCCCTCCCCACAAGGGGGAGGGAACGCTGCCGCGTGCCTCTAATTCTTCTTTGGCGCCGAAAAGACAGGCGATTCGCCTAGGTCAGCACCAACGGAAGTCCTCCCTCCCCCTGGTGGGG
>NZ_RZTT01000537.1 GCF_003996995.1 Mesorhizobium sp. M7A.T.Ca.US.000.02.2.1 | reverse complement strand
CCCCCCCCCCCGCCTGCACCCGGCCCAGGTGTTCATGGTGCTGCTGGAACTCGACCTCGCCGGCCGCCTCGAGCGCCATGCCGGAGGGAATGTTTCGCTGGTGTTCGGGGAGCCTTCCGTCTGACGCTGTTCGCATTTTCGCGCCGCCGAACTCCTTCGAGAAGCTCGGCGAGGATGGCCTTTTCAGCCGGCTTTCCGCTTTGCCGCGCCTGTGCTCATCTGTTCGACGCCAAGACCGGCCGGCGATTGTAGGGCAAAGGTCTGATATCCCGAGGCAAAGGTCTCAAGCAAAAGTTGGCTCTTGCCACTCGCGTCCGTTGGCACCAATCTCGCTCAGCCGCTCATCGGTGGATGTCGGCATGACAGGATTTTGCCATGACCCGCGATCAGATGCTCGCCCACCTGCGGTCCGCCGATGCCGTCGCGCGCGACACGGCGGCGCATGGGCACCATCCGTTCGGTTGCGTGCTGGTCGGGCCGGACGATCGCGTGCTGATGCGGCAGGGCAATCTCGACACGGTGCGCCATGCCGAGACGGAGCTCGCCCGGCGCGCGGCGGCGGCCTATGAGCCGGAGTTCCTGTGGCAATGCACGCTGGTCTCAACCTTCGAGCCGTGCGCCATGTGCGCCGGTACGATGTATTGGGCCAATATCGGGCGGCTGGTTTACGGGGTCGAGGAGACCGAGCTCCTGGCGCTCACCGGGGATCACGCAGAGAATCCGACGATGAGCCTCTCTTCGCGCACCGTCCTCGACTCCGGTCAGAAAAAGATCGAGGTCTTTGGCCCCTTCCCCGAAATCGCCGACGAGTTGCTCGCACCGCACCGCGATTTCTGGAAGCGTTGACGGCTTCCCCGCCCGTTGTGGTGTGCCCTTCCCGAGAGATGGGTGACAGTTCATCGGGTGGATTTGGTGAGCGCGATGGGATTCGAACCCATGACCTACTGATTAAAAGGGCTGTCTGGCGTTACATCATGAACGCAATGGACAGTATGAACGCGCGTGAGGCCGTCGAACTGTGGGAAAGGCCCGTTAATTGCGTTCCTCGCTGTTTCATATTGTTCAGTCGTGATAAACCCCGGGCCGAACCCCGAGCATTTTTCTGGCTTGAATTATCAGTAGGTTTCAATTGGCCCGGCAGCGCATCAATTTCACAGACAAATTTGTCGGCTCGCTGACCGTAGAGAAGCGCACGGACTATTGGGATGACAAGGTGCGCGGGCTGGTGCTTCGCGTCAATCCTACAGGGATTAAAACCTGGACCGTCATTTACAGCCGCGAGAGCGACGGCGCCCGCCAGCGCGTGACCCTCGGCCGCTATCCCGCAATCACGTTGGAGCGGGCCAGGGCGAAGGCGCTGAAGGCCATGAGCGCCGTCGCCGAGGGCGAAGACCCTGCGGAACGCAAACGCGTTGCACGCGCCTCCCTGACGGTCGAGGAGCTCGGCGGGATCTACATCGACAAATATGCCAAGCGCCAGAAAAAGACATGGGCCGAAGATGAGCGGATCCTGAAACGGGAGGTCTATCCCTCCGTCGGCAAAATGAAGGCGTCGGCCGTCAAGCGTCGCGACGTGCTCGACATCATCGACGCGAAGGCGGATGCCGGCAAAGGCGCGGCCTCAACCAATATCCTTGCCGTGGTGCGCAAGCTGTTCAATTGGGCGGTCGACAGCGACTATCTCGTCTCGTCGCCAGTGGTGGGCGTAAAGCCGCGCAGCAAGCCCGTCAGGCGCGAGCGCGTGCTTTCCGATGTCGAACTCAAGGGTTTGTGGCGAGCGCTGTTCGTGGCCGGACTGAGCCCGGCTGTGGCCGATATCCTCCGACTGCTGATGCTGACTGGACAGCGCAGCGGAGAGGTAGCCGGCATGATGCGGTCCGAGGTCGACATCGCCGCGGCGAGCTGGGTCATTCCAAGGGAGCGGACCAAGAACGGGATTGAGCATGCAGTTCCGCTGTCTGCCCCTGCCCTTGCCATCATCGAGGCGGCAATCCTTCGCACCGACAAGGACGAGCCGGACGCGCCATTGTTCAGTCGCACCGGGCAGCCGATCGAGAGCAATGCCGTTGCCCAGGCAACCCGCCTGAAACTGCAGTTCAGCAATCAGCAATGGTCGCCGCACGACATTCGCCGGACCGTCGCAACTGGCATGGCGGAGCTAGGAGTCGCGCCGCATATCGTTGAGGCGTTGCTCAATCATGTCAGTGGTTTTCGGGCAGGCGTTGCCGGGGTTTACAATCGGGCGAAATACGAGCCAGAAAAGCGAGCGGCAATGACGTTATGGGCGGAACATCTCAGTAGGTTGAACAAATAACCCCCCGTGAACAAAATAGGCCTGTGGAAACCACATAAAACCGGGTATCCACAGGCTTGACTCGTTGTTTTTGGGAAAATTTGGCATAGTATGAGTGTTACCTAAATTTTCGAAGGTAACGCCCTTGCCCCAGACTCAGTCTCCAGCAAAACGCCTGATTAATCAGCGCGAGGCTTGCGCGCGCACCAGCCTATCGCGCACCGCGATCTGGCTTCGCGTGAAGGCCAAAACATTCCCCCAGCCTGTCCGGCTCGGCGATGGCAGCCGCATCGCGTACGTCGAGCACGAGGTTGAAACGTGGATCGATCAGCAGATCGCTCATCGCGACGAGGTGGCAGCCTGATGGATGCAACACCTCCAGAACATGAAAGCTCCGCACGGATCGACATTGCCGTTCAATGGCTAATAGAAACACCTCGCCACCAACGGCCGACGGGAACGATCCCTGCCCTTCGTGAGCGGTTCGGACTTTCGACCATGGAAGCAGTGACTTCTGTGCGGGAATTTAATCTCAGAATGGCGAGGGCTGCATGACGGCCGCAAAGCAAAACCGCCGGCCTGGGGACACAGGACCGGCGGCGGGGGATCAGGATATTACACAGGGACGGCAAGGAATATATTCCGATGAGGCCGCCCATGCAAGTTTGCCAGCACTCCTTACCGCCGAGCTCGGCCGTTTATTCCAGGCCGGGTTTTCGCTCCTGCCACTTGGCGGCGACGACGGCAAAAAGCCTATTGTTGCGTTCAAGGAT
Source organism: Mesorhizobium sp. M7A.T.Ca.US.000.02.2.1 (assembly GCF_003996995.1). Taxonomy (GTDB): domain Bacteria; phylum Pseudomonadota; class Alphaproteobacteria; order Rhizobiales; family Rhizobiaceae; genus Mesorhizobium. The sequence goes on along the minus strand of NZ_RZTT01000537.1, from coordinate 377 downwards.
CGTAGCCGCCTTCCTCTCGGCCTCGTCGTCAACCGGATGGCCGGCGCCGGCAGCAACACCTTCGGCATTCGGCTCGAGGGTTTGCTCGTCGTCGACGTCGACACCGACACACCGAAGGCTCGGGCCTATGTCGAGATGCGTTTCGGCACCTCCCCTGTCTCTACCAAGACGAGCCGTGGGTTTCACCTCTACTTCCGGCACAACGGGTCTAAGCCACCGTCCGTTGACCGACCCGATATCAAGATCGACTTTAAGGCTGGCGGGAACGAGTTTGTCGTCGGCGCCCATTCAGAGCGACCGGACGGCTCGATCTATTGGCCGATCGGAAAGCTTGTATCCTTTTCGGGCCTTCCGGAACTTTTCGACCGTGAGGTGCC
>NZ_RZTT01000536.1 GCF_003996995.1 Mesorhizobium sp. M7A.T.Ca.US.000.02.2.1 | reverse complement strand
CCCCTATTCGCTACTCACTATTCGCTATTCGCTCGAAATCGGGGCACGATGATGCTTTTAGGCCGCACCGCCAACGGGCTCTACTGGATGAATCGCTATATCGAGCGGGCGGAGAACATGGCGCGCTTGGTCGATGCCGGTTTGCGCATGGCGCTGACTCGTACCCAGAGTGCCTCGGAAGAGTGGAATTCGGTGCTGCTCAGCGCCGGTTCCGACGTCACCTTCAGCCAGAAATATTCTGACTATACCGCGGCCAACGTCGCCGACTTCCTGTTGCGCGACACGTCGAACCCGTCGAGCACGATGGCGTCGATCGAAACGGCCCGCAACAATGCCCGCATGGTGCGTACCGCGCTGACGCGCGAAACCTGGGAAAGCATCAACGAAGCCTGGATGTCGCTGAAGCGGATGCTGGCCAAGCCGATCGACGAGCGCGACCTGCCCAGCGTGCTCGACGCCATCAAGCGCGAGACGGCGCTGATCCGCGGCTCATTCTACGGCACCATGCTGCGCAACGAGATCTTCGACTTCTCGCAGCTCGGCACTTATGTCGAGCGCGCGGACAACACGGCGCGCATCCTCGACGTGAAATATTATGTGCTGCTGCCGTCGATCTCCTGGGTCGGCTCGACGCTCGACAATTATCAGTGGGAATCGATCCTACGTTCGGTCTCGGCGCATCGCTCCTATCGCTGGGTCTACGACGCCGATTATAAGCCGACCAACATTGCCGATTATCTGATCCTCAATGTCCGCATGCCGCGCTCGCTGATGTTCTGCTATCGCTTCCTGTCAGAGCATCTGGAATTCCTCGGCGACGATTACGGCGAGCGCCATGCCTGCCACGCAACGGCCGAGAAGACGCAGACAATGCTGAGAGCCGGGTCGATCAAGGGCATATTCGACGCCGGCCTGCATGAATTCCTTGCCAATTTCATTCGCGACAACACCAAACTGGGCGAAGAGATCGCACAAGATTATCGGTTCAATTGAGCATGGTCCCGAAAGGTGGGAGCCGGTTTTCTCAGACAAACGAAACCGTTTGTCCGGAGATCGTGCTCACAAACGGAATAGAAGCATGCGGCTGAAGATCACCCATCGGACCGAGTACCGCTACGATACGCCGGTGCACTATCTGTTGCAGCGGCTGCGGCTGCTTCCGGTCAGCGGGTCGACGCAGACCGTTCTGTCCTGGGCCTTGACCATCGAAGGCGCGCGCGAAGAAGTTCGCTTTGTCGACCATTTCGGCAATGACACAAGGCTGCTAAGCGTCGAGGGCGAGCGCGACTTCATCACGGTGGAAGCATCAGGCGAAGTGGTGACACGCGACACCGCGGGCGTCTCGGGGCCACACCAGGGCTTTACACCACTCTGGCTGTACAGCCATGAGACGCCATTGACGACGATCGGCAGCGGTATCCGCGAACTCGCCGCATCGGTCGGCAAGGGCAGCGACATTGAAAGGCTGCACCGGCTGATGGCTGTCATCGGCGAGCGCGTTGTCTACACGCCCGGCACCACCAATGCGACGACGCCGGCGGAGGAAGCCTTGGCGCTGAAAACCGGGGTCTGCCAGGATCATACACATATCTTTGCCGCCGCGGCGCGTGCCATGGGCTTTCCGGCCCGCTATGTCAGCGGCTATCTGATGCTGGATGCCACGGTCGAGCAGGCGGCCAGCCATGCCTGGGCCGAAGCGCATGTTTCGGGTCTCGGCTGGGTTGCCTTCGATGCCGCCAATGGCATTTCACCCGACGAGCGATATGTAAAGGTGGCAACGGGCCGCGATTACCGCGACGCCACGCCGGTGTCGGGAATTCGGCTGGGACAGGCGGAAGAACAGCTTGCGGTCACCGTCACGGTGGAGCAGTAATCCTCCGCAAGATTGCTGCCGAGCGATTCATCGTTTCAAGGAAACGCCGGACCGCTCTATCTCCTTGTTTTAACGCAATTCCGGACGGAAAACCGCTTCACACTTTTCCTGGAATTGCTCTAGAAGAGATTCCATGACCTATTGCGTTGGCCTGAAGATCGATGGCGGGCTCGTGTTCATGTCGGACACGCGCACCAATGCAGGCATGGATTCCATCTCCACCTTTCGCAAGATGCACGTCTGGGAAGAGCCGGGCGAGCGCGTCATCGTTTTGATGTCGGCGGGCAATCTGGCGACGACACAGGCCGTGGTCAGCCTGCTTGACGAGCGCACCAAGGCGATCTCCGAACGACATTCCACGCTGCTCGAAACGCCGTCGATGTACCAAACGGTCCGCATTGTTGGCGACACGGTCAAGGAGGTCATCGCCAATTCGTCACCCGCTGGCGAGAAGGCGGATTCCTATTTCAATGCGTCCTTCATCCTCGGCGGTCAGATCAAGGGCAGCGAGCCGCGCCTGTTCATGATCTATCCCGAAGGCAATTTCATCGAGTCGACCGACGACACGCCGTTTTTCCAGATCGGCGAGACCAAATACGGCAAGCCGATCATCATCCGCGCATACGAAAGGACGATGAGCCTAGCCGAGACGGTGAAGCTGCTTTTGGTGTCCTTCGATTCGACGCTGAAGTCGAATCTGTCCGTCGGCTTGCCGCTCGACCTGCTCTTCCTGGAGAAAGACGCCTTCAAGGTCGGATTGAAGAAGCGGATCGGCCAGGATGACCAATATTACCGCACGATCTCCGACGGCTGGTCGAATGCGCTGAAGACGGCCTTTGCCAGCCTGCCGGATTTCCCTGGCTGAGGCGCGCCCGCCATTCGCTGGCGGTTGCATATATTTCACGCGTTAATTAATAAGAAAGCCAGCCGCGATGGATGGCGGCGATGGATCATGTCGGGAGAACAGGATGAACAACGATGATTTTCGGCAATGGTCGCGGCGCGCCACCGACTGGGGTGCTGACTATCGCAACACGCTGCGCGACCGCCCCGTGCGGCCGCTGGTCGAGCCTGGCGAAATTTTCCGAGGCATTGAGGTTTCGCCGCCCGAAGACGCCGAACCGATGGACCGGATCTTCGCCGACTTCGAAGAGAAGATACTGCCGGGAATGACGCATTGGCAGCATCCGCGCTTCTTCGCCTATTTCCCGGCCAATGCGGCGCCGGTCTCGGTGGTGGCGGAATATCTGGTTTCGGCGATGGCCGCGCAATGCATGCTGTGGCAGACGTCACCGGCAGCGACCGAACTCGAAACGCGCACCGTCGACTGGATGCGCCAGGCGCTCGGCCTGCCGGAAGGTTTCTCGGGCGTAATCCAGGATTCGGCCTCATCGGCGACACTGGCTGCGGTGCTGACCATGCGCGAACGGGCGCTCGACTGGCAAGGCAACAAACAGGGCCTGGCAGGGCAGGCGCGGCTGCGCATCTACTCCTCCGACCAGGTGCACACTTCGATCGACCGGGCGATCTGGGTGTCTGGCATCGGCGAGGACAATCTCGTGCGCATTCC
>NZ_RZTT01000535.1 GCF_003996995.1 Mesorhizobium sp. M7A.T.Ca.US.000.02.2.1 | reverse complement strand
GAGTTCATTGTACGACGCCCACTACCAGCGGCGTTTTCGCGGACGGGACGGATTGTGAGCGGCAGCACCAAAAACACCGGCGAAAACGCTACGCTCGAAACAGCCTTGTCCCGGCTGAACTTCAAGCCGCGCCGGCTGGAGCCTGGCCATGTCTGGCTGGCCGGCGCCGGCCCCGGCGACCCCGGTTGCCTGACGCTCGAAGTGCTGGCGGCTTTGGCCGAGGCGGATGCGCTGGTCTACGACGCGCTGGTCTCATCCGATGTCGTCGCCGTTGCCGAAAATGCCGAGCTTTTCTTTGCTGGCAAGCGCGGCGGCAAACCGTCGATGAAACAGGATGACATCACCGCCCTTTTGGTGCGGCTGGCGCGCGACGGCCGCCGCGTCGTCAGGCTGAAGGGCGGCGATCCCTATATTTTCGGCCGCGGCGGCGAAGAAGCCCTGGCGCTGGCGCATGAAAACATCCCGTTCCGCGTGCTGCCAGGCCTGACCTCGGGCCTCAGCGCTCTGGCCGCGACCGGCATCCCGGCCACCATGCGCGGCATCAACAAGGCGGTGATCCTGGCCACCGGCCACGCCGCCGGCACCGATGACGATCTCGATTGGGCGGCAATCGCCCGCACCGGCCAGCCTGTCGTCGTCTATATGGGCATGGCCAACCTGCCTTTGATCGCGGCGGCACTGCTCGACGGCGGGCTGGCGCCGTCGACACCGGCGGCAGTGATCGTCGCGGCGACCACGCCGCAGGAACGAACCGTCGTCGCCACGCTCGCCACCATTGCCGAGGAAGCCGCGGCCGCCGGTCTTGCCTCGCCGGCGCTGATCGTCGTTGGCGGCATCGTTGCCATGCGCGCGGCACTGGCGGGACAAGCATGACGGCCCGCGCCATCATCGTCGGCGCGCCGCGCTCCGGCTCCGGCAAGACCAGCGTCACCATCGGCATTTTACGCGCGCTCACCCGGCGTGGGCTGAAGGTGCGCGGCGCCAAATCCGGCCCCGACTATATCGACCCCGGCTTCCACACCGCCGCCACGGGACTGTCCGGCGTCAATCTGGACAGCTGGGCGATGCCGCCATCGCTGCTCAACGCACTCGCCGCGCAAGCCGCCGACGACACCGATTTCGTCATCCTCGAAAGCGCCATGGGCCTGTTCGACGGCATTCCGGCCTCGCCGGGGCGCACCGGGTCAGCCGCCGACCTGGCGCGGCTCTATGGCCTGCCGGTGCTGCTGGTGCTCGACGTCTCCGGCCAGTCGACCACTGCGGCCGCCGTCGCCATGGGCTTTGCCACCTACGATCCGGATGTACGCATGGCCGGTGTAGTGCTCAACCGGTTGGGCAGCGAGCGGCACCGCCGGCTGTCGGGCGACGCCATCGAGGCGATCGGCCTGCCGGTCGTCGGCGCCATCCTGCGCGATCCCACGCTGAACCTGCCCGAACGCCATCTCGGCCTCGTCCAGGCCGGCGAATATGACGACCTGATGGCGCATCTCGACCGGCTGGCCGACATGGCGGAGAAATCGCTCGACCTCGATGCGATCATGGCCCTGGCGACACCCTTCACCCCGGCACCCGGCGGCTTCACCGACGCACTGGCGCCGCCCGGCCAGCGGATCGCACTGGCCGAGGATGCCGCCTTCACCTTCCTCTATCCGCATGTCGCCGCCTACTGGCGCAAGGCGGGTGCCGAAATCGTCCCGTTCTCGCCGCTCGCCGACGAAGCGCCCGACGAGACCTGCGATGTCTGCTGGCTGCCGGGCGGCTATCCCGAGCTTCACGCCGGCAAGCTCGCCGCCGCCGCGACTTTCCGCGCCGGGATGGCCCGTTTCGCCGCGACGAAGCCCATCCACGGCGAATGCGGTGGCTTCATGGTGTTGGGCGAAGCGCTGGAGGACGCGTCGGGCGAAACGCATGCGATGCTCGGCCTGCTCGGCCATTCCACCAGCTTCGCCAAACGCAAGATGAACCTCGGCTATCGCGAGGCGCGGCTGCGCGCCGATTGCCCGCTGGGCTCGGCTGGGGCGCTGATTCGCGGCCACGAATTCCACTATGCGCAGATGACCTCTACCGGCAATGACGACCCCTTGGCCGACCTTGCCGACGGTCTGGGCAATCCGATCGGCGCCTCGGGCTACCGGCGCGGCCATGTCAGCGGCACCTTCTTCCATGCGATTGCGAGGGGCTAGAGCATGAAGTTCAGGAATCTGGCCCCTTCACCGCGGCAGGTTGTCGACGACATCGCGCTATGCCTGGTCTTCTTCACCCGTCTGCCGCTACCCGTCTTCGATTTTCGCGGCCGCAGCCTTGCCGCCGCGATCTGGGCAGCCCCCATCGCCGGACTTGTCGTCGGCCTGATCGGCGCCATCGTCTTTGCCACGGCCGAACGGTTTGGCCTGGCCATGGGGCCAGCGGCGGCCCTTGCTCTTGTGGCAACCGTGCTCACCACCGGCTGCCTGCATGAGGACGGGCTATCCGACGTCGCCGACGGCTTTGGCGGCGGCAAATCACGCGGCCGCAAACTCGAGATCATGCGCGACAGCCGCATCGGCGCCTATGGTGCCATGGCGCTGGGCCTGTCGCTGCTGATCCGCTGGAGCGCGCTGTCGGAGTTCGTCGATCCCACTCAGGCCCTCTTCGCCCTCATAGCCGCACACGCGGCCTCGCGCGGCCTGCTTGGCGCCTTCATGCATCTCTTGCCTTCGGCGCGGATCGACGGCCTGTCGGCCGATGCCGGCACCGTCTCGCAGGAAACCGCCATGGCCGGCGCCGTGCTCGGCGCGATCCCGCTGCTCCTGCTCGGATTGGGTGGCGCCGTCTTCGCGCTGCTCCTGCTTGGCCTGCTGTTTGCCGCATTCCGCGCCCTTTGCCTCAACCAGATCGATGGCCAGACCGGCGACACGATCGGAGCCTTGCAGCAGGCAAGCGAGATCGCGGTGCTGCTCGTCGCTTCCGTAGCGCTTTCCTGATTCCCTTTGGCCTGATTCCTTTTCGGAGACTTTGCCCCCATGCCGTTCAAATCCCTCGATGAATTGCGCGCCGCCTGCCTCGATCTGCCGGCCGGCAGCGATGCCGCGGCCAATGCGGTCGCCCGCCGCCAGGATACGCTGACCAAGCCGCAAGGCAGCCTCGGCCGGCTGGAGACCGTCGCCGCGTGGCTGGCGCGCTGGCAGGGCCGCGACATGCCGAAGCTCGACCGCGTCAAGGTTTTCGTCTTCGCCGGCAACCATGGTGTCACCGCGCAAGGCGTGTCGGCCTATCCCTCGGAAGTGACCGTGCAGATGGTGGCGAATTTCGCCGGCGGCGGTGCCGCCATCAACCAGCTTGCCCGCATGGCCGGCGCCGAACTCGATGTCATCCCGCTCGATCTCGACCATCCGACCGGTGATCTCACGCTGGTGCCGGCGATGGACGACAAGGCGTTTCTGGCGGCTGTGTCGGCCGGTTATGACGCGGTGACAGAAGAC
>NZ_RZTT01000534.1 GCF_003996995.1 Mesorhizobium sp. M7A.T.Ca.US.000.02.2.1 | reverse complement strand
GGTCAGCCAAGCGGGCGGGAGCGGGGCATGCGATCGCAAGGCCGCGGCCAACCCGCCGATCAGCGCAGTGATGCTGGCCGACTTGATTTGCCTGTGAAGCCTTGTCCGGATAGTAAGTCTTGAGACCTCTGTTCATCATACTGACCGAGATACGTTGTTTCTACCATTGGTTGATATATATCCGATGGAGGGCAACCCACGGATGTTCTTCACGATGCATCTTTCTGCAAATGCCGAGGAGAAGTTGGCTGCGCCGTCAGTGCTGGAATCTCAGCATGGCTCGGTTCGGCCGCTGGCTGCCGAAGATCTCGAGCGCGTCGCCGCACTCTTCCTGACGAAGTTTCGCCGGCGGCGGCGTCATCTCCTCGATCGCGCGATCGCGGAGACGGCCGCGTATATGAGAGAGATTTACCTCGACCCTGCCGGCCAGTCCGGGGAAAGCAACGCTCTTGTCCAGATCAACCGGCAGGGTCGTCTGGGTGGGTTCCTCGGCGTTCTGAAAGCCCGCTACGAGCTCAATGGAGCGGCATTGAATGCGGCGATCATCGGGCCGCTCATGGCCGACCCCGGCACCGATGACGGCTCGGCCGGACCCCAATTGCTGCGTGCCTTGCATCAAGGCGAATTCGATCTGCAGCTGACCGATTCGGCCAACCGGACATCCTTGGCCTTCGCGCGCCCGATGAAGTACCAACTCCTTCCTGTGCATTGTCTGGGATGGACATATGTTTTCCGGCCGGCGGCGATGGCCGCCTCCGCACTGCACCGTAAATGGCCTGGCCTGCCTCGCCTTGTACTCGATCCATGCGCAAGAGCATTCGATGCTCTCGCGAAGAAAAGGTTCGAGCCGCCGGTCCTCCATTCATCGTCGCATCGCACCCATCGTGAGCCGATCGATGCCGTTCAATTTGCCGAGAAGCTGCCGACCCTCCTGTCTGGTTACGCTCTTCGGCCGAGTTGGAAGGATGGGGAACTTGCACGGCTGCTTGCGCTGGCGGCCAAGAAGCGGGCCGACGGCCCCCTTCATTTCGGTGGGACCTACGACGAAACGGGCAAAATGCTCGGTTGTTATGCCTTCTATGGTCAAGCCGGCGGCGTGGCGAACCTGTTGCAGATCCAGGCATCCGGATTGCACTGGGGCGCGACGCTGGATGCGCTTGTCGCCGCCGCATGGGAGATGGGCTGCGTGGGCATCACCGGACAGACGCAGACCAAATTCATACCTCAACTCTTTGGCTACAAGAATGTCTTCTTCCGCTATGCCGGGGGAACAATGGTCCGCTCGCGGATCGCCGAGGTCACGGAAGCGGTCCGCTCCGGCGACATCTTTATCGGTGGATTGGTGGGCGACCGCTGGACCCGCCTCAGTTCCGATGATTTCGGCCGCTGATCGCCTTCAAGCGCTACAAACTTGGGTTAATGGGTTCCTTCTGAGCCTTCGCCGACGCGTTGGCTGACGGAGCATCAAACGAAAAACCCGCCTGTGCGGCGGGTCGCTGGCGCAAATCAGCACCATAGCCAAATATGTACCATAGCTGAGGGCACCGAGTAAAGAAAAAATTCCTATCATGAAAAGCTTCCGGCACAAAATGGGCACCGCCGGCCTGGGCGCCGTCGGAGCGTCCACCGCCGGTCTTTTCATTCCAGCCGCCATGTTCTATGTCTGCCGGCCAGCGCGGGGGCGCGTCTTGTCAACCACAAAAGCATCCGGTACGCCCCGTTCATGACAGTTACCGTTCGTTTCGCCCCGTCGCCGACCGGCCGCATTCACATCGGCAATGCGCGCACGGCTCTGTTCAACTGGCTGTTTGCCATGAACAACAAGGGCCGATTCATCCAGCGCTTCGACGACACCGACATTGCGCGCTCGAAGCAGGAGTTTTCCGACGCCATCCTCTACGACCTGCATTGGTTGGGCATTTTTCCCGACGCCACCGAGTACCAGTCGCGGCGCTTCGAAGTCTATGACGCGGCGGTCGAGAGGCTGAAGACGGCGGGCGTTCTCTATGCCTGCTATGAAACGCCGGAGGAACTAGATCTCAGGCGCAAGGTGCGCCGCACGCGCGGCCTGCCACCGGTCTATGGTCGCGAGGCGTTGACCCTGACGCACGAGCAGATCGCCGAATACCAGGCCGATGGCCGCAGGCCGCACTGGCGGTTTCTCCTCCCCAATTTCTCAGGCGATCCACAACAGCCGGAACGCACCGAAATGCACTGGAACGACCTGGTGCGGGGTGAGGAAACCGTCGATCTGGCCTCGCTTTCCGACCCGGTCCTTGTGCGCGAGGACGGCACCTATCTCTATACACTGCCTTCCGTCGTCGACGACATCGAGATGGGCGTCAGCCATGTCATCCGGGGCGACGACCACGTCACCAACACCGGCGTGCAGATCGCCTTGTTCCAAGCGCTGGCTGCCGAGCCGCCAGTGTTCGGCCACCATAATCTCCTGACCACCGCATCGGGCGAGGGCTTGTCGAAGCGCACCGGCGCACTCTCGATCGAAAGCCTGCGCGAGGACGGCATCGAGCCGATGGCCGTCGCATCATTGGCCGTCCTGGTAGGCACTTCGGAGAATGTCGCGGCGGTGCCGACGATGGGCGAACTCGCCGAACGCTTCGATCCGGCGGCGACATCGAAATCCGCCGCCAAGTTCGATCCGGACGAGCTGTTCGTGCTCAACCGGTCGCTGCTGCACCACATGCCGTTTGCCGAGGCACAAGACCGTCTGATCGTGCTCGGCGTCTCCGGCGAGCAGGCCGAACCGTTCTGGCTGGCGGTGCGCGGCAATCTCGACAGGCTGGCCGATGCGGTCAACTGGTGGCGTATCCTGCGCGACGGACCGCAGGAGAAGCCGGAATTTTCCGGTGACGACCGCGATTTCCTTCGACAGGCCTTCGATCTGCTGCCGGAGGAACCCTGGAGCGCGGCGATCTGGAAGGACTGGACGGGCAAGATCAGGGAAGCGACCGGCCGCAAGGGCAAGGCGTTGTTCATGCCGCTCAGAACAGCCCTTACCGGACTGCCTTCGGGGCCGGAGCTTGCAGATCTATTGCCGCTGATGGGTCGGGAAGGAACGTTGGCCCGACGACCCTGACCTTGCGCTGTTCCGGAGGCAGCGCGGACACAGGTGACGTCACCGGCTTGGCGGAAAGCCGCTTGATCGCCTCGCGGTCGAGCCCGCCTTCCAGATTGGCCAAAGTTTCCGGATCGGCACCTGGATCCGGTTTGGAGATCGGCACCGGAATGAACGGTGCGGAGTCCGTCTCGGGTTGCAACTGTTCCGGATTCGGCGGGTTGCCGGCGATGATCTGAAAACCCTGCGCGGCGGCGTTGCAGCCGCAAGCCGGCGGCCGCGACATATCGGGCTGCTTGTAGAGATAGGCGGTCGGCAATTCGCTGTAGGGCCGGCCGGTGACGGATGACGTCATCGAGGCCGAATCGTCGCCCATGCCGCGCGAATAGAAAACC
>NZ_RZTT01000533.1 GCF_003996995.1 Mesorhizobium sp. M7A.T.Ca.US.000.02.2.1 | reverse complement strand
AAGCCATGCAGGGCGGCATCCGCGTCAGCCAGTTCAACGTCGAGCGCATCTTGAAGGCCTTTTTGCCCGAGGCCATTCCCGAAACCTTCGGCGAGCTGCAAATCCCGCTGAAGGTGACGGCGACCGACTATTTCGGCCACAAGCTGGCTGTCTTCGAAGACGGCGACCTGCACTCGGCGCTGGCGGCCTCGGCGGCCATCCCCGCCGTGTTCCGGCCGGTGACGCGCGACGGCAGGCTGCTGATCGACGGCGGCATCTACAACCCCGTGCCGTTTGACCTGATCGAAAACGACGCCGACATCATCATCGGCGTCGACGTGGTCGGCGCGCCCGAAGAGGCCGACCGCAAACAGCCGACCTCCGTCGACCTGATGTTCGGCGCCACGCAATTGATGATGCAGTCGATCACCGCCAACAAGCTGAAACAATGCCGCCCCGACATCCTGGTCCGCCCGGCAGTCTCGAGATACCGCGTCCTCGATTTCCTGAAGATCGACGCCTTGATGAACGAAACGGTGGATATCAAGGACGAGCTGAAGCGGCAGGTGGAGAAGGTGGTTGAGGCGAGGAATAGCGCCGCCATCAAGGGGAGGCGGGGAAAGCAGGTCGGGTGAGGTGCATCTTTCCTTCACCTGAGAGGAGAGAGCCCAACCGACCTACGATTTCGCCGTCACCGGTGCATACTCTAGCGCCACCACGCCGTTGCTAAATGGTTTTGCGGAAATCAGGTCGAGCGTCACCGGCTCACCGATTGGGAATAGCGGCTTGCCCTGGCCGACGGTGCCTGGATAGCTGAGCAGCCTGACGCGCTCGACCAGGCCGTGGCGCAGCAATTCCTGCGCGACGCTGAGGCTGCCATGCACGTAGATGTTGCCGCCGCTGCCTTGCTTCAGCGTCCTGACCGCTTCCGGCAGAGGCCCTTTCAGCAATTCGGCCGGCTTCCAGTCGAGCGCCTTCAGGCTGGTCGAGGCGACATATTTAGGCAGCGCGTTGAACCGGTCGGCAAAATCTCCGGTTTCCGTTGGCCAGGAGCCGGCAAAGATCTCATAGGTCGTGCGCCCCAAAAGCATGGCGCCGCTGTCGGCAAGCTCGTCTTCCTTGAACCTGTTCATCTCGTCGTTCCAGGTCACGCTGGGCAGCTTCTCGACCTCGGCAATGCCATCGACGCTGATGAATTCGGTGACGATGAGTTTTCGCATAGCGCTCTCCTTCTTCCGTCAAAGGACGAACCGCGTGGGCGCTTTGCGACAGGCTTCCTGAAATATATTGCTGCGCTTCGTTGTAGTGTGGCGCTTCAGCGCGAGGCTGCGAAAGACCGATACCATGGGGAAGTGCGACCGCCGCCTGGACTAAACCCCAAAGTTCGGATTTTGATGCCACATCTGAAGTAGTTATTCCCAAGAACGCATTGCAGGAAGATTCATGGGATTCGGGGTTTTCATTCATCGCTCGGATGCGCGATACAACGATCGCCCCGCAGAGCAATACCAGTTTCCTCGCCCGTATCTGCGCCGCGTTGAAGCGTGTGTCGGCAAGTGGATTATCTACTACGAGCCCAGCAAGGTAAACGATACACGGGGCTATTACGCTGTAGCGAAAGTCCAGCAGATCATCCCCGATCCGGTAACGCCTGACATGTATCTCGCGCTGATTGAGCCCGGAAGCTACCTCGATTTCGTCAATCCTGTTCCATTTAGCGGATCTGACGGTCCCGTCGAACGAGGCCTGCTCAATGATGAGGGACGGATTTCTGGCCGCGCCCAATCTGCTGTCCGCGCACTCAGCCCAGGTGACTTCAACCGGATCATCGATCTGGGCCTGGATACGAATGAGTTGTTGCTGCCGCGCGTTGATGAGGTCGGCATATCTGCCGGCTTTCAGGATGAGCAGGCGCCATTCGAATTCGAGCAGAGTCGTGACCGCGTAAGCTACATCGGATCGCGAATCGTGCGGGACCGCATTTTCCGTCGAGTCGTCTTACGTGCCTATGACGAGCGCTGCGCGATCACAGGTCTCAAGCTGATAAATGGCGGAGGCCGGGCAGAGGTTTCTGCCGCACATATTCGACCGGTTGAGGCGAACGGGCCTGATGTCGTCAACAATGGGATCGCACTGTCCGGCACTGCGCATTGGATGTTCGACCGTGGATTGATCAGCCTGTCGGACGATTTGGAAATCCTGATCTCCAGACAGGTCAATGACTTCGACAGCGTGCAGGGCTTCATAAACAAGACGCGCCGCGCGCTTCCGCCTCGCCGACAGCTCGAACGCCCGCATCCTCATTTCTTGCAATGGCACCGCGAGCACTGCTTCAAGCAATAAGCGGTGTTTCGAAGCTGCCCCCTGTCTATGGAAAGGCATTGCTTGCAGTGGTCGTTTGGGCGCTCGCCCCCCTCAGTCCTTCGCCCGCTCCACATAAGCGCCATCGGCCGTCATCACCACCACGCGGGTGCCTGGTGCGATGTGCGGGGGCACCAGGGTGCGCACGCCGTTGGACAGCACGGCCGGCTTGTAGGACGACGAGGCCGTCTGGCCCTTGGTCGTCGGCTCGGTTTCCACCACTTCGAAGGTGGCGCGCTGCGGCAGCACAAGGGAGATGGCAATTCCGTTGAACTGCGACACCTGCACGGCCATGCCTTCCAGCAGGTAAGGCGCCATGTCGCCGACCACGGCTTCCGACACCGCGACCTGGTCGTAGCTTTCCGGGTTCATGAAATGAAAGCCTTCGCCGTCGCGATACAGGAACGTGTGCTCGCGCTCTTCCACATAGGCGCGCTCCACCTGTTCGGTGGTGCGGTAGCGTTCCGAAACCTTCACCCCGTCGCCGATGCGGCGCATGTCGAGCTGCGTTACCGGCGTGCCCTTGCCTGGGTGGATGTTTTCGGCAAAGAGGATCACATAAAGCTTGCCGTCCTTGTCGACGACATTGCCTTTGCGGAGCGAACTGGCGATGACTTTCACCACGGTTTTAAATCCTGCAAGAAGAGTTGACTGGCGTTTGCCGGCTTGTGCGGCGCTGGATGGGGGCCTACCGCATCTTGGCCGCCGCCGCCAGCCCCCTTCCACCATGTTCCGAGCCGCATGACCAAAGCTTCGCCCTGGTGGACGCCTGACGTTCACGCCGACCGCCGCCCGCGGCTGATGCTGCGCAACGGCATCGCCGCCAGCCTGCGCGACTGGTTCGCCGCCCATGATTTCGTCGAGGTGGAAACGGCGGCCCTGCAGGTCTCGCCCGGCAACGAGGCGCATCTGGCGGCTTTCGCCACGGAGGCGGTCGGGCCGGATGGTGCAAGGGCGCCGCTCTATCTCCACACCTCGCCGGAATTCGCCTGCAAGAAGCTGCTCGCCGCCGGTGAAGTCAGGATATTCAGCTTCGGTCCAGTCTATCGCAACCGCGAGCGCGGCCCCTTGCACCATCCCGAATTCACCATGCTCGAATGGTACCGCGTGGGCGAGGCCTATGAAAGCCCTGTCT
>NZ_RZTT01000532.1 GCF_003996995.1 Mesorhizobium sp. M7A.T.Ca.US.000.02.2.1 | reverse complement strand
CCTGGGGGAACTGGCCGCGAGCCAGCCATTCTGAAAGACGGACGCACCGATGAACAGCAAGCGGTCCTATCTCGACACACTCAATGCCGGCAGGCAGCGCAGGCCGCAGACCACGCTCGAGCAGTTGAACCAGTCGCTGGAGACACTGGAGCAGCGGCTGGAGCGGACGCGCGAGGATCCGGTGGCACGTCCCGAACTCCGCCAACCCGATCCACGCCAATATGGTGCCGATGCGCGCTATCCCGCGGCCCGGCCCGCTGGCCAGCAGCGCTGGTACGAGGATCCGCAGCCCGCGTCGCGACCGAAAAGCCCGATTCAGGGAGCCGCCGCTTTCGAGCAGAACTATCAGGCCATTGCCCGCGACATCGATCGCGTGCGCGGCCAGGAGGACGGCGTTGCCATGGTCGGCAAGATCGCCGGCGAATTGCGCGGCATGCGCGAGGAATTGCGCCACCAGATGACCGCAGGCCTGCAGCGGGAATTCGAAGCGCTGCGCAAGGACATCGAGCGGGCTTTCCAGTCAGGGGCAAGGCCCGGTGCTTCGGCCAAGGGCAGTGCTGAACTCGGCCTTGAGTTCGAGCGGCTTTCGGGCGCCATCCAGACACTGGCCGAGAAGAGCGACGACAGAAGCGTCAACATGCTGCGGCTCGAACTCGAACAGGTCAAAGCCGCACTCGAAACGCTGGCACGCGAAGAGAGCGTGCAGAAGGTCGACCGCCGCTGGGACGATTTCGATCGCCGGTGGACGGCGTTCGAAGACCGCGTCGACGCCGACCAGCGCAAGCGCTCGGACGACCCGGGCCTGTCTGCTCTGACCGCCCGGCTAGAACAGATCAGCAATGCCGTCAACAATTTGCCGGAATCGTTGTCGCTGCGCTCGTTGGAGGAGAAGGTGCGCACGCTTGCCGGTGCCGTCGACCATTTCGCCAGCCAGCAGGACAATCGCGGCAGCGACACGCTTGGCATGATCGACGAGCGGCTGGACGAGATTTCCCGCGCCATCGTCGCATCCACGGTCGCCGCGCAAGCCAATTCATTCGACCACGAGGCTTTCGAGCGCATCGAGAGGCGGATCGACTCACTTGCCAGCCAGATCGAGGAAGTGGCGCAGGATCGTCCAGGCAACGCGGTCATGGACCGGTTGAGCACGCTGTCGGGCCGGGTTGACGAACTCGCCGGCCGCGCCAATCTGCCGGAGCAGGCGATGGAGCGCCTGGCCAAGCAGATTGCACTCATCGCTGACAAGATCGACCAGGCACCAGCCATGCCTGACGCCGACTACATCTTCCATGGGCTGGAGCAGCGCTTCGACGTGCTGTCGAGCATGATGGAACGCCGCCAGGGTGACGCCATCGAACAGGGCAACATGCTGTTCCGCGATCTCGAACGCAGGCTGGATGAGGTTGCCGACAGGCTGGACCAGCGCATGCCGCAGATCGACAGCGCCGGCATCATGGACGCCATCGATGCCCGCTTTACGGCGCTCGCCAAGCGTATGGAAACGCGTGTACCCGATCCCGCGGGCGAAGCCGCAATCCGCGGCCTGGAGAGCCGGCTCGAAGACATTTCAAGCCGGCTGGATGCGTCGGCCGCGCAGGTGGCCGGCATCGATCCGGCGCTGATCCGCAGCCTGGAAGCACAGGTTGCTGGCCTGTCCGCCCATCTTTCCAGGCCCAGCACCCCGCTGCCGGAATTCGAGGACATCAGCCCGCGTCTCAACGAAATTGAAAAGTCGCTCGCAGGAACCCGCGATTCCATCCTTGGCGCAGCGCGCGAAGCCGCCGAGAACGCGGTGCAATCACTTGCCGGTTCGAGCGCCAATACGACCGCTGTTTCCGGCCTCGCCCAGGATTTGAAGACGCTTGAAACGCTGACGCGGCGCTCCGACGAGCGCAATTCGAGAACGTTCGAGGCCATCCACGACACGTTGCTCAAGATCGTCGACCGGCTGGGTTCGCTCGAACCCGGCGAGCCGGTCGAGGCGATGAGCGAATTGCTGGACGCGGCACCGGTCGAGCCGAGCAACTGGCGCGGCGCGCGGCGACCCAAGATGGCCGTGGACGCGCCATCGATGGATATCGATCAGCCCCTGCCATTGACTGGGGACTTGACCGATCTCGATGGCCGCGCCGCCGCCATCCTGCGCAATGAGCCGGGTGCACGTGGCGACCTGGGCGGCCTTGGTATGGGAACGCGCACGCCGGCCGAAGCCGCGGCGGCTGCGGCCATGGCTGCTCTCGGCTCCGACACAATTGTCGAGAAGAACGAACAGGCGGGCGGCCGCAGGTCGATGTTCGGCGGACTGGCCCGCGCCTTCAAGGGCAAGAAGGAGGCGGACATCCCGCCACTGGCCGGCTCGGCGCCGAGTGCCCCGATCCCGAGCGTCGATCTCGACGAACCGCTCGATCCGAAAATGGCCAACCGGCCGCTGGAGCCCGGTTCCGGCGCACCTGACCTCAACGCCATCATGAAGCGCGTGCGCGACGAGCGCGGCCAGCCGGCCAAGCCCAGCGACACCGACGCCGCGAAGTCGGATTTCATCGCCGCTGCCCGGCGCGCGGCCCAGGCCGCGGCCGCCGAGGCCGATGCGCTGAAGCGCCAGTCGACGGTGACCGGACCGGTGAAGGCACTGCGGATCGGCGACCTGCTCAAGGCACGGCGCAAGCCGATCCTGATGGGAACAACCGCGATCCTGCTGGCGTTGGGCGCCCTGCAACTGGGCAAGGCCTTCTTCGCCGATCCCGCCCAGGTGGCGAGCAACGATGTTGCGCCGATCGTCGCCTCGCAGCCGGTGCAGACCGCCTCGCTCGATGCCGCCGGCCAACCTAAGATGGACGCGCAGCCCGCGGCAGTGGAAAGTGCGCCTGACCACACCGTCAGGCAGGCCGAGCCGTCCGCACCGGCAACCAAGGACGACATGGCCGCGCAAAGCATGATTGCCACGGCGCCAGGCGCCGAGCCGTCGATGAGTGCCGCGCCGACCGCAGAGCCGGTTCCCGCGCCCGTCGCCTCGGTTACATCGGCCGATGCGAACCAAGCGGTGTCCGGGGAGACAGCCTCGGCTGCGCCGGCCTCGACCGTTCCGGTCGCCGCGGAAGCTGCCGACACCGGCGCCCAGCCTATGGCGGCTGAGCCGACCGCCGCCAAGGACACCACGGGCGCGGTCCCCCCAGCGGACGCCTCGCCGGCGATGACGACGAAGTTCGACATTCCCGCTGACGCCGGCCCGGCCGCCTTGCGCGATGCCGCCGCCAGCGGCGACGCCAAGGCGCTGTTCGAAATCGGCTCGCGCTATGCTGAGTCACGCGGCGGCAAGGAAGACATGGCGGCAGCCGCCAAATGGTACGAGAAATCGGCGGAACTCGGCTTCGCGCCGGCCGAATACCGCATCGGAAACTTCTACGAAAAGGGCATCGGCGTCGCGCGCGACATCAAGAAGGCGAAGACCTGGTACCAGCTTTCCGCAGCACAGGGCAACGC
>NZ_RZTT01000531.1 GCF_003996995.1 Mesorhizobium sp. M7A.T.Ca.US.000.02.2.1 | reverse complement strand
ATGCTCTCCGGATCCCGGATCGTCAGCGTATAACGAGGCTCCAGGAAGAAATAATTGAAAGCAAGGGCGCTGGCGAAACAAGCGTACAGAGCCGGCCACAGACCGCCGGTTACCGCCGATGCCAGTACGCCGATGAGAAGAATGATCGCCAGGTTGCGAACGTCGAGAAACTGGTCGAGAACGACGGCGAAGGCGAGCGAACCGATGACAAAGGCCGTGGCCTTGAGATAGGGCCAGATCTCGAACTGCCACTGCTCGTCCGCCGCCTTGACACTCCTCGACGTCACCTCGGCGTTGCGTTCGGTTCCTGAAATGACATGGACGCTGATATCGCCGGCATTGCGGATGAGATCGTAGGTGAGCGAGCCTTCGATCAATTCCCGCCAGCGGGACCGGGTCGGCCTGCCGACCACGATATGGGTGAAATTGTTCGCCGTCGCGTGGCGAACAATGTCCTGCGCGATGTTCTGGCCGGGAATGGTGGTCACCTCGGCGCCGAGCTGTTCGGCAAGCCGCAGGTTCGTAGCCAGCCGATCCTTGTCCGCTTCGGGCATGCTGGCCGAGCGAGGGCTGTCGACATGCAGCGCCGTCCACGGGGCACGGAGCCGGTCGGCCAGCCTGCGCGCGTAGCGAATACGCGCCGCCCCGCCCGGACGCGCGTCGACGCAGACGAGAACCCTTTCCCCCGCGGCCCACGGTCCGGGAATGGCGTGGGCCTGCATATGGATCAGCAACTGGTCGTCGACGCGCTGCGCGGTGCGCCGCAGCGCCAGTTCCCTGAGCGCCGTCAGATTGCCCGGCGAGAAATAGTTCTCGATCGCGCGCTGCGCGGTGTTGGGGAAATAGACCTTGCCTTCCTCGAGCCGCTTGATCAGGTCGTCGGGGGTGAGATCGATGATCTCGACATCGTCGGCTTGGTCTATGATGGAATCGGGGACCGTCTCGCGAACCCTGACCTTGGTGATCTGGGCGACGACGTCGTTCAGGCTTTCGACATGCTGGATGTTGAGCGTCGTGTAGACGTCGATGCCGTGCGTCAGGATTTCCTGGACGTCGAGATAGCGCTTGGGATGGCGGCTGCCGGGCGCATTGGTGTGGGCGAGTTCGTCGATGAGAACCAGCGCCGGGCGCCGGGCGAGGATGGCGTCGATATCCATCTCGTCGAGGATGCGCCCCTTGTAGTCGACCTTGCGGCGGGGAATGACCTCATAACCCTCGACCAGGGCCAGTGTCTCCTTGCGCCCATGCGTCTCGACGACACCGATCACCACATCCACGCCGTCGGTCAGCCTGGCGCGGCCCGACATCAGCATCTCGTAGGTCTTGCCTACGCCGGGAGCGGCACCCAGGAATATCCGCAGCCGGCCGCGACCTTCCCGCTCGGCATGGTCAAGCAGTGCGTCGGGAGAAGGTCTGGCGTCGTTGCTTCTGTCGTCCGGCATCGGGATCGATCATGGATGGCGCCGGGGATACTGTCGATCCCCGGCCCGCACCATTCACTGTTTCGCGGCGTCCAGCGCAAGGTTGAGACCGAGCACATTGACCACCGGTTCGCCCATGAAGCCAAGCTCCCTGCCCTCGACTTGGGCATCGACAAGCGCCTTGACCTTGGCTTCATCGATCCCCCTGGCCTTGGCCACCCTGGCGGCCTGGAAGTAGGCTGCTTCGGGACTGATATCGGGATCGAGGCCACTGCCGGACGTCGTCACCAGGTCCATCGGGACGGGCTGGTTCGGATTCTCCGCCTTCAGTCTTTCCGCGTCGCCCTTGATGCGGTCGATCAGCTTGGGATTGGTCGGGCCGAGATTGCTGCCGCTCGAGGCGGCGGCGTTGTAGCCGTCGCCGGCGGCCGAGGGGCGGCCATGGAAATACTTGTCGCTGGCAAAGCCCTGGCCGATCAGCTCGGAGCCGATAACCTTGCCATCCTTCTCGATCAGGCTGCCATTGGCCTGGCGCGGGAAGATCGCCTGGGCGATGCCGGTCATGCCCAAGGGATAGATCAGGCCGGTCAGGACCGTGAAGAAGACGATCATGATGATCGCGGGTCTTATCTGTTTGAACATGAGCGTAATTCCTTAAGCAAGGCCAAGCGCGGTGACGATCATGTCGATCGCCTTGATGCCTACGAAAGGCACGATGAGGCCGCCGAGGCCGTAGACGAGAAGATTGCGGCTGAGCAGCGCGCCGGCGCCGATGGCGCGATATTTGACGCCCTTCAGCGACAGCGGGATCAGCGCGATGATGATCAACGCGTTGAAGATGATGGCCGACAGGATGGCGCTTTGCGGCGTCGCCAGATGCATGACGTTGAGTGCCTGCAGCGGGCCGGTCGTCTGTCCCGGTGCGACGTAGAAGACGGCGAACATCGCCGGAATGATGGCGAAATACTTGGCCACGTCGTTGGCGATCGAGAAGGTCGTCAGCGAACCTCGCGTCATCAAGAGCGCCTTGCCGATCTCGACGATCTCGATGAGCTTGGTCGGATCACTGTCGAGATCGATCATGTTGCCGGCCTCGCGGGCGGCAACCGTGCCGGTGTTCATGGCGACGCCGACATCGGCTTGTGCAAGGGCGGGTGCATCGTTGGTGCCGTCGCCGCACATGGCCACCAGCTTGCCCTTGGCCTGTTCGTCGCGGATCAGCTTCAGCTTGTCCTCCGGTGTGGCCTGCGCGAGGAAGTCGTCGACGCCGGCTTCCGCGGCGATCGCCGCCGCCGTCATCGGGTTGTCACCGGTGATCATCACCGTGCGGATGCCCATGCGGCGCAGTTCGGTGAAGCGCTCCCGGATACCGCCCTTGACGATGTCCTTGAGGTGGATGACGCCGAGCAGGCGCCCGTCGCGTTCGACCGCCAGCGGCGTGCCGCCGGACTTGGCGATCTCGTCGGCGATGGACTGGAGATCGCGGATGGATTCGCTGCTTGGGCGCGTGCCATGGGCGGCGGCTGCCGACTGGTTGACATGGGCAAGCACGGAATCGACGGCGCCCTTGCGCACCGATGAACCATCGATGTCGACGCCGCTCATACGGGTCTGCGCTGTGAAGGGCACGAAAGTGGCGTGCAGCGTTGCCATGTCGCGGGCGCGGATGGCGTATTTCTCCTTGGCCAGCACGACGATGGAGCGGCCTTCCGGCGTCTCGTCGGCGAGCGAGGCTAGCTGAGCCGCGTCGGCCAGTTCCTGTTCGGTGACGCCCTTGACCGGGCGAAACTGCGTCGCCTGGCGGTTGCCGAGTGTGATCGTGCCGGTCTTGTCGAGCAGCAGCGTGTCGACGTCGCCTGCGGCTTCCACGGCGCGACCCGACATGGCCAGCACGTTGAATCGCACCAGACGGTCCATGCCGGCGATGCCGATGGCCGAAAGCAGCGCGCCGATCGTGGTCGGGATCAAGGTGACGAACAGCGCCACCAGAACGGTCACCGAGATATAGCCGCCCGAGTAGGAGGCAAAACTCGGGATCGTCGCGGTGGCCAGCACGAAGATCAGCGTCATGCCGACG
>NZ_RZTT01000530.1 GCF_003996995.1 Mesorhizobium sp. M7A.T.Ca.US.000.02.2.1 | reverse complement strand
GTCCTCGGTCTCGTGGACGGTCGGGGGGGCTCCCGCCGGCTTCGAGTTCCCGCGGGCGCTGCTGTCGAAGCTCAACGGCCATGCAGGCGGCCAGCTCGCGCTCGGCATCCGGCCGGAAGGCGTTCTCATCCGCCGCGAGGCGACGGAGGGGTTTTTGCCGGTCGAGACGCAGATCGTCGAGCCGCTTGGCTCCTTCGACATTGTCGATCTCAAGGTCGGCTCAAAGATGCTGCGCGCACGCACCAAGAGCGGCTTCGTCGCCGGTCCCGGCCAGAAGGTGTTCGCCAGGATCGATCCGGCCCAAGCGCATTTCTTCGACACGGCAAGCGGCAAGTCGCTGGGAGTGAGATTGTGATGGCCGAAGGACACGAAAGGCCAATGATTTGGCCTTTCGAACAATCGAACGCCCGGAGCTATAGCGGAGGGCAGACGCCCTCGAAAAAGAGATCGGGACGATAGACATGGCCCATATCCAGCTCAAGAACATCTCGAAGACTTTCGGCAACCACACTGCGCTCACCGGGCTCGATCTCGATATTGCCGATGGCGAGTTCTTCGTGCTGCTGGGCGAGACGGGCGCCGGCAAGACGACGACGCTGCGGCTTATCGCGGGCCTGGAAAAGCCGAGCGAAGGCCAGGTCTTCATCGACGGCGTCGACGTCGCCGACTGGGGTGCGGCCGAGCGTGACGTGGCGCTGGTGCTGCAGCAATACTCGCTCTATCCGCGCTACACGGTGCGCGAAAATCTCGAATTCCCGCTGAAGCCGAAAATTCGCCGGCTGCCCGACGCCGAGATCAAGGATCGCGTCGACCGTGCCGCCCGTACGCTGCGGATCGAGCACCTGCTCGACCGCAAGACGGATCGGCTGTCCGGCGGCGAGATGCAGCGCGTCTCGATCGGCCGCGCCATCGTGCGCAAGCCGCGTGTGTTCCTGATGGACGAGCCGCTGTCTGCGCTCGACGCCAAGCTGCGCGAGGCGCTGCGGACTGAACTGAAGAACCTGCAGATGCAGCTCGGCGCCACCTTCCTGTTCGTCACCCACGACCAGATCGAGGCGATGTCGATGGGCGACAAGGTCGGCGTGCTCAACCATGGCCGCATCGTTCAGACCGGCACGCCGCACGAGATCTACAACAATCCGCGCGATACCTATGTGGCGAGCTTCGTCGGCTCGCCGCCGATGAACCTCATCGACGGCAAGCTTGTGAACGGCCGCGCGGTGATGGCTCCGTTGAACTTCGAACTGCCTTTTTCGGGGGGAGCCAAAGCGGGCGGGGCGACCGACGGTCGCCCGCTCGTCTTTGGCATTCGTCCCGAGGACGTCTATCTCGAGAGCGGCGCGCCGGTCGAGGCGCATGTCCACGACGTCGAGAACCACGGCGTCGAAAAGATCCTGACGCTGCGCGTCGGCGACGCGACACTGCGTGCCACCGTGCCGGCCAGGACCGACGTCGCCATCGAGCAGGCGGTGCGCTTTGCCTGGAACCCCGACAAGGTGGTGCTGTTCGACAAGGGCAGCGGCGTCAGCTTGCGGCACGCCTCATAAAGCGCGTCGCGCTGAAACGGATTCATGCGACGCGCTTTAGGTCTTTGTTTTTGTGCATGTCGTTCTCCCAAAACCGAGGTCACTTTTGGGCGACATGCGTTAGGCCGCATCCCAGCCTATTTCTGGAAGTAGGTTTCGTAGGGCGTGTCGTTGATCAGCAGGATCACGCATTCCGTGTCGGAGACGCAGGCGTCGTCATGCATCTCATTGGCTTTCTGGGTCCAGTAGGATCCAGGAGGCAGTTCGACCTTGGTCGCCTCGCCGCCATCCATCTGCCAGTGCGCCCACAGCCCCTTTATGACCACCGCACGATAATCCGCGGTGTGCGCATGGACCGGTGCACGCCAGTTGCCGGGAACCTTCAGCAACGTGCCTGCCGGGCCCTTGGCCCGCTCGCCCCACAATGGGCCAAGACGATGCGGCTGGTCGGGTACTTCCGCCACATAGGGGATCTTGTCGGCCGGCAGGTAGCTGTCCTCGAGGGCAAAGGCGCGCCCGGGAACCGCAAGCATGACGGCGAGTGCGATGACCTTCAGATGATCTGGCATGGTTCTCCTCTTCGGACCGACTGGACGCCGGCCTCTGGCTGCCTGGTTAGGGCAAGCTATTGCATGCGGGTGGCCCGGCAATGGCATTGCGTCCGGAAGGCTTGGCAATTCATCCAGACCCCATCCAGACCCTGCGATCCATGGCCGCGGATCCGGGATCGTCTCAGCGGTTTTCGGAGGTGCCGTCGACGGTGCGCAGGTGGCTGGGCGCGATGCCTATGATGCGCTTGAACGCCCGGCTGAACGACGCTTCGGAATCGTAACCCAGTCTGGCGGCGACCACCGAAACCCGCATCCGATCATCGATCAGCCATTGCCGCGCCTGGTGCATGCGTATCCGGGCGACATATCTCGCCGGTGTTTCGCCAACGACGGCCGTGAAGCGTTCGGCGAAGGCCGATCGCGAGGCGCCCATTTCGCGCGCCAGCGCTTCGACAGTCCAGTTCCTGTCGGGCTGCAGATGAATGGCGGCAACTACGCGGCCGATGTCGCGATCCCTGATCGCCGCGATCCAGCCTCTGGTGTCGCCGCCGCTGTTTTCCACCCATGAACGGATGATGCTTGCAGCCAGTACGTCGGCCAGCCGCGCCAGCATGCCGCCGGAACCGGCGCGGTTCATGGTGATCTCGCCGGCCATGGCTTGCAGCAGATGCGGAATACCTGGCTCGCCAGCCATCAATTCCTTGGCGCGCATCATGTCCGGCATCATGCCCAGCAAGGGGTGCGATCCGTCCAGGTTGAAGTGCATGCTGCCGCAAAACAGCAAGATTTTCGGGCCGTGGCCGCCATTGGAGACATTGAAGACATTGTCCTGCAAAGGCTCGACAGTGTAGCTTTCGATCGGCACGGCAGGAATGCCAGGCGCGCTGGCAACGACATGCTCGGCGCCGCGCGGCAAGAGCAACGCATCGCCGGGTGTCAGCTCAATCCATTCTCCGGCTGGCGAGAACAGCCAGCATCCGCGGCGGCCAATGAAGTGAAACCGCGCAGCCTTCTGGGCTGGAAACAACACGGCCCATGGCTCCGAAAGTTCGCAGCGGCCATAGTCGACGCCATCAAGCCGCAATCCGCGCAAGATGTCGGTGAGCGGACCCTCCGAGGCCGGCAAGGCAGTCTTGGGCGAGGTGAAAACCATGCGGATTTTTCTAGAACAGTTCATCGTTTAACGGAAACGTTGAACCGCTCTATCTCTTTGTTTTGACGCAATTCCGGACGGAAAAACCGCTTCACACGTTTCCTGGAATTGCTTTAGCCTGGAATCGCCAGCCCGTCACGGCCTCCATGCGTCGGCTCAGGGCAACGAACTCGGGTCAACGGGTTCCGTCGGAGCTTTCGCCAGGCGTAGGGACGGAGCATCAAACGAAAAACCCGCCTGTGCGGCGGGTCACTGGCGCAAATCAGCACCATAG
>NZ_RZTT01000052.1 GCF_003996995.1 Mesorhizobium sp. M7A.T.Ca.US.000.02.2.1 | reverse complement strand
GTCCCTGTGGTGCCTGGCTCGGCTGGCCGGGTCGAGGGCCTCAAGGCTGGCCACGAGGTGCTGACCGCAACCGGTTTTCCGGTGATGATCAAGGCGGCGGCAGGCGGCGGCGGGCGGGGCATCCGCATCGCCAACTCGCTCGCCGAGTTCGAACAAGCCTTTCCTCAGGCCGAAGCAGAAGCCCTCGCCGCCTTTGGCGACGGTGGCCTCTACATGGAAAAAGTGATCGGCAAGGCCCGCCATATCGAGGTGCAGGTGCTGGCGGACGGAAGCGATGCCATTCACTGCTACGAGCGGGAGTGCTCACTGCAGCGGCGACGCCAGAAGGTTTGGGAGGAGGCGCCGTCTCGCGCACTTTCAGACAGGCTGCGCGAGGATCTCTGCGCTTCGGCGGTCGCTTTGGCCAAGGCGGTCAAATACTCTGGTGCCGGCACGGTAGAGTATCTTTATGACGATGAAGCAGATCGCTTTTACTTCATCGAGATGAACACCCGTATCCAGGTCGAGCACCCGGTCACCGAAGCGATCACCGGCATCGACCTCGTTGCGGAGATGCTTCGCATCGCCGGCGGCGAGAAGCTGCGGATTCGGCAAGGCGATGTCTCCGTCAAGGGGCATGCGATCGAAGTCCGGCTCAATGCCGAAGACCCGGCGAAGGAGTTCGCTCCATTCCCCGGGCAGGTGGCCGAGCTTCGCATTCCCGGCGGTCCGGGCGTACGCTTCGATTCGATGCTCTATCAAGGCTATCAGGTGCCGCCCTTCTATGACTCGCTGCTTGCCAAGCTGATCGTGCATGCAGAGACGCGCGAGGCGGCGATAGTGCGCCTGATCCGCGCGCTCAACGAGTTGAAGATCGGCGGGCTCAAGACCACCAAGCCGCTGTTTCTTGCGCTGGCCGCCGATCCGGCGGTACGGGCGGGAGACGTGCATACCCGCTGGCTGGAAGGCTGGCTCATCGAAAACGCCGCAGCATTGGCGGGTTAAGGAGGACCGATGTCGATACGATTCAACTTCGGCGGTGACGAACATATCTTCGGCGAGGTGTCCGAAGAAATGTCGCTCACCTCCTTCTTTACCGGCCTTTCGATGACGAACGCGGTGCGTACGGCAGGCATCCGAGGTGTCACCGAGATCTGCCCAGCCAACGCCAGCTTCCAGATTCGCTTCAACCCGGACATCGTCAAGCCGCAGGATTTGCTCCGCGAATTGAAGTCGATGGAAGAGGCGGCCTTGAAGGCGGACCCGGTGCTGAAGACCCGGATCATCGAACTGCCGGTTTATTTCCAGGATCCATGGACGCGTGAAACCTGCCTGCGCTTCCGCGAGCGCCATCAGGACCCCTCCTCCACCGATCTTGAATATTCGGCACGCATCAACGGCTACGCCACGGTGGAAGAGTTTATCGCGGCCTATTCCGGCCAGCCCTGGTTCGTGTCCATGGTCGGCTTCGTCGCCGGACTCCCCTTCCTGTACCAGATGGTTGAGCGCAAGAAACAGATTCAGGCGCCGAAATACTTGCGTCCACGCACCGACACTCCCAAGCTCACCATTGGCCATGGCGGCTGCTTTGCAGCGATCTATTCGGTGCGCGGCGCTGGCGGCTACCAGATGTATGGCATAACCCCGGCCCCGATCTACGACCCGACCAGGAAGGTGCGCTACCTCTCAGATGATATGTGCCTGTTCAAGCCAGGCGACATCGTCAAGTTCAAGGCCATTGGCCGCGATGACTACGACGCCACGCTGGAGGAAATCGAAGCCAATCGGTGGCAGCCGACGGTTCGCGAGTGCACCTTCAGCCTGAAGGACTTCAACAGCGATATTTACGGCATCAATGCAAAGCTGATGGAGCTTATCAATGGCCGTTAAGGTAATCTCTCCCGGCCTCTCCACTTCCGTGCAGGACCTTGGCCGACCAGGCCACTACCATGTCGGCATTCCCGAAGGCGGCGGCATGGACCGCTTTGCCACACGCATCGCAAACCTGCTTGTCGGCAACGATCCGGGTGCCGCGGTGCTCGAAGCCACCTTCATGGGCCCCGAACTCGAATTCACCCAATCCGCGGTCGTCGCCGTCACGGGAGGAGAACTCCCCCCCAAACTCAATGGCGAGGAACGGCCGACCTGGGAAAGTTTTCCGGTGAAGGCCGGTGACCGGCTTTCCTTCGGCTTCCTCAAGGGCGGCGCGCGCGCTTATCTGGCCGTCTCCGGCGGTATCGACGTACCCGTGGTTCTCGGTTCGCGCTCGACTTACATTCTGGGCGCACTCGGCGGCCATCAGGGCCGCACGCTGAAGGCGGGTGATGAGCTTCCCCTCGGCGAAGGTTCCGGCAAAGCCGGTCTTTCACTGCCTGCAAATCTGCGCCGCGCGGGCAATAGTCCGGCGGAACTCAGAATGCTTCCCGGCATGTACTGGCATCGGATCACTGAAGCTGCCGGCACTCGGTTCTTTGAGGAAACCTGGAAGGTCGCACCCGAAGCCGACCGCATCGGCTATCGCTTCCGGGGTGGGACGCCGCTGGAATTCGTCGAGCGCGAGCAGCCTTTCGGTGCGGGCTCCGACCCCTCGAACATCGTCGATGCCTGCTATCCCTACGGATCCGTCCAGGTGCCGAGTGGCACGGAGCCGATCGTTCTTCACCGGGACGCGGTTTCGGGTGGCGGGTACATGATGCTGGGCGTGGTGATATCGGCCGACATGGACCTTATCGCCCAGCTCCAGCCGCACACCCCGGCGCGCTTCGTTCCGGTGACGCTGGAAGACGCGCTTGCCGCGCGAACCGAACAGCGCGCCGCGCTGGCGCGTGCTGAAGGGCATCTGGCCGGCTGACGTCAGCCGGGAAAATGCCGGCGGAGGAGCCGGTGGCGAGGAGATCGGCCGGCCAAAACCGACCGTGCGTGGCGGAAGACAAAATCCGGTGCGCGAAACGACAAGACGACGCCGGGCAACGGCGTGAATTTGGCACCCGAGCAGTCCGCTAGAGACCGCCGGAACCGACAGGGGAAGACATTTGCAACGTGACTGGCCGCAAGGCCGGATGCTTCGCGCCTTTCCGTCGGTAGAAAGAAGGAAAGGGTCATGAGTCATCTGAGCGCGGAGAACGTCTCGGTATCGTTTGCGGGGCTGAAGGCCCTGTCATCGGTAGACCTCCAAATTACGCCCGGCCGCATCAGTGGCCTCATCGGCCCGAATGGCGCTGGCAAGACCACGCTCGTCAACGTGCTGACCGGCTTCCAGGCACCGACGGAAGGCACCATCAAGCTCGACGGGGCAGCACTCACAGGTCTCAAGCCGCATCAGGTCCGGCGGCGCGGCATTGCCCGCACCTTCCAGGGTGGGCGGCTCTTCCGCGACCTGCCTGTGCTGGACAATTTGGAGGTAACCGGCGTTGGTCTGGGAATGAGCCGGCGCGCTGCCATCGCCGAAGCGGAAGCGATGCTCGACTGGATAGGCATCGGTGCGCTGGGCACCCGCATCGCCGGAACGTTGCCATATACGGACGAGCGCCGCGTCGCCATTGGCCGCGCCCTGATGGGACGGCCCGCGTACATCCTGCTCGACGAGCCCGCGGCTGGCATGAGCGCGCTGGAGGCGCGGGAGCTTTCGGCCCTGATAAGACATATCGCCAGCGATCTCGGCTGTGGTGTCCTGCTCATCGAGCACAATGTCGGGCTGGTGCTCGGCCTTTGCCAGCATATCGTCGTGCTCGATTCCGGAGCGATCATCGAGGAAGGCCCGCCTGCCGCGATCCGCGACAGCGAGAAGGTGCGCCACGCCTATATGGGCACGGCCGCGAACACCGACCTGCCTGTGCTGGAGGCGATGGAATGAGCCTGCTCGCCCTTTCCGATATCACCATCCGCTACAGCCGTCTCACGGCGGTCCGCAATGTTTCCTTCTCCATGGAGGAGGGAGAAATCCTGTTCATCACCGGCCCGAACGGAGCCGGGAAGTCTTCGCTGCTGCGCGCGATCGCCGGTGTTACGCCGGTGGCGGGCGGCCGGATCGACCTTGCAGGTCATGAGATCACCGGCCAGGCGCCGGAGAACATCGCCCGGCTCGGATTGTCCATGGTGCCGGAGGGGCGCGATGTCTTCGGCTCGCTGACGACCGAAGAGAACCTTCTGGTCGGAACCGGCATGCACGCCCGCGAACGCGGCTGGCGCAGCCGAGCGGCCGACGAACTCGAAGCCGTCTACGCAACCTTCCCGATGCTGAAAGAGAGACGGCATGGGCAAGCGGGATTGCTGTCCGGCGGGCAGCAGCAAATGCTGGTCATCGGACGCGCGTTGATGACCAATCCGCGGCTTGTAGCCATCGACGAGCCTTCGCTGGGCCTCGCCCCCAACATCAACGATCAGGTCTACGAGCGGCTGATCGCGCTGCGTGCGCAGCGCCAGCTCACGCTCCTGATCGTTGAGCAGAGCTCGGCCCGGGCGATGATGGTGGGCGGGCGGATGATCCTGATGCGTGGCGGACAGATCGTGCTCGATGGCGACGCGCGGACGCTCGGCAACGGCGAGGCGATCCAGGCTGCCTATTTCGGATACGAGGACCACTGAGATGCTCCAGATCCTGTTCGACGCACTCTCGCTTGGTTCGCTCTACGCGCTCGGGGCGCTTGGCATCGCCCTCATCTTCGGTGTGATGCGGCTCGTGAACTTCGCGCATGGCGACGTCATCGCCTTCTGCGTCTTCGCGCTGCTATGGCCCTCAACAGACGCCATGGCCATCGTCTTCGCCGGCCAATTGCCGTGGTACCTGCTGGTGCCCTTCGTTCTCCTCTGCGGGGCCGGGCTGTCGGTGCTGTGCGAAGTCGTCGTCTTCAGGCGGTTCCGCCAGGCAAATCCGGCAACCATGATGATCGCCTCCTTCGCGCTCGGTTTCGTCATTCGCTACTTCCTGCTCATGCTTTTCTCCAGTCGGCCGAAATCGATCTCGCTGCTGCCCGAACTGTCCCAGCCGGTGGAGATCCTCGGTGCCAGGCTTCCCCTCCTCCAGCTCATAACGATCGTCGCCACGATGGTCATTCTGATCGGCCTGACACTGTTCCTGCGTCAAACCCGCTTCGGCCTGGAGATGCGGGCGGCGGCCGAGAACTTCTCGATGGCCCGCATGCTGGGTGTGCGTGCGAACCGGGTTATCATGGGCGCGTTCGCCCTCTCCGGCGCGTTGGCCGCCGCCATTGCACTGATCTTTGGCGCCCAGACAGGCACGCTGGACATCCAGATGGGCGCCTCGATCATGTTGATGGCCTTCATCGCCACCGTCATTGGCGGCCTCGGCAGCCTCGGGGGAGCCGTGCTCGCCGGCTTCCTGCTGGGTGCCGCCTCGGTGATCATGCAGGTCATGCTGCCCATCGACGCCCGGCCGTTCCGCGATGCCTTTGTCTATGGAGCGGTCATCCTCGTTCTCCTCTTCCGCCCGCAAGGGCTTATTGCCGCGCGCGGCACCAAGGAAAGGGTCTGATTTCATGGGTGTCGCCGCCTCCCTCACCAACTCTACCGCTGCCGGTGCCGCGGCTGCCGAGCGAAAGCCCGCCCGCTTCGCGCTTGCCCGCCGCACAATCCTGACGCCGGTCCTGCTTTCTCTGCTGCTGCTGGCCATCGCGCTGATCACGGTGATGACCGGATCGCGGCCCTTCAACCAGACGGTGATCGACGTGTTCGTCCGTGTCATCCTCGTCGTGGGCCTATACATCTTTATCGGAAATTCGGGCGTTCTCAGCTTCGGGCATATCGGCTTCACCTGCCTTGGCGCGTACGCGGCCGCATGGCTCACCATCAATCCGATGATGAAACGCGGTTCGCTGCCGGGATTGCCCGAATGGCTGCTGGCGACCCGTTTGCCGTACTGGCAATCGGCCGTGCTGGCGGCATTGTTCGCCGCCCTCGCCGCTCTCATCTTCGGGCGGGTGCTGATGCGCCTATCGGGCATCGCGGCTTCGATCGCGACCTTCGCGATGCTCGCCATGATCAACACGATTTATTCCAACTGGGAGAGCGTGACCGGAGCGACCTCATCGGTCGTCGGCATTCCGATCGTGCGCATGATCTGGCCGTATCTCATCGGCGCCGTGGTCGCAATCTTCATCGCCTGGGCGCACGCGATCTCCCGGTCCGGCCTGGCCCTTCGTGCTGCCCGCGACGAGCCCACCGCCGCCGCGGCTTCCGGTATCGACATTCCCAGGGAAAGACTCGTGGCGTTCGTCGTATCGGGCGCGGTGATGGGGCTGGGCGGTGCGCTTATGGCTCATTCCATCGGCGTGGTCACACCCGATACATTCTATCTCGGTCTCACCTTCATCACCCTTTCCATGCTCGTCGTCGGCGGCATGGGCAGCCTGTCGGGGGGTGTGGTGGGTGTCGTCCTGCTGTCCGCCCTGATCCAGGCGCTGCGCTGGCTGGAGGCAGGCGTATCGCTCGGCGAGTCCACTTTCGCCCTCCCGAAAGGGGTCCAAGAAATAGCCCTCGGCGTCATCATGATCGTGATCCTCGCACTTCGCCCATCCGGACTCATGGGCAACCGCGAGCTCACCTTACCTCGCAGCAGTCGCAACAAGTGACCGGCGGCACAAGCCCGACCGGAAAACAAAAAAGGAGACGTGCATGACATACAAAATGAGAATCGTCGCAACCGCTCTGGCCTCGATGTCCATCGCATATCCGGCGCTGGCCGATGACAAGACTATCGTCATCGGCTTCGCCACTGCGGAGTCGGGCTTCATGGAAGCTTATGACAAGCCTGCGCAGGAGGCGGCCTTGATCCGCATCGACGAGATCAATGCGGCTGGCGGCCTGCTTGGAAAGCAGATCAAGGTTGTCAAGGCCGACACCAAGTCCGACCGGGCCGAAGGCGCCAAGGCGGGCCTCTCCGTGCTCGACCAGGGTGCGGATCTCGTGGTCGTGTCCTGCGATTACGACTTCGGATCGCCGGCTGCGCTCGCGGCCGAGGACGCGGGCCGTATCTCCTTCTTCCTGTGCGCGGAATCGGTCAAGGCCGGTATCCAGGGTGTCGGCCCGCACAGCTTCTCCGCGTCGGTGCTGGCGGCCGTGCAGGGCGCAACCATGGCCGAGTGGGCATTCAAGGAAAAGGGCGCAAAGGACTTCTACCGTCTGCTCGATACCTGGACGGCCTACAACAAGGGCATCTGCGACGGCTTCGACTGGATGATGCCGAAGCTCGAAGCCCAGGGCGCGAAGCTTGTCGGTGAAGACACCTTCAAGAACGAGGACGCCTCCATCGCCGCGCAGATCACCCGCATCAAGTCTCTGCCGAAGGAGCCGGATGCGATCATGCTTTGCACGATGATGCCGGGCGCTGTCTCGGCCATCAAGCAGCTTCGCGCCGCGGGTATCAACTCCATGATCCTGAATGGATCGGGCGTCGACGGTAGCTATTGGCTCTCGGCTGTGCCCGATCTGACGAACTTCTACGTCCCCGTTCAGGGATCGATCTATGGCGACGATCCCAATCCGGCCGTGCTGAAGTTCAATGCCACCTACAAGGCGAAGACAGGCGCCGATCCCTCGAGCCAGTATGTCTTTCCGGGTTACGTCATGGTCGACGTCTGGGCCAAGGCGGTGGAGCGTGCAGGCACGGCCGATGCCGACGCGGTCGTCGCGGAACTGGAAAAGATGAAGAATGAGCCGACGCTGTTCGGGCCTCGTACCTTCTCGCCGGAACTGCATCACCAGAACCAGACGCGGTACCTGATCGTCGAGACCAAGGCCGGCAAGCCGGGTGTTGTAGGCAACTGGACGATTTCCGAGCCGGTACCGATGGAAGCCTTGCTCAAGTAGGAGAAGATGGGCCGGATAAGTCCGGCCCTTCATCTACGAAAGGCCCTGTTCCTCTGGGACGACCGGGCCTTTCGTCTTTGAGGATCTTGCCTTTGGACAAAAAATGAGGGCGGCCCGTTTGGACCGCCCTTGTTGCCCGATGAATTCAGATTTTCGCTACCCTCGCGCTTTGCGGTAGGAATCCTTGAGCGCTATGAGCTCCCCCGAGAAAGCGAAGATATCGCAGCCGTCGACTTCGATTTTCTGCCCCGCTGCCGTGGTGCCGACGAAGCGCCATGATGAAAGCCCGGTGTCGCCCGTCACGACGTGCCGTCCCCTGGTCCACTCGGCTTTCGGGAAGGCATCGAACAGCGCTGCATAGGCGGCGCGCACGGCGTCACGCCCCATATGCTTGCGCCCTTCGGCATCGGGTCCAGCCGAGCCGTGGAAAGCGCAATTCTCAGCCATGCAGTCCATCAGCGCGCCCACGTCGCGGGCGTTCCAGGCCGCGAGGAACCGGTCGAGCACGGCCAGCCGCCTGGCTGCGAGATCGCCGGCTTCAACGACCTCGACCTCGAGGAAGGCGAGCGGTGCATCGCCGGCATTGATGACGTTGTGAGCCACACCCGTCCGCCGCGAATAGGGCACCCCTTGGGTGAGAGCGGCTTGCGACTGCGCGCCGTCCGGGCCTTCGAGACCGATTTTGCCGTCCGTAAGCGGCACGATGACGTAGTCATGGCCATGGATGTGCCAGCCGGTCTCGGCCCCGTTGGCAAAGCGCCATTCGGTGACCCGGAAGCGTTCGTCGTCGATATGGACGACCGGTTCGGCTTTCATGCGGGTCATTCAAGTCCCTCCTTGGCGACCGCACCGGTCAGGCGCTCAAGCGTCCGGCCCATGCGCGTCATGATTTCCTTCACATCGTCTTCTGTCGAGATCATCGGCGGACAGAGCGCGAGCTGGTCGCCGATGGCGCGGAAGATGAGGCCTTCCTCGTGGCCGATTCCTGCTGCGATAGTCCCTGCACGCCCAACCTTGGCGAAGGGGCGTTTCGTCGCCTTGTCTGCCACCAGCTCCACGGCGCCGATAAGACCGGTGCCCCGCGCTTCGCCGACAAGCGGGTGATCGGCGAATGAGCGGATGCCGGCCTGGAACGACGTCTCAAGGCGGGCCGCGTTTCCGATCAAGTCCCGCTCCTCGAAAATGGCGAGGTTTTCGAGACCCACCGCCGTCGCGACCGGATGACCCGACGCAGTGAAGCCGTGGCCGAAATTGCCGATCGTTGCGGTGTTGTCGGCGATCGCTTGATAGATCGCATCGGAGAAAATGACGGCGGCAAGCGGCATATAAGACGACGTGATTTGCTTGGAGACCGTCATGATATCAGGCGTGAAGCCGTATTTCTGAGCGCCGAAGGGCGTACCAAGCCGCCCGAAACCACAGATCACCTCGTCTGCTATCAGAATGATATCATTTGCCCGGCAGATTTTCTCCACGCCTTCCCAGTACCCGACCGGCGGTGGCAGAACGCCGCCGGCTGCCATAAGCGGCTCGCCTATGAAGGCTGCGATGGTGTCAGCCCCTTCTTCCGCGATCACCGCTTCCAGCTCGGCGAGCAGGCGCGCCGTGAAGGCGGCTTCGTCTTCGCCTTCCATGCCGAAGCGATAGAAGTGCGGGCAGGTCAGGTGGCGAACGGGAATCGCCGGCAGATCGAAGTCGCGATGGTTGACCGGCAGGCCTGTCAGGCTACCGGAGGCGACGGTGATGCCGTGGTAGCCCTTGGTCCGTGCCAGGAATTTCTTCTTTTTTGGCCGGCCCAGCGCGTTATTCATGAACCACATCATCTTGACGATGGTGTCGTTGGCTTCCGAGCCCGACGAGGTGAAGAAGACACGCGTCAGGTTTTCCGGCGTCATCTCCACGAGTTTCTCCGCGAGCCGGATGGACGGTTCATGCGCCTTGGAGGAGAAGGTGTGGTAGTAGGGCAGCTTGAGCATCTGCTGATAGGCAGCGTCGGCCAACCGCTTTTCCGAAAAGCCGACGCCCACCGACCACAGCCCGGCGAGCCCTTCGATGTATTCCTTGCCGCGTTCGTCATACACACGGATGCCGTCGCCGCGGCTGATGATCAGCGGCCCGGTTTCTTCGTGCTGACGCAGGTTTGTGTAGGGGTGCATGGAGGTGGCGATGTCGGCGGCGGCGAGAGAATTGGAAAGCGCATCCATGGAAGTCCTCAGCGGCTTGGGGAAATGGTTCGGGCGGTGAGTTCGAGATAGTCCTCGATCCCATGCGTGGAGCTTTCACGATTCGGGAAACGAATCATGGCAGGCTGTTGGAATGGGTATCGATGATCCGCCGCATCAGCGCGGCGACGTCGCGCGCATTCGGCGGATCGGAGTGGATGCAGACGGTGTCGAAGTCGACCGGGCGGATCGTACCGTCTGTCGTGACGAGTTCGCGTCGGGTAAGCGCCCCCACCATGCGATGTTCGGCAAGTGTCAGGTCGATGGCCGACTGGACGCGCGGGATGATCAGGCTGCCGCCGGGAGCGTAGGCAAGATCGGGAAAGAACTCGCCCACGAAGGCAACGCCGAGCTCGGCTGCCGCCGTCTCGTGACGGGTTCCCGCCAGGCCGAAGAGCGGGACGCCGAACGGCTTGACCGCCGCGGCAATTGCCCGGGCAGTGTCTATGTCGTGCGCGGCCATGCCGTAGATGATGCCATGCGGCTTGACATGGCTGAGCTGCCCGCCCTCGGCGGCCAGCATCCCCGTCAGAGCACCGATTTGGTAGAGGAAGGCGGCTGTCAGTTCCTCCGGTTGAAGTTTCATCTCGCGCCGGCCGAATCCCTCGCGATCGGGAAGGGACGGATGCGCGCCAACCTTCTTTCCGTGCGAAAGCGCGAGCCGCACGGTCTTCAGCATCGTCCATGGATCGGAGGCGTGGAAGCCGCATGCGATGTTGGCGCAATCGATGTGAGGCATGATGCCGGCATCGTCGCCGAAACGCCAGTTGCCGTAACTTTCCCCCATGTCGCAGTTCAGGGTGACCATGGTTTGCTTGCCTCAGCCCAGAGTGTTCGACGCCCAGCCGGGGGCGATGTGCGGGAATTCCGGCGGCGGTTCGCGCTCGTGCAGCAGTCGAAGCACGCGCGGCGGCGTCAGTGGTAGCTGCCGCACCGGCTTGCCGATAGCGCGTGCCACAGCGCAGCCGATCGCCGCGCCCACGGCCAGGATCGGGACCTCGCCCGCGCCCTTGGTGCCTAGAGGCCCGATCGACGGTGCGCCCTCGTAGAGGTCGGCGGCGACCGGAACCACGTCCTGCGCCAGCGGCAGGCGATAGGTCTCGAAATCGTCCTGCGCGATGCGTCCGTCAGCGGTGATCGTCACCTCCTCATGCAGGGCGTAGCCGAGACCCTGCACGACACCACCCTGTATCTGGCCCATGACCGCGCGCGGGTTGAGTGCGCGGCCGACATCCTGCACCACGCGATAGGCCAGCACCTCGACATGACCGGTGTCCGGATCAACCGCCACCTCGGCCTCGTGAACGACGAAGACGGGGATGTCGAGCGCATCGATGAAGTGCCCCATCGCGCAGCCGGACATTGCCGGAGTGTTCCTGGCGGTAAAAGCTCCGCTTCCGGTGACCGGGCCGGTGGTTGCCTGCGCATGGGCGACGACAGCGGGGATCGACATGCCGGAACCGGGACGTCCCGTGATCTCGACACGACCATCCCGCAGCACCAAGTCTTCCGGTCGGGTCTGGAGCATCTCACCGGCGCTCCGCAGCAGCTTCTCCCGCACTTCCGCGCAGGCAGCCACACTTGCCGCACCGATGGAGACGGTGGTGCGCCCACCGCCAACGCCGACATCGAGACCGGCGGCATCCGTATCGGCTTCGCGCACGATCACCTGGTCGGGAGCGAGGCCGAGTTGCCCGGCCACGATTTGCGGCAGGGATTGCACCATCGTGCCGGATCCGATCTCCACACCCGAGGTGACTAGCGTTGCGCTACCGTCGGCGTTCAAATTCACCGTCGCCGCCGAAGGCCCGACGAAAACGAACCATGTGCCGACCGTGGTTGCAATTCCATAGAGCCTGCCGTCGGCCTTGGCCTCTGATGTACCGGTACTGGCGCGTAACGCCTCCATGCGATCGAGCATCGGACCCAGCACATCGGCCTCGAAAACCTGGCCCGTGGCACCGAGATCTCCATCTCCCAGGACATTTTTCTTCCGGAACTCCATAGGGTCGAAGCCTAGCGCATCGCAGATTTCGTCGGTATGTCGCTCCAAAGCGAATGTGTTGTAGACGCCGTTGCAAGCTCGGAAAGCACCGTTGGGTGGTGTGTTGGTGTATACGGCGCGGCTGACGAGCCGCGTGGCGCCAACCCTGTAATTGCCGCCCAGCGTGTGCGCCGTCATCGTCGTCAGAAAAACCTGTTCGCCTCCATACGCGCCGCAGTCCATCAGCACGACCGCCTCGCGCCCGGCAATGTATCCTTCGGCGGTGACAGCGGACCGGATG
Source organism: Mesorhizobium sp. M7A.T.Ca.US.000.02.2.1 (assembly GCF_003996995.1). GTDB lineage: Bacteria > Pseudomonadota > Alphaproteobacteria > Rhizobiales > Rhizobiaceae > Mesorhizobium. The sequence continues at coordinate 9,476 of NZ_RZTT01000052.1, read as the reverse complement.
CGGATTTCCGCATTCTCGCGGCAGAGGCAGGTTGCCATCTCTTCCTGCCGGGTATTTTCCAGGACCACTGTGCGCCCGGTCATCCGCGCCAGAAGTGCCGTGATAGGCTCGATGGACGCATCGAATTTCAGGCCGAACCCGCCGCCGACAGGGGGTACAGTGACCCGCACACGCCCGGGCGGAAGCTGCATGACCCTTCCGGTGACGTTGCGCACAGTCCAAGGCACCTGCGTCGAGGTCTGTATGTGAGCACGGCCGTCCTCCCAGGAGCCGATGGCAACGCGCGGTTCGAAGGGCACATGGTTCTGACGGCCGACGGTGAAGCTGCTCTCGACAATGCGAATGTCGGGACGGGAGAAGGCCGCATCGACGTCGCCGCGACTGGATTTTGCCTCCCAGGCGATGTTGCCGGCACGTGCACCGCCCTCGGTGATCACCTCATAGCCGCGCCAGCCCTCGTGAACGAGACGGGCGGAGGGCTGGAGCGCTTCGGCCATGGTGGACACCGGTGCCAGCGGTTCGACCTCAAGCACGACGACTGCAAGCGCCGCCCGCGCCTGCTTCTCCGTTTCGGCGGCGATGACGGCGATTGGTTCGCCGTGATAGCGGATCGTGTCGATGGCCAGAAGCGGATGGTCGGCAATGCCGATGCCGTACAGCCCTGGCGCATCGGCGCCGGTCGCCACCGCGCGCACACCAGGACAGCGAAGTGCTGCCGAAACGTCGAGCTTGCGGATCCGCCCAGCGGCAACGGTCGAGCGCAGCAGCACGGCATGCAACATGTCGGGGCGAACCCGGTCGTTGGTGTATTTCGTGCGCCCGCGCAGCTTGTCCTGCGCATCGCGGCGGGGAAGGTTCATCACCGTGGCGGACAGCTCAGACATGGATGCCTCTTACCACCTGGCCAGCCATCCGCGCTTGGTCGAGCCAGTCGGCCACGGCGTCGACGATCCGCTCATATCCCGTGCAGCGGCAGATGTTGCCGACCATCGCGGCCTTGATTTCGGCACGGCCCGCATGCGGATTGTCGCGCACGAACGCCGAAAGGCTCATGACCATTCCCGGGAAACACATGCCGCATTGCACGGCATCGGCCGCCTCGAAATTGGCCTGGAGCGGGTGCAGCGCCTGGTTTCCGGAACTCAATCCCTCGATGGTCGTCACCGCGCATCCCTGGACGAGGCCAATCGGCTTCAGGCAGGACGGCACCGCTTCATCGTCGACATGCACGGTGCACGCGCCGCAGAAGCCTTCGCGGCACACGGCTTTGGTCCCCGTCAGGAATCGTTCCTGCCGCAGGATGTCGACGAGCGGCGTCATCGGATCGCCATCAAAGCGGCAGTCCTCGCCATTCAGCTGGAATATCACGGTCATGCCAGGCCCCCGGTCTTGAGAAGTGCGGCAACACCGCGCTTGACCAGTGGCGCAAGAACCTGGCGCCGGTACCAACCCTCCGCTTCTTTGCCGTCGCGGCCCTGAAAATCATTGTGCTCCAGCGCAAGCCCGGCGGCGCGTTCCGGATCGAACGCAGAGGCCGAGTCCGCCGCCATAGCCTGTTCGAGCGCCGTCCAGCGCCGCGCTACCGGCTCCACCGACCCGACGGCGATGCGACATCGTTTGTCCTTGTCTACCGCAAGCGAGACGATGGCGACCGGATAGTCGCCGGCTTTTCGAAGCGGCAGGCGGATATGAGCGCTGGCGACAAGGTCGCGGCGCAGATGAATTCTCGTCACAATCGCTTCGGCCAGCAGCGCATGCCTGTCTTTGAGGAAATCCGAAATACCGATGAGTTTTGGGCCTTCGAACGTCTCCAACTCCACCGTCGCCTCACAGACGAGAAGCGCAGGGGGGAGATCGGCGGCGGCAAAGTCCAGGGCACAAAGGTTGCCGCCCACGGTGGCGACCCTTCGGATGCCGGGATTGGCCGCATTCTCCGCCGCGGCAACCAGACCTTCGAAGCCCACCGCCCCGTGCAACGCGCGGCCAAGGACTGCATGGCTAACGGCTGCGCCGATCACGACATGGTCCGGTGCGATTTCGACCTTGGACAAGGCGGGTATTCGGTGGAGTGCGACCAACGCCTCGGGAAGATCGACCCCGCGCCGTGGATCACGCATCATCCAGGTGCCGCCGGCAAGCACCGCCGCGCCTTGCCGGCGTGCGGCCATTGCCTCTTCAATCGTGCTGGCTGCGGTGAACGATCGTTCCACGCTTGGTGCCATCTGTCATACCCCTCGGAAGCAGCCAACTTTCGCGGCGCTGCAGCATTGTTGCTCCAGCTTTAGGCTCCTGTGAAATAGTAATTCTTTGAATATGGTATCGAAAAAACAGATAACTCGGGCATCCCCGCGAGCGCCCGCAAGATTGCGGCGCGCTCGTTAGTGCTCAGACCCAGTGGGCGACGGTCCGTTTCTCAAAACTTTCCCGGAACTGGGCGGTGGTTTTGGGGAGCAGTTCGCCAGTCTCCCAGTCGAGGATCACGGCATAGTGCCGAACCGCGTCGAGCGTATCGATCTCGCCGGAGCGGTATTTGCGCGCGACCTCCTCGGGATCCATGCGTGCCCAGTCCTTCCGTTTCGCCCGGATGTCGGCACGGCAGGCTTCGGTTGCCGTCCCGTCGATTTCGTACTGGCACAGGTCGCGGTCGATTTCGCGGATCACCACGCCGTAATCAGTCCTGGCGCGCTCCAGGGAAACGTAGTCGTCGATCACGTCCTCCATCACATTGCGGGGCTCGCGCTCCAATGGATCGCCGAAACCGCCGCCGCCGGCCGTCGGACGAGCGAACTGGTCGCCTGTGTGGACGGAGTAATCGGAGAATACGGAGCCGAGCCAGATCTCGGTCTCTTCTCCGGCGCGCTTCATGGTCAAGCCGTGGGGCATCGACGGCAGGCCTCCTTCGACACCCCAGACGACAGCGCGCTCGCGGTCGCAAATATAGGACATGACGGCATTTTCAGCCTCAAGCAGCAACGAAGTCTTCTGCACGCCGACGCCGCCCCGCCATTTGCCGGGCCCGGCCGAATCCTGCTTGATCTGGAACTCGAGTGTCCGAGTGGGATTCACCCGCTCGTTGCCTTCGTTCGGCTGCGACATCAGCCCGGTTCCGAAGCAGGCGGTGGTGACATCGGCACCATCCTTGCCGTTGCGCCCGCCCCAACCGCCGGGCAGCCATTCGTAGAACATGAAGTTCGGCTTTTCGGGTTTGCGCGCGTCCCGTCCCCCGGCCAGCAGATATTCGAGGTTGAAGGCGCAGGCGATAGCGCGTTCGGGCATGATCTTCGACCACATCTCGAAGATCGCGTTCATGATCTTTTCGAACGGCATCAGGAACCCGGTCACCGCCACCGGCCATTCCGCGCTGACGATGCTGTTCTTTGGCGCGGTTACCTCGATCATCCGGTAAAACCCGCTGTTGAGCGGGAGGTCCGGAAAGAAGGTCTTCATGCCGGCGACCACGGCCGAGAAGGTCGCGCCCGGGGCGGAATTGTACATCGAGGCAATGGTCGAATGGCTTCCCGTAAAATCGTAGTGGATCGTGTCGCCCTTGATCGTCATCTTGATGCGGATCGGGATCATGCCTTCGCCGGCACCGAGATCCCGGTCGATGTAGTCGACCGTCTCCCAGGTGCCGTCGGGCAACTCCGCGAGACGCTTTCGCACGGCACGTTCGACGTAGTCCTGAACCTCCTCCATCCCGCGCATGACCTGGCCGCGTCCGTACTTCTTGACCAGCCGCAACAGTTCGCGCTCGGCGGCCTGCGTCGCCTGCGCCTGGGAATGGATGTCGCCAATGATCGACGCGGGATCGCGCGTGTTGGCCGCGATCATGTTGGCGACGTCGGAGCAGAAGCGGCCGCGCTGGAAAAGGCGCAACGGCGTGATCCGCAGGCCTTCGCGAAACATGTCGCGGGCGGTGACGTCGAAGGAACCCGGCACCGAGCCGCCAAGATCCGACCAGTGGCCGTTCGACTGTGAGAAGCCGATCAGTTTGTCTTCGTCGAAGATCGGCCGGACGAGCCGAACATCGCTGAAATGCGTACCGCCGGCATAGGGATCGTTGATGGCGTAGACGTCACCGGGTGCCATATCGCCTTCGAAGACCCGGATCACCTCCTTGCACGTGTTGTGCAGTGTGCCGACATGGACCGCGATGTCGTAGTTGCCCTGGGCGACCGAGTTGCCATCGGCGTCGTGCAGGGCGTTCGAAAAGTCTCGGTTGTAGATGACGAAGGAATAGCAGGTGCGAAGCATCTGTTCGGCCATCTGGTCGACGGTGGTGATGAAGGAGTTCTTCAGCACCTCGAACGTTACCGGATCGAGGCCAGGGCTCGTTTCAATCAGCTTTGTCATGTCTCAGCCTTTCGTCACGATGAGAATGTTCAGGAAGCCGTCGACGGTCGCGCTCATTCCCGGCGGAACCACGGTGGTGGAATCGAACTGTTCGACGATGGCGGGTCCCGCAAAGGCAGCGCCGGCGCTGAGTTGGTCGCGTTCATAGACAGCCGCATCATGAGATACGCCGTCGAACCAGACGCCGCGGCGGCCGAGCGGCTCGGGCACATGAGGCAAGACTTCATGCCGCGGCATCTCGGCTTTCGGTACGATGCCGATCGCCTTGACCGCGATGCGGAAGATCGACACCGGCGCCTCTTCGCGGCGGTAGTTGAACTCGCGTTCGTGCTCGTTGTGGAATGCCTCTATCAGCGAGCAGATGCTCTCGATCCGCGCCGGGGCTGACACCGCGAGCGAGCGCCACTGGCCCTGGTACATCATCTCGACCGTACGCTGCAGCGCCATGTCTTCGCGCGCCACGCCCTCATGGGTCAGGCGCTCAACGGCCTGTTCTTCCATCAGAACAAAGGCCGCCTGCATCTCGGCGGGCGAGACCGTCGAAGCATCGGCCATGAAGCTTTCGGAGAAATCATGCTGCACGTCAACGAGAAGGCAACCGAGCGCGGAGGTGACGCCAGGATTGGGCGGCACGATCACGGTTGGAATCGAAAGCTCCTTCGCCACGGCCGCTCCGTGCAAAGCGCCCGCACCGCCGAATGCGACGAGCGCAAAGTCGCGTGGGTCATAGCCCCGGCTGATGGAGAGAAGCCGCACGGCATTGCCCATATTGGCGTTGGCGACGGCGATGATCGCCTCGGCCGCCTGGTGGAGTTCCATGCTGAAGGGTGTCGCCACAGTCTCCTGCACCGCCTGGGCGGCCAGGGCGGGGTCGAGCGTGATCTTGCCGCCCGCAAGGCTGGTGCCGAGACGGCCGAGCACGACATTGGCATCGGTGTTGGTGGCGGTGCGGTTGCCATTCTTGTAGCAGGCCGGGCCCGGAAAGGCGCCGGCGGACTGCGGTCCGTTGCGCAAGCTGCCGCCCTCGTCCTGCCATGCCAACGACCCGCCGCCCGCGCCGATGGTCAGCACCTCGATGGAGGGGAAGCGGATCGGATATCCGAATTCGATGTACCAGTCTTTTGTGATGCGCGACTCCCCGTTCCATGCGAGCGAGACGTCGGTGCTGGTGCCGCCCATGTCGAAGCCGATCGAGTTCGGGAAGCCACAGAGATTTCCGATGAAGCGGCTTGCGATCGCGCCGGCGGCGATGCCGGATCCCGCGAGCCGGGCCGAGAAATCCCTGACGCTCGCGGGCGTCATGACCCCGCCACCGCTGTGCAGCAACAGGAGATCTCGTTTGTATCCGGCGGCGGCAAGCTTTTCTCCGAGACGCGACACGTAATCGACGACGACCGGGGCGCAGACGGCGTTGGCCATGGTGGTGGAAAAACGTTCGTGCTCGAAGATTTCCGGCATCACCTCCGAGGAGATCGAGACCGGCAGATCCGGCATGGCCTCCTTCAGAATCTCACGCATGCGGCGCTCATTGGCGCCGTTGACATAGGAGTTCATGAAGCAGACGGCGATGGACTTGACCTGCCGTTTGACGAGAATTTCCGCGACGCGATGAGCGGCCTCTTCGTCCAGCGCTTCCAGGATCGTGCCCTCGGCACTGACCCGTTCCCGGACTGTCAGCCGGTCGCGGCGCGGGATATACGGCTTGGCGACATCCTTGTAGGTGTCCCAAAGGTCTTCCTTGTTGGCGCGGCGGATCTCGACAACATCACGGAAACCCTCGGTGCAGACCATTGCGGTGCGTGGCAGGCGGCGGGTGATCAGCGCATTGGTGGCGACCGTCGTGCCATGAGAGAACAGCGTCACCTCCGAAAGATCGATGCGGCCCTGCTCCACGCCATTCATGATCGCCTGCATGGGATCGTCAGGCGTGGAGGCGGTCTTCTCGATGCGGATCGCGCCGCTGTCTTCGTCCATGATGCAGATGTCGGTGAAAGTCCCTCCGACATCGACGGCAACTCTTATTCTGCTCATGACAGTTCCTTCGCGGGATATTTGCGGGCAAGGCCCGGCTTTCGCCGCCCTTGCCGGGGCGGCGTCGCAATAGATTATGGAATTGGCCCGGATTTCGCCGGGTCTAGTGCCGCTCTCTTGAGGTCGAAGCGCGGCCTGCCCGGTTCGCTGCTTCGCGACGGGTATCGGTCGGTGCGCAACCGAACCGCGTCCGGTAGTGCTTGCAGAATTGAGACTGGTCGGCAAAGCCCCAGCGGTAAGCAATCTCGGCAACGCTGCTGATGTTGGTCACCGACATCAGTTCCTCGGCGCAAAGTTCAAGCCGGGCGTCGCGGATGAAGCCGTTGATCGACTGGTTGCTGTCCTGAAAAAGAACCTGCAGGTAACGCAGGGAAATCCCGCAGGCATCGGCCACCGCCTGCGGGCCGAGGCCGGAATTCTTCAGATTGTCGCGAATATACTGCTCGGCACGATGCAAATGGCCGGCCCGGATCGACGAGATGCTGCTGTCCAGCACGCGATCGTCGCTCACGATCGACAGGCACAGCATTTCCAGGATGTGCCTGCCCATCATCTCACGAGCGACTTCAGTGATTTCATCGACATGGCCGATCGTGGTTCGCACCGTGTCGAGGAAGAGCGCGGCGACGCCCTGGGTCGCGTCGAAACTGAGCGCACTGAGCCGTTCGGCAGACCCTATCCGCGCCCGAACGCTCGACGATGGCACCTTCAGGACCCACAGCGCGTTTGGCTTGCCGTGCCAGAATTCGTAAGGCGCGTCTCCCCTCTCAACGAGGAAGCCCCCCGGACCGCAATTGACGGTCCTCGACCCTTGCGAGAAATTCACCTCCGACATCTCCGGGATGGTGATGAGCAGGCTGGCGTCACGTTCGTTGAGGAAGTGGCGGCGATGGCGGCGATAGCTTACGGCATCGCAGCGCATTTTAGACACGCTGACGAGCCCAAGCGAGAAGGTTTCCAGCGTGCCCGAAAATTCACGACGGTTCCTATACTCGGTGTCGAGCGGAAAATAGGCTTCGGTAACAGCGGCTTGCCAGGCATCACCGCCTGTGGGACCGCCGATCGTATCGACGACGTATTTCATTCCCCGACCTTTCTGGTTGGCCCCGGTTAGCCCGGTGTTTTTCTGAAGATTACAGGAATCCGCCGGCGCGTATTGGTCAAAAACGAATAAACTTATGTGGCCGTTGGCCCAAGAGCCGGAGCTCGCGACGGTTTCAGTTATCGTCACGGTCCTGGTGTGCAGTTGATCAAACCAGCCTTGGGCGCGCAAACCGCAAGCCAACTTGGAACCATACATCGGCCTCGACCGGCTCGTTCACCTTGGGCGCGGCCGTCGCCGTGTTTGGTTTCGCGCGATGAGGATGGCGGGACACAGCGCGCATCCGAAACTTCTTCGCCAGGCAACTTTGCACGAGCCCCCGGCCGAGAAACCCTGTTTCGCCAAAAATGGCGCCGATCCGCTCGGCTCCTCGGTCGTTTTGGCATGAGCCCAAACCCTTCCACGCGCGAAGCAATGCGGCGGCCTAGTCGGCCGCCGGGATCACCCGCCAAATCTTGTTGCCCACATCATCCGCGATCAGCAATGCGCCAGTTCGGTCGATGGCGACGCCGACCGGACGGCCGAATGCCTTGTCATCGTTGCTCAGAAATCCGGTAAGCACGTCCTGCGGCGGCCCCGACTGCTTGCCGTCGGCAAACGGCACGAAGATCACCTTGTAGCCGCTTCGCGGCATGCGATTCCATGAACCATGCTGGCCGACAAAGGCGCCATTCTTCATGTGCTGGCCGAACAGGTCGGCGGTGTTGAAGGTGAGCCCAAGCGACCCGGTGTGCGCCCCCAGTGCGTAGTCGGGCACGATCGCCTTGCCGACGAGGTCCGGACGCGGTGGCTCCGCCCTGACATCGATGTATTGGCCGAAATAGCTGTAGGGCCAGCCGTAGAAGGCGCCATCCCTGACCGATGTCATGTAGTCGGGAACGAGGTCGCTGCCGATCTCGTCCCGCTCGTTGACGACCGCCCAGAGTTCCCCGCTTTCAGGGTTCCAGGAGAGGCCGTTCGGGTTGCGCAGACCCGACGCAAAGAGCCGCGTCTGCCGCGTCGCGAGGTCGATTTCGTGCACGGCGGCGCGGCCTTCTTCCTCCTCCATGCCGTTTTCGCCGACATTGGAGTTGGAGCCCACGGTGGCATAGAGCTTCGTTCCGTCCGGACTGGCAATGACGTCCTTGGTCCAATGGTGATTGCGGCCGGCCGGAAGGTCGACGATCTTCTCGGACGGAGCAGTGATCTCGGCGTCGCCATCGCGATAGGGGAAAGCGACGACCGCGTCGGCATTGGCGACATAGAGCTTGCCGTCGAGCAGCGTCATGCCGAAGGGCGAGAAGAGGCTGCTGAGGAGGACTGTCCTGGTCTCAGCCACGCCATCGCCGTTCTCGTCGCGTAACAACGAGATACGGTTGGCGCTCCGCACCTCGGCGCCAGCCCGGCTCTGGAACAGTTTCATGAACCAGCCACGTATGGAAAAACCTTCGTCAGGTTTTGGCGGCGCATTGCTTTCGGCGACCAGCACGTCGCCATTGGGCAGCACGTGCAGCCAGCGCGGATGGTCGAGGCCGCCAGCGAATTCGTTGACGGCGAAGCCTTTGGCGGCGACCGGCATCTTGCCCTGGGGCCAAGGGGTCGCCTCGGCAACGTGGACCGTGGGTATCCAGGTCGGATTGGGTTCGGCAAGCGTCGGGTTTGGACCGTAGGTCTGCTCGATCGGAACGGTGGCCTGTTCGCGCGAGAAGAAGAACAAGCCCGCTCCCGCGATTACGACGAAGGCGACAATGACGAGTAAGACGCCCAGAATTTTTCGCATTGGATATTCCCGAGGATTGGGACAGTGACGTAACGCCATCAGGGCGTTCCGGTTGCGGCGGCACGCGACATTGCGCGAAATAGGCGGCCAATGCGGCAATATCTTCGTCCGAGAGGTTTTTAGCAGCGTTGCGCATCAGATGGGCGAAGCGCGTGCCGCCGCGCTTTTCCTCGCGGAAAAGCTCGAGCTGGGTCGCAATGTATTTGGCGGGCTGTCCGGACAGTTCCGGAT
>NZ_RZTT01000529.1 GCF_003996995.1 Mesorhizobium sp. M7A.T.Ca.US.000.02.2.1 | reverse complement strand
CGTTGCGACAGGCCAAAGCCCAGCTGCTTGCGCTTTTCCGGCCGCTTGCGTGTCAGCGCCAGCACCATGCCCATCGAGATGGCGATGGCGATCTGCGAGGAGCCGCCATAGGAGATGAACGGCAGCGTCATGCCCTTGGCCGGCACGAGCTGGAGGTTGACGCACATGTTGATGACCGCCTGCAGGCCGAACACGGTGACGAGACCGCCGACCGCATAGCGGGTGAAATCGTCATGCTCCTTCAGCGCCGTGTTGAGGCCGCGCAGAACGATGAAGGCGAAGATCGACATGATGAAGAAGCACATGATCAGCCCGAACTCTTCGCCGGCAACCGAGAAGACGAAGTCGGCATGGCTGTCGGGGATGACGCGCTTGACGGTGCCCTCGCCCGGTCCGACTCCGAACCAGCCGCCATTGATCAGCGCTTCGCGCCCCATGTCGACCTGGAACGTGTCGCCCTCGCCGGTGAGGAACTTGTCGATGCGCAGGGCAACGTGCGGGAACACCGTATAGGCGGCAAAGACGCCGCCGACGCCGGCCGCACCCAGCGCGACGATCCACAGCCAGGGCAGCCCGGCCATAAAGAACATGATGCCCCAGGTGCCGGTCGTCAGCATGGTCTGGCCGAGGTCCGGTTGCGCCACCAGCAGCGACACGACCAGCACCAGCAGCAGCATGGCGAACAGATTGCCCGGAATATCGGGCTGGCGCTTGTGCTCGGCGAAAAGCCACGCGCACATGATGACGAAGGCCGGCTTCAGGAATTCCGACGGCTGGATCGACAGGCCGGCAAGCGACACCCAGCGGCGCGCACCCTTCACCTCGACGCCGATGTAGAGCACCGCCACCATCAGCACCAGCATCAGGCACAGGATGACCAGCGCCATGCGCCGGATCTGCCTGGAATCGAGGAAGGAAACTGCCAGCATCACACCGAGCGCCGGCACGGTGAAGATGATCTGCCTGGTGGCAAAGTGGAAACTGTCGAGGCCGATGCGTTCGGCCACCGCCGGACTGGCGGCGAAGGACAAGACGATGCCGAGCCCCATCAGCGACAGGAACGCCGCCAGGAACCAGCGATCGATCGTCCACCACCAGGTTGCCACCGGGCTTTTGTCGAGACGGCTTTGCATTATCGTGCCCCTCCGATGGGTTTCACACCCTCGATAGCATTCGCAGCTTGCCTGAAGGCTTCGCCGCGGACTTCGAAATTCTTGAACTGGTCGAAACTGGCGCAGGCCGGCGACAGCAGCACCACCGCCTCGCCGCTGTCGTCCTTGGCCGCATCATGCGCGGCGTGCTCGACTGCCGCGGCCAGCGTGCCTGAGATCTCGTAGGGAACTGCCTCGCCCAGCGTCGCCGAAAAGGCCGGCGCCGCCTCGCCGATCAGATAGGCCTTGGCGATGCGCGGAAAGAAGCCGCGCAACGGCTCGATGCCGCCTTCCTTGGGCAGGCCGCCGGCGATCCAGTAGATGCGCGTAAAGCTGGATAGCGCGGGTGCTGCCGCATCGGCGTTGGTCGCCTTGGAATCGTTGATGAACAGCACATGGTCCTTGCGGCCGACCTGCTCCATGCGGTGAGCGAGGCCGGGAAAGCTCTCCAGCCCCGACTGGATTTCGCCAAGCTCCAGTCCGACCTTGAGGCAAGCGGCGACCGCCGCCAGCGCGTTCTGGGCATTGTGCTGGCCGCGCAGCGAGCCGATGCCTTCGAGGAAGGCGACGCGGCTGTAACGGCCGTGCACCGCTTCCATCAGATTGGTGCCATCGGCGAAATAGCCGTCCGTCAGTGGCAGGCGCTTGGAAATGCGGGTGACATGCCGCCCCGTCCGCTCCAGCCGCTCGGCGATCTGCGCGCACCAGGAATCGTCGATGCCGACGATCGCCGTCTCGCTGCCGGCTACCAGCCGCTCCTTGATCGCGGCGTAGTGCTGCATGGTGCCGTGGCGGTCGAGATGATCGGGCGTCAGGTTAAGCAGGATGCCCGCCGTCGGATTGATCGAAGGCGCGAGATCGATCTGGTAAGACGAGCATTCGACCACATAGTGCCGATCGGGCTCGGGCGGATCGAGCGTCATCACCGCGCGGCCGATATTGCCGCCCATCTGGGTGTCGCGTCCCGCGGCCTTGAGGATATGCGCGGTCAGCGCGGTTGTCGTCGACTTGCCGTTGGTGCCGGTGATGGCGATGAAAGGCGCCGTCGGCGCGCTCAGCATCCGCTCGCGGCAGAAAAGCTCGATATCGCCGATGATCTCGACGCCTGAACCGCGCGCCAGCTCCACCGTCCAATGCGGCTTGGGATGCGTCAGCGGGACGCCCGGCGACAGCACGAAAGCCGAGAATTTCGCCCAGTCGGCGCCGCGCAAATCAGCGGTCGCGATACCGGCACCGGCGGCCTTGGCCACGCTGTCGGGATTGTCGTCCCAGGCCAGCACGTCCGCGCCGCCCTCTATCAGCGCGCGCGCCGTCGCGATCCCCGAGCCACCGAGCCCGAAGAGCGAAACGCGCTTGCCTGAAAAGGATGCGGCGGGGATCAAAGGGCTTCCTATCTCAGCTTGAGGGTCGACAGGCCGACCAGCGCCAGGATGACGGCGATGATCCAGAAGCGGATCACCACCTGGCTTTCGGTCCAGCCGAGCTTTTCGAAATGATGGTGGATCGGCGCCATCAGGAACACCCGCTTGCCGGTCATCTTGAAGTAGCCGACCTGGATGATGACTGACAGGATTTCCACGACGAACAATCCGCCGACGATGACCAGCACGATCTCGTGCTTGGTGGCGACCGCGACGGTGCCGATCAGGCCACCCATGGCCAGCGAGCCGGTATCGCCCATGAAGATCGCCGCGGGCGGCGCATTAAACCAGAGGAAGCCGAGGCCGGCGCCGATGACAGCGCCGAGCACAACCGCCAGTTCACCGGTGCCGGGCACGAAATGGATCTGCAGATATTCGGCGAACACGGCGTTGCCGGAGAGATAGGCGATGACGCCGAAGGAGGCCGCCGCGATCATGATCGGCACGATCGCCAGCCCGTCCAGACCGTCGGTGAGGTTCACAGCATTGCCTGCTCCGACGATGACGAAGCAGGAGAACGGAATGAAGAACCAGCCGAGATTGACGATGAATTCCTTGGCGAAGGGAAACGTCAGCGACGAAGAGAACGGCGCCTGGCCATTGTGCATGATCACCCAGGCGGCGATGCCGGCGATGACGAATTCAAGCGCCAGCCTTGCCTTGCCGGAAAAGCCGAGATGCGACTGCTTGGTCACCTTCAAATAGTCGTCGTAGAAGCCGATCGAGCCGAAGCCCAGCGTCACCAGCAGCACCACCCAGACATAGATGCTCGACAGGTTGGCCCACAAAAGCGACGAGCCGATAATGCCCGACAGGATCATCAGCCCGCCCATGGTCGGCGTGCCGGCCTTCTTGAAATGCGTCTGCGGTCCGTCGGCGCGGATCGGCTGGCCCTTGCCTTGCCGCAGCCGCAGCGAATTGATGATGGTCGGCCCGAAGATGAAGACGATCAGCGCCGACG
>NZ_RZTT01000528.1 GCF_003996995.1 Mesorhizobium sp. M7A.T.Ca.US.000.02.2.1 | reverse complement strand
GTGATGCGCGGCTTAAGCTCGGTGATGTCCGGCTTCTGCAGATTGATGGTCATTGTCTCCGTCCTTTGCCTTTCACGCCGCTTCGCCGCCGCGGCCGCCTATGGGGCTGTCCCCGTCAATTTAGAAACTGTCTCTCAACCACTGACTCATGCGATGCAGTTTTCCGCCCGTTCCGGTCATTTTGAGACCGGAAATTCCTTTCGCCGGATGACTCTCGAAGCTCGCCATCTGCGGATAGATCAGAAGCCCCACCGCAGCCGAGAAGGCCGGCCCCTTCGCCGCTTCCGGCAGACCGGCCACGCCGAGCGGGCGGCCGATGCGCACATTGCGTCCCAGGATGCGGCGCGCCGCCTCCGGCAGGCCGGCAAGCTGGCTGGCGCCACCGGTAAGAACCACACGCTTGCCCACTGCATTGCCATAGCCGGACTTGTTCAGCCGGTCGCGCAGCAGTTCGAGTGTCTCGTCGATGCGGGCGCGCACGATGCGCGTCATCACCGAGCGCGGGATCTGCAAGGGCACGTCACCATCGTCGCCGATCGGCTGGATCGAGACCAGGTCGCGGTCGTCGGCGCTGCCCGGCAGTGCCGAGCCATGCATCACCTTCAGCCGTTCGGCGGCATCGAGCGAGGTCGACAGCCCCTTGGCCATGTCCAGCGTGACATGGTTGCCGCCGATGGCGATGGCGTCGCCATGGACGAACTTGCCTTCCGAAAACACCGAGATCGTCGTCGTGCCGCCGCCCATATCGATGCAGGCCGCGCCCATTTCCAGTTCGTCGTCGACCAGGGCCGCCAGACCACTGGCATAGGGCGTCGCCACCATGCGCTCGACCGACAGATGCGAACGGTTGATGGAAAGCTCCAGATTGCGCATCGGGGCGGCGTCGCCGGTCAGCACATGCATGTCGACGCCGAGTGCGTCGCCGACCATGCCACGCGGATCGCGCACGCCGCGTTCGGCATCCAGCGAGAAACCGACGGGAAGCGAATGGATCACCTCGCGCTCGGCCTTCAGCGCCTGCTTGGCGCCGGCGCCGAGAACGCGCTTGATGTCGGCCTCGTCGGCCTCGTGGCCGCCTAGATTGATGGTGGCGGAGAAGGCTTCGCTCTTCAGCCGGCCGGCCGTCATGTTGACGATCAGCGAATCGACCGTCAGCCCGGCCATGCGCTCGGCCGCGTCGACGGAAAGGCGGATGGCATGTTCCGCCCTATCGAGGTCAACCACGACACCCGACTTCACGCCTTGCGACTTCTGATGGCCGATGCCGATCACCTGGATCCGGTGCGAGCGGCCGCGCAGCAGCTTGCCGTCATCGCATGGCTTCAGCTTGGCCACCATGCAGCAGACCTTGCTCGAACCGACATCCAGCACCGTCAGGGTGCCGGACCGGCGCGACGCGGCATTGCCAGGACCGCCAAGCCAGCTCATATCTTCGTCTCCGGCTTGCGCTTCAGGCTCTTGGGTTTCTCGTTGAGGGCGGCTTCGCGCTGCGTCGCCGCTTCGGCCGTCAACTGCACAACCAGCCGGTCCGTCAGGCGCATGTCGACGGCGGCGATGTCGCGCGACAGCAAGCCGTTATCATGATCCATCTTGACGAGTTCGGCGAGCGCCTGTTCCTCGTCATCCTCGGGAAGCTTGATGGTGATGCCATTGTCCAGCTTCAGGTCCCAGCGCCGTTCGCCAACACGGATATAACCTTTGATCCGGCTCGCGAGTTCGGGATATTTTTCGACCTTGGCCAGGAAATCGGGCGCGCTCGCCGGCGCGCCGGTGCCGATCAGCAGCGGCAGGAGCGCCTGCTTGCCGCCCGAGAACGGCGCGATCATGTCGCCATTCCTCTCGATGACCGAAAGCGCGTCACCCTGCTGCCAGAGCGCGAAAGCCTCACGCTCCTCGACGCGCACTTCCAGAGTATGCGGGTAGACCTTGCGGACGGCCGCGACCTCGATCCAAGGCAATGTCGCAATTCGTTCCCGCGCGGCCTCGGCATTAAAGCCGATCAGCGACGTCCAACCGTCGAGTTCAAGCCTGTCGAGTATGTCGATTTCCGAGGTCTGGCGATTGCCGACCACCTTGACCTGATCGACGGCAAAGCCGGTACGGGCGGTGATGCTCTGCACGATACCCTCGACATGACCGCCGAGATAGGCGCCATAGGCGCTGCTCGATAAAATCAGCACGGCCGACATCATGGCCGCGGAAAAGCGCGGCGCCTGGAATTCCCCGACGCCCAGGCGCGCCAGAATGCGCACCGGGCGGCGCAGCATGCGCGGCAGCACGAAATGGCCCGACGACAATGGCAGGCCGAACAGCGCCGGCCCCGCCGCGCCCCTCTCCCAACCTTGTCTCCATTTCAACGCAGGCACGAAGCGTCCTCCACCATCCAACTCAACAAATCGCCAAACGAGTGCCCGGCCTGGGCGGCGATTTCAGGCACCAAGGACGTCGGCGTCATACCCGGCTGGGTGTTGACCTCGAGCCAGACAATCTCGCCGTTTTCGGAATGACGATCGTCATAACGGAAGTCCGAACGGGAAACGCCGCGACAGCCGATCGCTTGGTGAGCCTTGAGCGCCAGTGTTTGTATTTTTTGGTAAATATTCGGTGAAACTTTTGCGGGGCATTCGTGCTTTGATCCCCCGGCGACATATTTTGAATCATAGTCGTAGAAGGAATGGCCGGTCGGGATGATCTCGCAGACCCCCAGCGCCACATCGCCCATCACCGCGCAGGTCAGCTCCCTGCCGTGGATGTAGCGCTCGACCATGACGGTATCGCCATATTTCCACTCGGACGAGCCAAGAACCTGCGGCGGATGCGACTGGCCCTCATGCACGATGACGACACCGAAGCTCGAACCCTCATTGACCGGCTTGACCACATAGGGCGGCTTCATCGGATGCTTGCTCTGGATGGCGAAGCGGCTGGCGACCTTCGATTCGGCGACCACGATGCCGACCGACTTGGCAACCCGCTTGGCCTGCTCCTTGTTCATGGCCAGAGCCGAGGCGAGCACGCCAGAATGGGTGTAGGGAATGCCGAGATATTCAAGGATGCCCTGAATGGTGCCATCCTCGCCAAAAGGGCCATGCAGCGCATTGAAGGCGACATCGGGCTTGAGCTCGGCAAGCACGGAGCCAACATCGCGCCCGACGTCGACACGGGTGACCTGGTAGCCTTCCTTCTCGAGTTCATCGGCACAAGCCTTTCCCGACGAAAGAGACACGGGCCGCTCGGACGAAAAACCACCCAGCAGGACGGCCACATGCTTGTTTTTCATTCCCCGGCATCCCCTCTCTCACGGCGGACCAAAACCAGATTTTCCGCAACATTGAGTCAGAGTCTCCCGGCAGGTTGCCCCCCCAGACGGAAAACGCTGAAAACGCGTCGAACGACTCAAATCAGGAAACGCTTTCGAGCAGAGAATCAGAGAGTTGATTCACTGGCAAGTGCTTACGATTCCGAGAGATTCACTTTCTGAGAAAATGGATGCGAAAAGCGTGTCGTTGAGTCTTTGCGGCAACGGTCGCGGACC
>NZ_RZTT01000527.1 GCF_003996995.1 Mesorhizobium sp. M7A.T.Ca.US.000.02.2.1 | reverse complement strand
CCGCCGCCCCCGGTGCGGCCGCCGATCGGAATGCGGAACTGGCCCCCGCCGCCGCCGAGCCCGCCACCGCCGCTGCGGTCGTCCTCGATATTGTCACTCTGACGACGGCCTCTCCAGAGCATGGCAACTCCTCGCGCTGCAAACTTCCCCGTTGTTGCGGGGCTCAACCCAACAAACAACTATCTCAATGGTTGCTCCAAGTCACAGTATTTTTCCAGACCGCGGCGGTTCTGGCATGACGGCCTCACCGCTCTGGCCGAGAGTGCGCAAGGCCTGTAGCATTGCTCGTGGATGGGGGATGTATTGGGCTTGAAGACGATCGGTTCGTTCCTGTCGCTGATTGCGGCGTTGTTTTGCCTCGGCACGCCGGTAGCCGGCGCGGTGACGCTCGATTCCAGCGTTGCCGTCACCGACCCCGCCACCTTGCAGGCATTGGAACGCGGCGGACTGTCGATCAGCCGCCTGCTGGGGCCAGCGCTCGGCCTGACCCGCGAGGTCGACAATCGCGGTCTGTTCTCGGTACCGGCTTTGGCGACAGTGCGCGACACAGTCAAGCAGCAGATCGCCGACGAGCCGAAGACCAGTCCGGACCCCTATGTCGCCGACATGGCCAGATCGAAGGACACCAGCCAGAAATTCAATCCAAAATACATCGACGACGACGGCTCGACGCTGGACCTCACCGGCGTTGTCAACCGCATGGACCGCGGCTATCTCGGCCACACCGAATGCGGCGAGATCCGGCTGATCTACCGCTTCCACTATTCGATCGCTGAAAAGCCGGTGAAGGGAAAGGCGGGCCAGCGCATTTCCTCGCGGCTGCCGTTGACCATGAGCCTGGTGTTCAACGCCAAACCCAGGCAGGCACAAGCGCGCGCCTCCAAGGACCTGCCAAGCGCCACCGACGTGTCCTGCGCCGATGTTGCCCAGCGCTGGCTGGCAGCCGGAAAGAAAGACCTGCCACCCGACCAGCTTGCCGCCTGGCTGCGCTCCGACGAGGGGCCGCTCTCGGGCGCCATGCTCAATTCGTCGCAGATCATGCGGCTCGAACTCAACATGCAGGTGCTCAGGCTGTCGGCCTCGACGCGGCGCGATTTCGGCGGCCATGCCGAATATCTCCTGAAGATCTTCAAATGGGATCCGGCTGCGTCCAGCTTCTATGAAGCGAAGATGGAAAACCAGATCGACCGCGCCACCGTGCTGGCCGACAAGCCGTCCTTTGCCAAATGGCTGCTCACTGACCGCAACATCTACGACCTCGACCATGGCCGGCTGGTCATCGATGAAAAATTCCTGGCCAGGAGCGCCGTCTCCGTCGCACCCGGCGGGCTGAGCCGGTCGCAGAACAACATCGTCTACGGGCTGGTCGACGACGCCGACATCGACAAGGCGCTGAAGGACTACGTCGCCAAAGGCAACACGCTCGCCACCATCAAGTCGGCGGCCGGCTTCAAATTGCGGCTCAACGAGATGAGCTGCACCGGCTGCCATCAGACGCGCGGCATTGCCGGCTTTCATTACACCGGCGCCGATCCGGCCAGCGAGCCGCGCCGCAACGCCGTCTTCGTGCCGGGCTCGGCCGTGTTCTTCGCCGACCTGCCGCGCCGCCGCGCCATCGTCGAGCAGTTCGCCGCCGGCAGTCACCCGGACTTTACGCGCGGCTTCGCCGCCCGTCCGGACGCCAGATATGCCGAGGCGCTGAAAGGCACCGACCTCTACAATGGCTGGGGCTCGATCTGCTATCGCGGCGAGGATGCAAGTTTCAAGGACTGGAACTGCGGTGCGGGCCTGCGCTGCGCAGGCGTCCACGAAAGCGCCATCCATCCGGGCTTCGGCACCTGCGTCAGCGAGGCCGGCACCGCGGTCGGTGATCCCGTCGAGTTCGGCGAGATCAGGATGTCGAGCTGGGGCAGCGACCAGTATTGCCGCATCTCGCCGGCCACCGCCAAGTCCTGCGCCATCGACCCGGCGCGGGACAAGAAGCCGCTGGTCAAACTCGCCGGCTATGGCGCGGCGCGCCAGCGCTACGACAACCCGCAGCAGAAGACCGGCGGCTTTCCCGGTGGCATGCTGCGCAAGGCGAGCTGCGACAAGCTTCCCGACGAGGCGACGTGCGGACGTCTGGCCAAGACCGGCTTCAACGACTGCATCGCGTCGGGCAAGGACCACAAATTCTGCACGAAGGAATTCACCAAGACCGCCGGCCTGCGCGCCTGCGACAAGGCGCATCCCTGCCGCGAGGACTATATCTGCACCGCAGGCTATGACGATCTGGTGCAGGCAAAAGCCGGCAAAGGCACCTGCATCCCGCCCTATTTCATCTTCCAGTTCCGCGTCGACGGCCACCCGCGCAGCTGGGTGCAGGATGTCAGGGAGTGAGGGAACGGTTTGCCGCAGGCAAATTGAAAGGTCCACTGGACCTTTCAAAAGGCTCGAACGCCCGCAGCCATAGCGGAGGGCGATAGACACTGCCGCAAGAAGGACGTAAACCACGTCCAACAGCGGCCTTGGCCTGCAGCCAATCACGTCAGACGCCTAATCTTCCTGTTTGGCGCCGGCGCTCTTGCCGTCAGAGCTCTTCGACCGTTCCTCGAAACGCGCCGCGCCCTTTTTAAGCGGACGGCCGGTTTCCGCCTCGGTCTTGCGCTCGTCCCTCGCCGCCGCCTGTTTCAGTCCCGCGGCCGCCTGCTTGCCCTTTGCGGTCGGTGCTTGTTCGATGCCCATCGCTTCCTCCGTTCGCGCGACAAAACGCGCGCTGTCGGGAGCAACGTGCCCGGCGTGCCACGGTTCCGGCAGCGCCGGAAATCTGGCGGCTCAGCGCGCCGTCATCGCCTTGCGGAAAGCTTCCAGCGTCTCGGCGCTGACATGGTGCTCGATGCCTTCGGCGTCGATGCGCGCCGTCTCGGCGCTGACACCAAGCGAGCGCAAAAAGGCTTCCACCGTCTGATGGCGGATGCGGCTTTGCTCCGCGACCTTGCGGCCGGCATCGGTCAGGAACACGCCGCGATAGGGCTTTCTCGACACCAGGCCGTCGGCGCACAGCCTGGT
Source organism: Mesorhizobium sp. M7A.T.Ca.US.000.02.2.1 (assembly GCF_003996995.1). Classification (GTDB taxonomy): domain Bacteria; phylum Pseudomonadota; class Alphaproteobacteria; order Rhizobiales; family Rhizobiaceae; genus Mesorhizobium. The sequence goes on along the minus strand of NZ_RZTT01000527.1, from coordinate 489 downwards.
CAGCATCTTGGCCACTGTCGGCTGGGCGACGCCCAGGCGTGCGGCGATGTCCACCTGGCGCGCCTCGTTGCCGTCTTCGATCAGGTCGGCGATCAGCTCGACATAATCCTCGACCAGCGCGCTGCGGCGCGCTTCGCGCTGCTGCCGGAAGCCCTCCGAATGAATTTCGGCGTCAAGCAGCGGCTCGCGCGGGACCGGTCTGTTCTTCAGCGCCAATACGCGCTCCTCCCAGGACTATTTGCCATCCATGCTTTCATAGCACGGGCTCTGATTCTTCAGGCCGTTTATTTGCATTCCGCAACAGGTGCAACCGGACTTCCGATTGCGAGTTCGCCCGATACCGTCAGCAGAATAAAAAGCACCGACAATGAAATATAGCATATTGCATAATGTTGAGCCATGGCATAGCTTAAGAGAACATCGCCCAGTCTCCCGGAAAGCCCTCCCCCATGTCCGAAGTCGAAGCCACAGCCTCCCGTTCCTCATGGC
>NZ_RZTT01000526.1 GCF_003996995.1 Mesorhizobium sp. M7A.T.Ca.US.000.02.2.1 | reverse complement strand
ATGAACTTCAACACGCGCCACGCTGCGCTTTAAAGAAGCTGTCCCAAAAACTCCTGAACCGCATGTCCCGGCCGGAAATTGCCGATGCGCTTGATTTCCCATTGCAGCCGGATACCGGAATTCTCCAGCACCCGCGTGCGCACCGTCTCGCCGAGATATTCTAGGTCGTAGCCGGTCGCGGTTCCCGTGTTGATCATGAAGTTGCAATGCATCGGCGACATCTGGGCGCCGCCGATCATCAGGCCGCGGCAGCCCGCTCTGTCGATCTCCTTCCAGGCCGACGTGCCTTCCGGATTCTTGAAGGTCGAGCCGCCGGTCTTCTCGCGGATCGGCTGCACGGTCTCGCGATGGTTCTGCACGGCCTCCATCGCCGCCTTGATCGCCGCTCTGTCCTCGGCAAAGCCCTCGAACACGGCCGAGGTGAAGATCAGCCCGGCAGGCGCCGCCGAATGGCGATAGGCGTAACCCATATCGGCATTGCTCAGCGTCTGCACATTGCCCTTGCGGTCGAGCGCTCGCACTTCGACGACCCGCTCGCGCGTCTCGACGCCGTTGGCGCCTGCGTTCATCCGCAGCGCACCGCCGATTGCACCCGGAATGCCGTGGTAGAAATGAAAGCCGCCAATGCCGGCCTCGAGCGCCACCGCTGCGACGCGCTTGTCGGGGGTCGCGGCTCCCGCCTTGATCCTGATCGGCGAAATCACCTCGGCCTCGCCGAAGCCCTTGGCTGAAAGGCGGATGACAAAGCCCTCGATGCCGCCATCGCGGACCAGAAGGTTCGAGCCGACGCCGACGACGGTCAGTGGTATCTCTTCGGGAACGGCTTTCAGGAACACCGCAAGATCTTCCTCGTCGGCCGGCTGGAACAGCACCTCAGCCAGACCCCCTGCACGGAACCAGGTGATCTTGTCCATCTCGGCGTTCGGCGTCAGGCGGCCGCGCAGGCCGGCAAGCCGGTCGCCCAGTCTGTCGATCAGGGCCTGGCCGTGCATCATGAGACGGTCCCGCCAAGCTCCTTGGGCAATGCATAGGCCCATTGGGTGATGTTGCCGGCGCCCAGGAAGACGACGAAGTCACCCGGCTTTGCCAGATCACGGATGACGGGCGCGATCGCCGCCGGATCCTCGATGTAGCGTGCGTCGCGATGGCCGCCGGCGCGGATGCGCGACACCAGCGCGTCCGAGCTGACGCCGTCGATCGGCTCTTCGCCGGCCGCGTAGACCGGCGCCACCATCACTGTGTCGGCGTCGTTGAAGCAGGTGGAAAACTCGTTGAACAAATCATGCAGCCGGGTGAAGCGATGCGGCTGGGCAATGGCGATGACGCGACCTTGGGTGGCGCTGCGCGCCGCCTTCAGCACCGCCGAGATCTCGACCGGATGGTGGCCGTAATCGTCGAATATTTCGACGCCGTCCCACGAACCGGTATGGGTGAAGCGGCGCTTGACGCCGGCGAAGGACGACAGGCCCTTCTTGATCGCCTCGGCCGACAGGCCGAGCTCATGCGCGACCGCGATCGCTGCCGTCGCGTTGGAGACGTTGTGGCGGCCGGGCATCGGCAGGCGCAGGCCTGCTATGACAGTCTGGCCGCCTGTCTTGCGGTCGCGGATCACCACGTCGAATTCCGAAATGGCACCTGCCATGCGGTGATTGGTAAAGCGCACGTCGGCCTGCGCATTCTCGCCATAGGTGATGACCCGGCGGTCCTCGATGCGGCTGACCAGTGCCTGCACCTCGGGGTGGTCGGTGCACATCACGCCAAAACCGTAGAACGGCACGTTCTCGACGAACTGGCGGAACGCCTCGCGCACTTTGTCGAAGCTGCCATAGTGATCGAGATGCTCGGGATCGATGTTGGTGACGACCGCGATCTCGGCCGGCAGTTTCAGGAAAGTGCCGTCGCTTTCGTCGGCTTCGACCACCATCCATTCGCCGTCGCCCATGCGAGCATTGGTGCCATAGGCATTGATGATGCCGCCATTGATGACGGTCGGATCGAGCCCGCCGGCATCGAGCAAGGTCGCCACCATCGAGGTCGTCGTCGTCTTGCCATGCGTGCCGCCGATCGCCACCGCCTGGCGAAAGCGCATCAGCTCGGCCAGCATTTCGGCCCGGCGCACGATCGGCAGCAGCTTTTCGCGCGCGGCCTTCAGCTCCGGGTTGGATTTCTTGATCGCCGTCGAGACGACGACCACCTCGGCATCGCCGAGATTCTCGGCCCTATGGCCAACGAAGCATTCGATGCCCTTGTCGCGCAGCCGCTGCACATTGGCGCTTTCGGCCTGATCGGACCCTTGCACCTTGTAGCCGAGATTGTGCAGCACTTCGGCAATGCCGCTCATGCCGATGCCGCCAATGCCGATGAAATGCACAAGGCCGATGGTCTGCGGCATCTTCATGCTTGCGTCCCCTTCCTGAAATCCGAAACGGTTTTTTTGGACGCAATAGCCTCTGTAAGATCAGCGAGCAACCGTGCCGCGTCCGGCCTGCCGGCCGATTTCGCACCCGCCGCCATCGCCATCAGCCGATCGGGGTCCTCCATCAGCTCGCCAATGAGCGCTGCGATGCGTTCGGGCGAGAGCGAGGATTGCGGGTGCACTTCGCCGCCGCCGGCAGCGGCAAGGGCCGCCGCGTTCGCCGCCTGATCGTGGTCGAGCGCATAGGGGTAAGGCACCAGCAGCGCCGGCCGGCCGATGACGGCGATCTCCGAGACGGTCGAAGCGCCGGAGCGCGAGATCACCAGGTGCGCGGCCGCCATGCGCTGCGCCATGTCGGTGAAGAAGGGCGAGACCTCGACGGCGAGGCCAAGCGCGGCATAGGCCGCCTTGACCCGCGCCACGTCATCCGCGCGCGCTTGTTGGGTGATCACCAGGCGCTTGCGCTGGGCATTGGACAGGAGCGCGATGGCTCCCGGCACGGCATCGGAAAAGAACTGGGCGCCCTGGCTGCCGCCGAACACCAGCAGTCGGAACGGCTGTTCCCCGGTCGATGCCGCATAATTCGTCCTGGCCGCTTCCAGCACGGCCGGCCTGACCGGATTGCCTGTCGTCACCGTCTTGACCCCGGCAGCACTGGTGTCCTGCGGCAGGAAGCCGCCGGCGATGGCATCGACACGGCCAGCCAGCGCCCGGTTGGCGCGCCCCATCACCGCGTTCTGCTCATGGATCAGCGTCGGCACCTTGCGCCGTGTCGCCGCGTAGAGCGGCGGCAAGGTTGGATAGCCACCGAAGCCGACGACGGCATCCGGCTTGATCCTGCCGATGACGGCGGAGGCCTGGCGCACGCCCCGCCAGATTTTCCAGAAGGCACCAAGCAGGGCAAAAGGATTTTTCGAGCCCATCGTCGCCGACTGGATCGGGTGGACGGCGGCGGCCGGAAAATGGCCGGCGAAACGCTCCGCACGGTCGTCGGTTGCCAGATGCACCGACCAGCCGCGCTCGTTCAACTCATGCGCCAGCGCCTCGGCCGGGAAAAGATGCCCACCGGTGCCGCCTGCCGCGAGAAGGATGACGCCTCTGGCCATATCACTCCGCCGGCAC
>NZ_RZTT01000525.1 GCF_003996995.1 Mesorhizobium sp. M7A.T.Ca.US.000.02.2.1 | reverse complement strand
AGACAGCTTCAGGGGTATGGCTTCTGACCTGGAGGGCTTCTCGCCGGTGGAGGAGTTCGTCATGAATTTCTTCGCCGGCGTCGAGACGACGGTGACCACCGCGCTTTGGGTGATCGACCGGCTGGGGGCCAACCAGCAGGTGCAGGAGCGCATCCATGCGGAGGTTCTCTCGGGCGAAGCGCAAACGCCGTACACCGATTGCATGATCAACGAAACGATGCGTTATTTTCCACCGATACCGTTCCTAACCCGGGAGGTTGGCGCCGATACTGTACTCGACGGCCAGAAGCTCTATGCCGGCCAACTGATTATGGTATCGATTGTCGGCGTTCACCAGCATCCGGCTTTCTGGTCAAACCCGCGTGTCTTCGACGCCAGCCGCAAGGAATTCATCGAGAACAGCTTTGATCGACGGGCCTTTATTCCCTTCCTTACCGGACCGCGCATGTGCGGTGGCGCACGTCTCGGCCGGCTCGAAATCAGGGAGGCGGTACTCGCCATCGTTCGGCAGTTCGCTTTCAGCCGAGCCGACGATGTGATCCGGTTCGACTATGCGCTGGCACTGCGCCCGGCGCAGGGGTCTTCGGTCAGTGTTTCACGCCGATGAAACACCAGGTCAGGTATGGTCCTGCCAGAACCGCCTGACGTAGTCCCCAAATTGCCTTTTGATCATGGTCTTGAACTCGACATCATGCGCATAGCGCTTACTTGCCGATATCGTTTTTGATTTCAGTTCGAAGCCTGGGAACCAGTAGCTCATTGTGGTCGAAGCGTTTCCCTGCTGGTTCGCAATAAAGTCCTCATAGCAAACCTCAGCCACTCTGCGCCGATCAAGGGCGTTCAGGTAATTTTTCCACCTGATTTCGCTATCGAAAATGTATTGGGCGGTATCCCTGACGACCCTCTCGGTCAAAATTGTCACCGTGGGAATTCCAGGCAGCGTCTCTTGGCTGTCGAACGGCTGGCCGGTATGCAGCATGGAGAGCAGGCTTATGGTCTGATCGACCTTGTTTCTCCTGGAGAGAAAGACATAGAACGAGTTGTCGTCGTCACCGCCGATTGAATCGCGCGCGAATGGCAGGTTTTCGAAGAATATCTTGGCGGCGAATATGCCGTTCTCAGTCCTTTTCGCCAGGAGACGGCGACCATAGTCCGGTGCCTGCTGATTAAGTTTTTCAAGGTCCATGGCGTCGTCGGCCGACCACCGTCTCATCAGCGGCAAGGCATACTGCCACTGAAAGTACTCCGTGGGTATTCCCAGACCGAACTGCTGCAGGACCTGACAATAAGAATGCCCCGCCGTTCGCGGAGTCGTGCAAATCAGGATTTTGGCAGGGTTTTCGGCAGGGCTTTGGCGATCATAGGTCGCGGCGATATAGTCACTGTAGAGATCGTCGAAATGCATTCCGGAACCAACCCCACCACGATACTGCAGTTTTCAGGCAGCAGATAGAAACCCCAAGATGAGCAGAGCCTGGTCCAGCGTCATCAGCGATGGCGGTTCGCCGGCATCGATGTTGTCGACAAGCCATAGATCAGGCCGTGCCAGCCGCGTGCGCTCGATAATCTGCCGCTCGATGACCTGACTGCCGCGACCATACATCAGCAGGATGCGGGCGTCGATCTTAGCGGCAATTGGGAAAAGATCGTATTCGCGGCCGGCCAGGGCGCCAAAGTTTCCCGTCGTGGCCGGGTCATACGCGAGCCGGAAGCCGCGGGGGCCGGTAGCGATCCTGTTTTCGACATAGCGGTTGAACACTGTGTCCTCGATCGGGCCCATGACAGCTCTGGTGGCGCTTAGATAGTCCTTGGCCATGGCGCGGGTTTCGAACGCAAGCGTACTTTCTTTGAGGACTTCGTCTCTCATCGCGTCGATGTTCGGCCCACCGATCATGGGTACGTCGTTGAGAATGATTCGAGCGGCCTTGGAGCGGGTCATCTGAAGAAACAGCAGCAAAATCGTGCCGCCCCACGACGTGCCGATGAAGTGGTTTTCTGTACCGGCGAACTCGCCGAGCGCACGCAGGCATTTGGAATAGACATTCATGTCGTATCCCGACCCCAGATAGGCGCTGCGCCCGCGTCCCAAAAGGTCAGGACAAACAACCAGAAAGCCATTGCGACACAGAAAGGTGGCGAGATAATCGAAGTCGGCACCGTTGCCGGTGAAGCCGTGCAGGCAGAAAACTGTTGCGCGCGGCGTGCCGGAGGGGCGCCAGATGCGCACGAACATCGTAGCATAGCGATCACCCAGCCGAACGAGGATTTCTTGTGTCAGTGCCTCGGCGGGGGTGGCCGTATCCATCAGACGTCGCGCTTGCGGACGGCGCGCTTGACCGAGCCGCGGTTGTCGATGAAGTCACGTTTCCAGAATACCGATTTGCCCAGGTTGATGCGCTTGGCTTCCTTGATCATCGGCAGGATGTGGGACGAGGATCGCGTCGCCAGCACCGTAACCGCAGTGGCATCGCCATCCGGCAAGGGGTTGAGCGGCCCGCCATTCATCGCCCAGGCCTCAGCTATCTCGCGGCTGGTCTGGATCCAGCCGACGTAAGCGACGATGGCGTCATTGATCGAGCCGATCATATGTGTCTGTTGATCCAACTGGTACCGCAGCGTCTTCACCATCAGGCCGAATTCGTAGCCGTCAAAAGGCGGATAATGTGCGATGAAGTTGCAAACCAGTCCCAGCGAAACCGGATTACTGGGAATACGCGAGAACAGAAGATTGCTCATGCCGAGATTGTTGACCCCGCCCATCCCAGATCATAACGATCAATCCGTACTCGCCACGAAACAGGAAAACAATCGGAATTAGCGGGCCTGGTGCGGTTGGCCACATTGCGTATTCAAAGCGAATGTCCCGTTCTGAACGCATCCGATTTGCAAACTATACAAAGTTTTTCCGAAGACGAAGCAGGAGAACAAGAATGGCCCAGGACAGCCCCTTCACCGTCGACGCAGATTGGCTGCAGCAACGCCTCGGAGAGCCTGGCCTGACCGTTGTCGACGCATCCTGGTACCTGCCGGCGCAAAAACGCGACTCGCGTGCCGAATATAACGCGGCCCACATCCCGGGTGCACGATTTCTCGATCAGGATGCCGTTTCGGATCCGGATTCGCCCCTGCCGCATACCTTGCCGTCGCCGCAGCATTTTGCCCAGTATGTCGGCGCCATGGGCGTTTCGGCCGATGACACCATCGTCGTCTACGACGGCCCGGGTTTCTTCTCCGCACCTCGGGCGTGGTGGATGTTCCGGGTGATGGGCGTCTTTCAGACCTATGTTCTGGATGGTGGCTTCGATGGCTGGAAAGCGGCCGGCAGGCCGGTGACGGCTGAGCCGACGAAGATCGCGCCAAGCGTGTTTCATGCCGACTTCGACGCCGGGCGCGTCGCCAGCCTCGCCGACATGCGCGGGATCGTCGACACCAAGGCGAGCCAGATCGCCGACGCCCGTGGACCGGGCCGCTTCACCGGCACTGAACCTGAGCCGCGCGCGGGTATCCGCTCCGGCCATATGCCCGGCGCGCGCAATCTGCC
>NZ_RZTT01000524.1 GCF_003996995.1 Mesorhizobium sp. M7A.T.Ca.US.000.02.2.1 | reverse complement strand
GCATAGGACACTGCGGCGGTGACGAAGAAATAGCGGAATTTGTGCGCGGTGAGCCGGACCCGCTGGCCGCGAGCCAGGAGCACGCACAGCAAGACGCCGCCGGCGCCGAGCGAGATGACGAAGGCCCAGACCATGGCCGGCACGCCGGCAGCCGTGGCGAGCTTGCCGAATGGCAGCGTCAGGCCGAGCAGGCCGCCGGTGACGACCAGCAGGCCGAGCGCCGAATCCCAAAGACGTTTCATTGACCGAATCCTGTAGCGCGGCCCTTGGCCGGCATTGCATGTTAAGATAAGATAATGGAAAGATTCTTAACGTCAAGATATATGATGGTGAGACAATTGGACAGGGCAGCAAGAGCGATCGAGCAATGGAAGCGGGAGCGGCCCGATCTGGATGTCTCGCCAATGGGTGTGCTCGGGCGGCTGAACGAGGCCTCCTCGCTGATCGCCCGCGAGCGCCTGGCGCCGTTGTTTGCCCGTTATGGATTGCAGTCCGGGGAATTTGACGTGCTGGCAACGCTGCGCCGTTCAGGCTCTCCCTACGCGCTGACGCCGACCGCTCTCTACGAGGCGACGATGGTGACGTCCGGCGCCATGACCAACAGGCTAGACCGGCTCGAAACGTCCGGATTGATCCTGCGCGGGCCGCATCCCAACGATAGGCGCGGCATTGTCGTGCGGCTGACCGACAAGGGCCTGGCCTTGATCGATGAAGCCGTTACCGCCCACGTGGCCAACGAACACGAGGTTCTCTCGGGCTTGACGCCGGCGGAACAGGAGACGCTCTCTCGGCTGCTTGAGAAATTGATCGGGAGTGTGGGCTAGAGCAACTCCAGGAAAAGTTTTCCGCCTAGAATTGCGTCAAACAAAGAGTTAGAGCGCCCTCTCCGTGAAACGGTGAAATGCTCTAGCCGGTCAGTTCATAGGCTGCCGCGAGAACCGGCGCCGGTGTTTCCAGCGCTGGTATGATACGGTGAGGTGGACAAGCCGGGTCGGCATGTTGAGGTAGAGCAGAGCATCTCGCAAACCACTGAGATTTCGCTCACTCATCGCCTTATCGGAAAAGTCCGGCATGGCCTCAAGTGTCGCTTCAGCTTGCTGGCCCCGGCCCTTTCCTGTCGGCAGTCTGGCCGCAAAGGCTATTTCTCGACGCAGACAGACCTGCTCGACGCGATCCCGCAACGCCTCTTCGTAGCCGATACCGCATCGCATAAGCCGCGCGTGGGTGGCCTCATGGACGATAATCGAAGCGACCAATTCCGGCGTCGTCTCTTCGCTGATGATATGGCGCTCGTCCAATTCGCACGCCTTGGAGGAGTTCGCCCATTGCGCGACCGAAGCAGGAAGGGTTGTGACGAATACCTGTCTTACGTCACCAAGCAGCCGTCTGTAGCGCACTGGATCAAAATCACGAATAAGCTGAAGCGCCTCGACGATTTTGTCGGTGCCCTTGTCGCTTATGATGAGCAATCCGTCGACCGTTCGGGTACCGCTAAGCTTCACGGCGGCCCAGCGGGCTAATCGGCCAACGACGGCTCTTATGCTGCGTTCCGGCTCAATCGCTTCTGGGTCGCGCAAAGCTCCCTCGGAATTCAGTTGCGGTCGTCCGGGAACACCGGGATCGGCATGAACTCGACGCCGTCCTCGGCCAGGCTCTTGGCTTCGTCCAGCGTCGCCTCGCCATAGATGCCGCGCGGGTCGCTCTCGCCGAAATGGATCTTTCGCGCTTCCTCGGCGAACTTGTCGCCGACATAGTCGGCATTCTCGCGCACCTTCTCGGCCATCGCCTTCAGTTGCGCCAGGGCCTGCTTCTGCGCCTCGCCCATGGCCAGCGCTATGGTTTCCTGCTTGCGCGCCGTGGAGACGGCCGGCGCCATCAGCGCCTTCTGCACCTTGTGCGACCCGCAGGTGGGGCAATCGACAAAGCCGCGCTTCTTCTGGGTGTCGAAATCGTCGTTGCTGCGGAACCAGCCTTCGAATTCGTGCTCGTGCTCGCAGATCAGGGCAAAGCGGATCAAGAGGCTGCACCCCTGAGCCGCGGCGCCTCGCCCGAACCGGCATTGACCGCGAAATCCCGTGCATTTCTGAGATTGGGGATCTTCTTGCGCGCGGCAAGCGACTGCGCCGGGTCGATCTCGGCGACGATCACATCAGGCGCGTCATGCGCGGCTTCCGCGATGATACGGCCCCACGGATCGACGATCAGCGAATGACCGTAGGTCTCGCGGCCATCCTCATGCAGGCCACCTTGCGCAGCGGCGACGACATAGGCGCCGTTCTCGATGGCGCGGGCCCTGAGCAGCACGTGCCAGTGTGCCTCGCCGGTCTGGCGGGTGAAGGCGGCAGGTACGGAAAGCAGGTCGGCGCCGGCCAGTGCCTCGGCGCGGAAGAGCTGCGGAAAGCGCAGATCGTAGCAAACGGCGAAGCCGAGCTTTGCACCCTCGATCTCGGTGACGACGGCCTCGGTGCCCGGTTCGTAAGCCGCGGATTCGCGCCAGCTTTCGCCATTATCGAGGTCGACGTCGAACATATGGATCTTGTCGTAGGTGGCGAGCGCGGCGCCGTCCGGCCCGAACAGCAGCGCCCGGTTGGCGAGCTTGCCGTCCGCGCGCAAAATCGCGGTCGAGCCGATATGCAGGAACACGCCGAGCTCCCTGGCCAGCCTGCGCGCGGTCGCGACGACGATGTCCTTGTCTTCGGAGGTGAAGGAGGCTGCGCGGGCTTGCCTGTCGCGGATCAGCGCCCCGGTCATTTCCGGCGTCTGGATATAGGTGGCACCCAAGCTGGCAGCTTCGCGCACCAGCCGTTCGAGATCCACGGCGTTGCGCTCGGGACTCTCGCCCGAGCGCATCTGGATCGCAGCGGCTTTGAAAACACCCATCGTCATTCCCTCAATTCGTCGCGCCGTTGGCGAGCAGTTTGTCCAGCCGGCCTTCAGCTTCCAGATCGTGGAGGTCGTCACAGCCGCCGATATGCGTATCGCCGATGAAAATCTGCGGAAAGGTCGTGCGGCCATGCGCCCGGGAGATCATCTCCTGGCGCAGTTCCGGCGAGAAGGAGGCATCGTGCTCGGTAAAGGCGACGCCCTTGCGCTCGAGCAGCCGCTTGGCTGCCGTGCAATAGCCGCACATCATGCGGGTATAGATCGTGACATCGGCCATGACGAATTTCCGCTGTTCGTTGCCGACTTATATAGTCGCGGACTCGTCCGCCCGGAAGTCCCCCGGCAACACACGCGCAAAGGTCAGCACGTCGACGGCGGCCGCACCTCCCCTTTTCAGCGCCTTGGTGGCGGAACGCACCGTGGCGCCGGTGGTGTAGACATCGTCGATCAAAAGCACCCTGCGGCCGGCGATCTCGATTTCCGCCTCGGCGGGTACCCGAAAGGCAGCCCGCACATTTTCCTCGCGTTCCCCGCGCTCCAGCCCGACCTGCTGGCGGGTGAGTTTCACGCGACGCACCGCCGAGGGGGCGAAGGGCAGTTGACTAAGCGTCGAGACCGCCCTCGCCAGTTCCGCCGATTGGTTGAAGCGCCGCCTGAAAAAGCGCCGCCAGTGCAGCGG
>NZ_RZTT01000523.1 GCF_003996995.1 Mesorhizobium sp. M7A.T.Ca.US.000.02.2.1 | reverse complement strand
GATGGCCGGGCCGCCGACGGCGCGAGCGGCCTTGGCGAGCGTGCCGAGCTCCGGATGACTGGCGATCGCCGCCATCGTCACCGAAGCGCCGATGCGGACTTTGCCGCCGGCAACAGCGATGGTGGACAAAGACGGCTCGGTCGACCTGACAAGGCCGGAAACCGAAACATCGCCTTCATTGGCCGCGCGGACGACCAGCGTGCCGCCGCCGAGATAGCGTGTGCCCTGGGCTTTCAGTGCCGCGTTCGCGTCTTTCACCGTTGCAAAGGTCTGCAGTGCCAGCGCCATGGTTTGGCTCCTGTCAGCTCTGGCCGGCGAAATGGCTTTTCAGGGCGTTGAAGCCGCCCTGAAAGACATTCGCGCCCATGCCCTCGGCCAGCTTGTCTGCCTCCTCGGGCGCGGCGTCGAAGCTGGCGGTCCATTCGGCATAGGTGCGGTCGCCATCGGTCACACGCCGCAGCTGCAGGGTCGCCTTGTGATTGGTCAGCGGTTGCGGCGTCTCGAGGATGGAGTAGCTGACCAGGAAATTCTGGTCGGAGAAGTCGAGCAACTTTTCGCGCAGGCGGGCGCCGCTGGCGAGCTGGAAATTGCGCACGCAGCCGATCGTGGTGGCATCCTTGCCGTCTTCAATGTGGCTCTCCACCATGCGCGGATGCCAGCCCGGCAGCCCGTTGAAGTCGCGTATGCGCGCCCAGACCTTTTCGACCGGCGCGTCGATGACGCTGGATATGGTGACTTTGGCCATTCAAATGTTCCCTTGCAAAAGCGATCCGGTGCAAGGGTAGGGCGGCCATTTCAGCGGCGCTTATCAATGCGTCTTGAGCGTGTATCAAGGAGTCTGAAAAACAGTCGACCTTGACTGAACGAGGACAGGCTCAGGCAATCGCCCGCGCGGCCTCGCGGTAGAGCGTCGGCGGCACGCCGACATGGTCGCGGAAAAAACGCGAGAAATTGCCCTGCGTGGTGAAGCCGAGATTGCAGGCGACCGAGATCAGCGGCTCCCGCGACCATTGCAGCTGCCGCACCGCTTCCTCCATGCGCAGCGTGTTCCAGTAGACATTGGGCGTCAGATTGGTCTGTTCCTTGAACAAAGCGAAGAAATGCGGTCGCGACAGGCCGACGCTGCGCGCCACGTCGTCGAAGCAGATGCGCTCGCAGACATTGGCCTTCATCAGCTGGATTGCCTTGCGGACACGAAAATCCTGCATGGTGTTGATGCGGACACGGGCCTCCTGCGGCGCCGAGGCGTCGGCGGCGTCGAGCACGCTATCGATGAAACGCTCGATCTCGTAGTTGGCGATATCGTCGACGCTCTCATTGTCGCTGAGGTGGTCGAGCAGATTGGCGGCGGCCTGATGCAGCCACGGTTCCAGCGTGATCGCGGCTTGTGAAAACAGCGGTGCCGACGAAGGCAGGTCGCGGCGGCGCCGCGCCCAGTCGGGATCGATGTAGAAGGCGAGAAACAGACCGGGCGTCCCGTTTTGCGACAGAACATGGCTGTGCGGCTGGAAGGAGTTGATGCCGGCGGCCGTTCCAGGTCCAAGCCGGACGGTCTCGCGGCCGATGGTCATTTCGCCGGCCGTACCTTCCAGCCAGATGATCAGATGGGCCTCGACATGGGCATGGGTGACGAAGTCGCTTGCGACATTCAGGATAGATACATGTCCGAACCGGCCCCAGTAGAGCCTGATCGCTTCCGTCATGGGTATATCCTCCCGCAGACGACTGGCCTCCCTTCGTCTGCAACAGGGATTGTGCGGCTGAGTTCGGGGCCGCGTCAAGACGCGCGGGGGCGGCGAGGGCGAATGACGGCCAGTGAGGCCGGATTTTCAGACTGAGCGATAGGCACTGGAACGAAGAGCGGTCGGGAGAATTGCCAACGTCAAACCGAAGCCGTCATGCCGCCATCGACATACAGCGTATGGCCGTTGACGAAAGACGAGGCGTCGGAGGCAAGGAACACTGCGGCGCCGATCAACTCGTCGACAGCGCCCCAGCGTCCGGCGGGCGTGCGCTTTTCCAGCCAGGCGGAAAATTCCGGATTGTCGACCAGCGCCTGGTTCATCTCGGTGCGGAAATAGCCGGGTGCGATCGCATTGACCTGCAGGCCGTATCTCGCCCAGTCGGCGCACATACCCCTTGTCAGGTTGCGGATCGCGCCCTTGGTCGCGGTGTATGGTGCGATGTTCGGCCTTGCCAGTTCGCTCTGCACCGAGCCGATGTTGATGATCTTGCCCTTGCCGCGCGGGATCATGTGGCGGGCGACCGCCTTGCCGGCATGGAAGGCGCCCGACACATTGGTCTTGAACAGGCGCTCCCATTGCTCCTCGGGGAAATCCTCAAGCGGGGCGCGGAATTGTATGCCGGCATTGTTGACGAGGATGTCGATGGGGCCGATCTCGGCCTCGATGCGGGTAATGTCCTCCGCGACGGCGCGAAAGTCGGTGACGTCGAAGACCGAGGCATGCGCCTTGAAGCCATCAGCGCGCAGTTTTTCGATTGCGCTGTCGATCCTGGTGGCGTCGCGACCGTTCAGCACCACACTCGCCCCGTGCTCAGCCAGCCCCCGAGCCAGCGCGAAGCCGATGCCCTGGCCGGAGCCAGTCACCAGCGCCAGCCGCCCCTCGAGGCTGAACAGGGAGTTGGCCATCAACTGTCGGCTTAGTCGCTGCGGCGGAAATTGCGGATGCGGTCGAACAGCACCGCCAGCAGGATGGCGCCGCCGATGAACACACCTTGCCAGAAGGCATTGATGCCGAGCAGGCCGAGACTGTTGCGGATCACTTCGATCAGGGCCGCACCGACGATGGCGCCAAAGGCGGTGCCGACGCCGCCAGCCAGATTGGCGCCGCCGATGACGGTTGCGGCGATCACCTGCAGCTCCATGCCGGTGCCGAGATTGGTGGTGACGGCGCCCAGCCAGCCGGTCTGGATGATGCCGGCAATGCCGGCCGACAGCGCCGAGATCATGTAGACGGCAACCTTGATCTGGCGCACCGGAACGCCGGTCAGCGTTGCCGCGTGCTCATTGCCGCCAATAGCGAAGATGTGGCGGCCGAACTTCGTCCAGCGCAGGATAAAGCCGGTGATCAGCGCCAGAAGGATCATGTAAAGCACCGGATTGGCGATGCCGAACACCCAGGCGCCGCCGCCCAATGACAGAAGCTTGGCGTGGTCCGGCCCGAACTGGAAGACGACGGTGTTGTTGGAGGCGACCATGGCTAGGCTGCGGGCGATCGACAACATGCCGAGCGTCACCACAAAGGGTGGAAAGCCGAGATAGGCGATCAGCACGCCGTTAAAGGCGCCAATGGCGAGCGCGGTGGCAATGGAGGCCAGGATGCCGACCTCGATCGAGTAGCCGGCATGCATGGTGACGGCCAGCACCATTGACGACAGGCATAGTACCGAGCCAACCGACAGGTCGATGCCGCCGGTGATGATGACGAAAGTCATGCCGAGCGCGATGATGGCGACGAAGGTGATGTTGCGGGTGATGTTGTAGAGGTTCTTCGAGGTGGCGAAGGCGTCGGTGGCAAACGATAGGAACACGCAGGCAAGGATGACCGCGATCACCACCCAGAAGGTCT
>NZ_RZTT01000522.1 GCF_003996995.1 Mesorhizobium sp. M7A.T.Ca.US.000.02.2.1 | reverse complement strand
AACCCGCTGAGGGCATGTATCCATAGCTGATTTGCGACTTCCCGCAAAAGGAAAGCGACCGTAACTCTCTTGGAATTCTTGTCGATTTTGCGACAGGCGTTGGCGCTGGCGGGCCGTTTCGAATAGGGTGCATGGCTACGATCTGGCAAGAAGCGGCGAGGCAGCCGCTATGGATTCCAGACAAGAACAGTTTCAGGGAAGAACCACCATGAGCGAACACGCGGCAGTCGATCAGGAAGCGTCAAACGCGCGACGTGGGCGTGGCGCCAGTGGCGGGGCAGCAGCCCGGCGGGCAGCACGTTCGGGCGGTGGCCCGGGTACGCAGCTCACCTACATCAAACGCAAGATCAACGTTTACGAGGTGCTGGACGAGGAAGGCCTGGCGCTGATCGAGAAGAACACCGACACGGTGCTCGAGGAAATCGGCATCATCTTCCGTGATGACGCGGAAGCGTTGCAACTGTGGAAAGAGGCCGGCGCCGACGTCAAGGGCGAGCGCGTGCACTTTCCGAAGGGTCTGTGCCGTTCGCTGCTCAAGACCGCGCCGTCCGTCTACACCCAACATGCGCGCAATTCCGAGCGCTCGGTGCAGATCGGCGGCAATGCCACCGTCTTTGCGCCGGTCTACGGTCCGCCCTTCGTGCGTGACCTCGATGGCGTCAGGCGTTATGCGACGATCGAGGATTTCCAGAATTTCGTGAAGCTCGCCTATATGGCGCCGTCGATCCACCATTCGGGCGGCACTGTGTGCGAGCCCGTCGACGTGCCGGTCAACAAGCGCCACCTCGACATGATCTACAGCCACATCAAATATTCCGACAAGCCGTTCATGGGCTCGGTGACCGCGCCGGAGCGCGCCGAAGACACCGTCGCCATGGCCAAGATCGTGTTCGGTGACGATTTCGTCGAGAACAACACGGTGCTGACCAGCCTGATCAACGCCAACTCGCCGATGGTGTTCGACGAGACCATGCTCGGCGCGCTGAAAGTCTATGCGCGCCACAACCAGGCCTGCATCGTCACGCCGTTCATCCTTGCCGGCGCGATGAGCCCGGTGACGGTGGCCGGCACGCTGACGCAGGTCCTGGCCGAAGTGCTGGCCGGCGCCTCGTTCACGCAGCTGATCCGGCCGGGCGCGCCGGTGCTGTTCGGCACCTTCGCTTCGTCGATCTCGATGCAGTCGGGCGCGCCGACCTTCGGCACGCCGGAGCCGTCGCTGGTGTCTTATGGCGCCGCACAGCTGGCGCGCCGTCTCGGCCTGCCATTCCGCACCGGCGGCTCGCTCTGCGCGTCGAAGGTTCCGGATGCTCAGGCGGCCTATGAAAGCGCCAACACGCTGAACTCGACCATCCTGGCCGGCACCAATTTCGTGCTGCATTCGGCTGGCTGGCTCGAGGGCGGGCTGGCGTCCTGCTATGAAAAATTCATGATGGACATCGACCAGCTCGGCATGACGCAGAAATTCTCAGAGGGCGTCGACCTGTCGGAAAACGGCCAGGCGATGGACGCCATCCGCCAGGTCGGCCCCGGCAGCCACTATCTCGGCTGCGACCACACCCAGGCCAATTTCCAGACCGCCTTCTACCGCTCCAACATCGCCGACAACAATTCCTACGAGCAGTGGCTGGCCGAAGGCGAGAAGACAGCGCCGCAGCGCGCCAACGAGCTTGCCCGCCGCTGGCTGGAAACCTACGAGGCGCCGCATCTCGATCCGAGCATCGACGAAGCGTTGAAGGACTTCATCGCCAAGAAGAAGGGGTCGATGCCCGACGCCTTCACTTGAAAGGAGCCCGAATCAGGCGGGGCTAAAGTCGCCAACATCATCCACAAGGAAGTCTGGCGGAGCGCGTTCTCCGATCCGGACAAGAAGGGATGATTGCGCCCGCCGGCAGCGTTGACGGCATTGCTGCGGCGCTTCACGCTAACGGCCTTGTTCTTCGCGGCGGCTTCAATTTTACGCCGGGCGATGCGTCGACAACAGGACCGTCGGGCGGGGCGGCAGCGGCCGTCCTGCTGGTAGGGCAGGCGGGTGCGGCACCCTTGCCGCATTTCCTGCGTTGGTGGGAGCAACAGCCCCAGGCAATCGCCAATCCGCTTGACACATGGTCGCGCGAAGTGATCGGCTCCGTGGCGGAGACATTCAGGGCGCGAGCCGTTTCACCTTCCGACACGCCCTATCTGCCGTTCCAGCAATGGGCGATGCGGGCGGAGGGGCTGAAGCCGTCGCCGCTCGGCATCCTCATGCATCCGCACTATGGGCTCTGGCACGCCTATCGCGGTGCGCTGCTGTTCGACGACGAGCTTCCGATTCAAGCCGGCGAAGCGGCGCCTCACCTTTGCGATAGCTGCGTCGAGAAACCCTGCCTGAAATCCTGCCCGGTCGACGCCTATTCCGCGCAAGGATTCGCTTATCAATCCTGCCTGGCGCATGTGCGGGGAGCGAGTGGCGAGCCGTGCCGCAACGGCGGCTGCCTTGACCGCAATGCGTGCCCCTATGGCACGGAGTATCGCTATCCGCCGGAGGTTCAGGCCTTCCACATGGCGAGCTTCGCACGAGCCACCAACTGATCCATTCCCATTGCGGTGCTCGTTGGCTTCCGAGCATCTTGACGGCAGTTAGGAGCCTGCCTATTCATCAAGTCATCTGATGACCTGATGAAAGACCGATGCAACCCGCCACCAGAACCAATCTCACCGACAGCGCCACCAGCAGCCTGCGTGCCGAGATCGTCAGCGGCCGCTGGAGCGTCGGCGAGCGTATTCCCAATGAGGCAGCTCTGACCGACCTTCTGTCGGTCAGCCGCGGCACGGTGCGCGAGGCGGTGCGGGTGCTGGTCTCGCAGGGATTGCTGGATACGCGCCAGGGGTCGGGCACCTATGTGCGCTCTGCCGTCGATACCTCTGCCGCGCTCGACCGGGTCAAGCGCAGCGGCCTGCGCGATCAGTGGGAGGCGCGGGCGGCGCTGGATCTCGAGGCCGCGAGGCTCGCCGCCTTGCGTCACACGCCAGCCGACCTCGAGCGGATGCGGCAATTGCTTGCCGCGCGCGGCACTGTCGCCGAAGGCGGAAGCGAAGCCTTCATCCGTCGCGATCTCGCCTTCCACAAATCCGTCGTCGCGGCGTCCGGCAACAGGGCGATGATGGAGCTCTACGACTTCTTCACCGCCGCCATTACCGAGACCATCCATGCCACCATCGACGGCGATCTGCCCGAACCGGACCACCAGGCGCATGCGGCAATCGTCGAAGCCATTGCCGCGAGCGATCCCGAGCGGGCCGTTGCCGCCGTCCGAGCCTTCATGGCGCCGGTGCTTGCCCAACTTGAAAGACTGCTTTCGCAATGAACCAGAGTTTTCGTCAGCCTGACCCGAAGGCCGAGGTCATGGACGGTCTGGAACTCATCGATGCCGAGGCCGACAGCCTGCCCGTGCCGCAGCCGCCTGAACTGCGCAGCCGTGCGGCGCGCATTGTGCTTGGCGCGAGCCTTGTGCTGATCGCCTTCAACCTGCGGCCGCTGTTTTCGAGCCTGTCGGTGCTGTTGCCCGAGGTGATGCAGGCAACCGGGCTGTCGACGACGGGCGCCGGCCTGCGGACGACGCTGTCG
>NZ_RZTT01000521.1 GCF_003996995.1 Mesorhizobium sp. M7A.T.Ca.US.000.02.2.1 | reverse complement strand
CTTCCAAAGTCCCCGCCATGACCGGGTGAACAGCCAAGCAGATGCTCAGCCCGATTGCCACCGGCGCAAGGCGCGAAAATCGAGTCATAAACAACCGTCCCGTTCGAAGACCCGCCAGAGCTGCGCTGCAATGAACTCTATCCAGTTTTTCAGTATTGCAGCTCGATTTTTAGCACTGGCTCCTGGTCCGGGCCAGAGCTTGCACCGGTGTGCTCGCCATTGACGCACCCATGCGCCACGCTTTAGCACTTCAATCCCGGCGGCCGGGGGAGGGATTCTTCACGATGGATTTTGGCGGAGGCGACGAGATCCGCTTCGAACATTTGGGCCGGGCCGGCGTCGTCACCTTGACGCGGCCGCAGGCGCTCAATGCCTTGACGCACGGCATGATCAGGGCGCTCGACGCTGCTCTTTCCGCCTGGGAAGCCGACCAGGGCATCGACGTCATCGTCGTCAAGGCAGAGGGCAGGGCCTTTTCGGCCGGCGGCGATATCCTGCATGTCTATGAGACAGGCCGGGCGGGAAAACCGCCGGTCGAGTTCTTCGCCGACGAATACCGGCTCAACGCCCGCATCAACAGTTTCAAGAAACCTTATGTGGCCCTGATCGACGGCATCGTCATGGGCGGTGGTGTCGGTATCTCCTTCCATGGCTCGCACCGGGTGATGACCGAGAATGCCCAATTTGCCATGCCGGAGGTCGGCATCGGCTTTTTTCCGGATGTTGGCGCCAGCCACCTGCTGCCTGATCTCGGCGGCTCCTTCGGCATGTATCTGGCGCTGACCGGCAATCGCATCCGCTATGGCGATGCGCTGTGGTCGGGGCTGGCCACCCACACCATCAAGGCCGAGGACCAGGCTGGCTTCCTCGACCGCCTGGCGCTGACCGGCGATCCGGAATCGGTGCTGCGCGGCTTCTTCGTGCAGGCAAGGCGCGAAACCGACAGGCCGACGCTGGAGGCGATTGTTCGCCATTTTTCGCAACCGTCCCTGAACCGCGTCATCGACAGCCTCGAGCGTGCGGCCGACGCCGACGAGTTCGCGGCAAAGACACTGGCGACGATCCGCACCCGCTCGCCGACCAGCCTGCGCGTCGCCTGGCGTCAGATTAGCGCCGGACTGACGCTGTCCATGGAAGCCTGCATGAAGATGGAGTTCCGCATCCTCAACCGGATGCTCGCCGGCCATGATTTCTACGAAGGCATCCGCGCCGCCATCATCGACAAGGGCTCGAAGCCGCAATGGCGGCCGGCAAGCCTCGCTGCGGTCAGCGAAGCGGATGTCGATGCCTATTTCGCTCCGCTCGGCGAACGGGAACTCTTGATATGAGCGAGGTGACCTCGAGGCGCGTCGTGCTGCAGCCCTCCGGGGTGGAGGTGATCTTCGCCTGGTTCCAGCGCGTCATATCGGGCTACTGCCTGCTGTTCGGCATTCTCTACTGGATCAGGTTGATCGGCTTTTATCCGGGTACGCTGTGGCGGTTCGACCTGATGCCCGTGCACTGGCAGGTCGCTGCGGTGGTGCTCGCCGTGTTCTTTCCCTTTGCCGCTGCCGGCCTGTGGATGCTGGCGTCCTGGGGGCCGGTGATCTGGTTCATTTGCGCGGTGACCGAGACGGTCATGTATGCCGGCTTTCCCGAGCTATTCGGCCACCGCTTGCTGATTGTCGCCTCGCATGCGGCGGTGGCGCTGCTCTACATCGTCTTCCGTGTCGTCATCTACCTGCAGAAGCGCCCGGTCCGCCACTAAGCCGTTGAACCCATTGGCGGCCCCGCTGTCGCCTCGAATGAGCTCCGCAATCGTTGCCGAAATCTTTAGGTTAATTATCCTTGCTCGGGTGACCGTTCGTTAAGCCTCTTCCGAAACCTCTTACCGGTAAGCTCTTGTTAGCCCTAGCGTTTAAGTCGAATTTTATGAGTATTCGATAGTGTCGCGATCAAGGTGAAAAACAAAAAATCACCAGGGCGACAAACGAGAGGCAAAGACAATGATCAATTCGCGTCCGGCGGCGAAGACCGCCAACGTATCCGACGATCGCCGCGAGGCTATCCGTTCCCTGTACATGGAATCGCTGCAGCTTGTTGAGCGGCTGCACCGCCGCCTGCTTGATGTGATCAAGGACGAATTCGACCGCAACGGCCGTTCCGACATCAATGCCATCCAGGCGCTGCTGCTGTTCAATATCGGCAATTCCGAGCTGACCGCCGGCGAGTTGCGCTCGCGTGGCTACTATCTCGGCTCGAACGTCTCCTACAATCTGAAGAAGCTGGTCGATCTCGGCTTCATCAATCACCAGCGCTCGCGCATCGACCGCCGTTCGGTCCGTGTCTCGTTGACGCCGAAGGGCAACGAGGTGGCGGAGGTCGTTGCCGGCCTCTACGAGCGTCATGTCGGCTCGATCGAGCAGGTCGGCGGCATCAACACCGACGAGTTCAAGCAGATGAACCGTGCTTTGCAGCGGCTCGACCGCTTCTGGAACGACACTATCGCCTACCGGATGTAAGGCGCCGCATCGGATCCGGCCCGCGCCACAGAAACGCGGCCGAAATATCGACCTTCAGTCAGGGCCGGTGCCGAGAGGCATCGGCCTTTTTCTAGCGACTGACGGCGACTTGAGTTCATCTGTTTGTCGGCTGACCGCAACCCCGTGGGCCACGCTTTGCTTTCGCTTCCACAATGCCTAATGTCGCCGCACAAGGGGGCATGATGGGTCGAAGCAGGCGTTTCAAGATCTGTTTTGTCGCGGCGGCGCTACTGCTTGCGTCAGAAACGGCTTTCGCCGAGGACTGGTGGAAGGATGCCTTCGCCATGGAAGGCAGCAGCCCGTGCGACGGCAATGACTCCAGAGTGACGTTCACCGATAAGTCGGTGGAAATGTGGGAAGTCGGCTGCACAATCGACAAAGTCCAGAAGATCAAAGGCCTGGACGCCGTCATTTTGGACCTGACTTGCTCGGACGATACCGACAGTGTGGAAAAGAGGCGGGCGCTGCTGCTCAAACTCGATGACAGCAAGATATTGCGTTACCCTGAGAACCAAGTGCTGCAACGATGTTCCGAGTTGGAGGCTCCGGGTCCGAAGCCCTGAGCCAGTCTCGTTCGCGGCTGGCTGCGCGCCTTGCCGCGCGGCAGTCGACCCCATAGGCGATAGCTCGGCGACGGCACCGACCCCGATACCCAAAAGCATCGGTCCGTTCTTTTCGGAGTGCCGGCCAGTCGGATTCGGGCGCTAGGCCACGTTGCCGCCATATTCCAGTGGAACCGAGAGTGGCAGTGATGCTGGTGTGAAGACCATGCGTTCACCCGCAATCCGTATCGCGCCTGGGCGCTGTCACACCAAGGTGATACGGAGCATGGTTGGCTAATTGTTAAGATTGCCAATTTTACAGTGCGGGCGAGATCGCCCGGTGATCAACGCAGCAAGATCGAACTGCTACAAATGTCTGGAACGTCCATGAGAACCAGCCGTCGTTTTTTCCTCTCCGGAGCCTCCGCGCTCGCAGCCGCAGTGGTCGCCAGCGGCGCCAATGCGCAGGATGTGATCGGTGACATCCTGAAATCCTCAGCGCGCGGCAATTGGGACGACCAGTTCGATGCCCGCGCCAGCGAGGGCGGCAAGGTGGCCTCGACGCTGCCGATCTTC
>NZ_RZTT01000520.1 GCF_003996995.1 Mesorhizobium sp. M7A.T.Ca.US.000.02.2.1 | reverse complement strand
GGTGAAGGCCGGCCCCAAAGCTGCCAATCTCCCCCCTTGAGGGGGAGATGTCCGGCAGGACAGAGGGGGGCGCCGTAGAGCGCTACGATGGAAGAGTCAGCCCGCTGGCAAACCAACACCACAATGTGGCCCTGTGCCTCAAGGACGGCACGCCCTATCCCGATCAAGGCTGAGCGGCGCTCACGTCGACCTGATCTGCTCCACCGCGGTCACCAGCAGGGTTTCCATGGCGGTGCGTACCTGGGCATCCGACTGGGCGATGCCTGCCGCATCGAAATCGGCGCGGACCTTGCGGAACACGTCGTTGTCGCCTGCCTCTTCGAAATCCGCGTGCACGACTTCCTTCGCATAGGCGTCGGCATCCGCACCGGATTTGCCGAGCTTTTCGGCGGCCCACAGGCCGAGCAGCTTGTTGCGGCGCGCCATGGCCCTGAACTTCGTATCCTCGTCCATCGCAAACTTCTTTTCGAAGCCTTCCTGACGGTCTCTCATGCTGCTCATGGTTTGCCTCGTTTTCGGGTTTGGGTCCGGTCTTCAGCCTGGGGAAGAGCGGGCAGGGAAGGCGAGAGTGGCGTGCATGGATGTCATTAGCAAGGCCGGATCGTTCACGCCGGCGATCGAGCGGGGCGCCTGGCGGTTCCGGTCATTTGGCCGATGTGATTTGACGTTGCCGCGCCGTGTCCTACTCTCGAACGCTGCTGGACGAACCGAGGAGACAAGCGATGCAGTCGCCTTTCAATGGAATTCGCAGCGTCGCGCTGACGGCGGCCGTGATGCTTGCCGCCGGCACCGCGGCCTATGCCCATCATGGCTGGTCGTGGACGCAGGACGGGTTTTTCGAACTCAGGGGCAAGATCACGGCCATCTATATCGGCAATCCGCACGCCACGCTGGATGTCGACGCCGAGGGTGAGGCCTGGCGGGTGGAGATGGCGCCGCCGTCCCGCACCATCGCCGCCGGCTTCACGGAGGAGGTGGCCAAGGTCGGCGACGAGGTGACCGCGATCGGCAACCGCTCGCTCGAGGCGAGCGAAAAGCGCATGAAAGCGGTGCGCCTCATCGTCGGCGGCAAGACGTATGATGTCTATCCCGACCGCGTGCCGCCGGCCTAGATGACGGAGTTTTTCGCCGGCCTCGAGCAACTTGCCCTAGCGCGGTGGCTGAAGGCTTCCTTCATCGCCTACCCCGTGGTCAATGCGCTCCACATCATGTCGATCGGCGCGCTGTTGACCAGCGTCCTCCTCATGGACCTCAGGATCTGCGGCGCCTTCCGTTCGCTCCCTTACGCCGCGTTCGTCGCGCTGCTGCGCCGCATTGCTTTGGCGGCATTCGTGGGTGCGCTCGTCACGGGCTCGCTGCTGTTTTCCGTCAAGGCGAGCACCTATGCGGCAATGCCGGTTTTCCTCGCCAAGATGGCACTCATCCTTCTCGCCGGCATCAATTTTTTCGCCTTCCTGCGCTTCGCCAGAGGCGGTGACGAGCCGGCCGGCAGCGCCATCCTGGCTGTGCTCTCGATACTGCTGTGGACATCAGTGCTTTTCGCCGGACGGTTCATCGGATTTCTTTAGCGCCGCATCTTCCTTCTCCCCCTGTGGGAGAAGGTGTCGCCGAAGGCGACGGATGAGGGGTGTTCCAGGGAACGCCGACGTCTCACTCCGCTGGAACACCCCTCATCCGTCTCGGCGCTATCGCGCCGATCCACCTTCTCCCACAGGCGGAGAAGGGAAGAACGGCGCTGGCGTTCCGCCAGTGCCGGGATAAGCTCCCTGCAAATGCAGGAGAGGGAGATTTGCCATGAAGAAAGAAATCATCGAAGTGCCTGTCATGTCGGCCAAGGTGCGGGCGCTTGGCCTGCCCTGCTCGACGGCTGTGAAGGCCAATGGCTTCGTGTTCATCTCGGCCACGCCGCCGGTGGACATGGTGACCGGCGAGATGGTGCGCGGCGACATCGAGGTGCAGACCGAGGCGTCGCTGAAGGCGCTGAAACATTGCCTGGAAGCGGCCGGAACCTCGCTGGAAAACGTGGTGATGGTGCGCATCTACGCCGTCAATTCCGGCTTCTACAACGCCATCAACCGAGTCTATGCCAGGTACTTCAGTGTGAACCCGCCGGCGCGGAGTTTTGTGCCGGTGGCGTCCTGGCCGATGGAGTTTGATATCGAGATTGAGTGCGTGGCGGTGGGGTGAGGACGTTTAGCCCCTCGTTCTGACCGGAAGGGCGACGAGTTAGCCACCATTCGGCGCCGGAATAGCCAGCCGGTCAAAAAAGGCCTTATGTCGGCGTCTTGCGTCGCGGCCGACTCGCTCAAAGGGTACAAATTCGATGTACGCGTTGAGCGTTGGGTTAAATATGAAATAGCCTTCCGTGCCGCCGAACATAGGATGAAACTGATATTCATCCACTATCGCTTGTGTCAATTTCTCGCTTATGTCGCATATAATATATGCGTAGAATCTTGTTGATTGGTTGGCCTTAATCTTCGGTCCATTTTTTGACCATTTCCCTTCGCGGATATTTCTTATGTATCGAATTACTTGAGTGTAAGGGTGCTCATCTCTTGATGGCAAAGGACCTGGGCGCTTTAGTTCCACAATCACAACCTCTCGCAGGTCGTCAAGGCTATCGTCAGTGGAAAACGCAAAGCTGAAGTAGCACGCGATATCGGGCTCGTTTCCACTGCTCACTTCGAAAAGCGCAGCATGCTTGGTAATATCGCGATCCGAGTCAATGAAGTTCGCGAAGGTCAGTCGCTCGTCGACAAGCCACAAATTGTTGTCATCGAAGTCGCGGTGCCCACTCACCGCGCTATGCCGGGGAAAAATTAGGCTATGTACGGCTGCTTCTCTTTCAAATTTGTCACCAGATTTTCCTATAACTTTCTCATAGAGCTCAATGATCTTTCTTCTGAAAAGAAGATACCCAATTAGTGACGACTGATGAGCTTTAATTGATTCTAGGTAGACTTCATCAAACTCTTGTACAATTTTTCTAGAATCTATTTCACCCGAATGTTCGAATTTCTGGAGTGTCGCTTCGAGCCTAGCTCTGCCGTGGCTTAACCGCCGCGCGTGAGCAATTGCCAAGTGATCTACAATATCCTTTCCGCTTGAGCCTAGCGGAATATTTTCAGTCTCGTCGTTCGTTCCAGTAACAAGATATCGATACTCGGGATATTCCCGGTTGATAATTAGCTCAACCTCAGACGCGCGTATGACCCGCGCCTCTTCGATGTAGGGGCGGAGATGGCTCTGGACTAGCTCATCGATTTCCTTATCGAGCGCTTGATAACTTATTGGCTCAATTAGGCTCGGCTCCTCCGGGAGATCAATAGAGGTTCTTTGCCCACTAACTCGTTGGTCCAAGTACGAGCTTGTTACGTAGCAATGATAGTAAAAATCGCCGTCTTCATCTTGAAGTCTGTGGCTGGGTATCGAATCAATTTTCTTCGTTCGAACGGCACGTCCGTCTGCACAAATAGATACCGCATGGGCTCGTTCGTAAGGTGAGCGAATTCGAACGTGGTGTGCGGAAAATTCGATCTCTCCAATTTTGAAGGCTTCGTTTGCAACAGAGCTATAGTCACTTAGGTTAATCTCCAGCCGCTCGACCCCATCTACCAAAGTTATTTTGGGTGGATTTGGCGA